>JANOKJ010000119.1:0-18192 GCA_031419275.1 Akkermansiaceae bacterium | reverse complement strand
TCAACATTCTCGATACACCCGGTCACAAAGACTTCTCCGAGGACACCTACCGCGTCCTCACCGCCGTCGATGCCGCCGTCATGGTCATCGACGCCGGCAAAGGTATCGAATCCCAAACCCGCAAACTCTTCGAAGTCTGCCGCCGCCGCGGCGTCCCTATCTTCACCTTCATGAACAAGCTCGACCGCCCTGCGCGGCCAACCCTTGACCTCCTCGACGAACTCGAAAACGTCCTCGGCATCCACGCATTTCCTGTCAATTGGCCACTCGGCGATGGTCCCCGCTTCAAGGGCGTTTACGACAGGGAAAATAAAATCGTCCACCTCTTCGAGCGCACCGCGCACGGAGCCTTCCGTGCACCCGTGAACGTCACCGGCATCGATGACGAATCTGTGAAAAACACGGTCGACGAAATCACCTACAACCAAGTCTGCGACGAACTCGAGCTCCTCGAAGGCGCGGGCGCTGACTTCGACATCAAGGAAGTCCTCGCCGGAAACCTCACTCCCGTGTTTTTCGGATCAGCCGCAAACAACTTCGGAGTTCAACTCCTGTTAGACCGCTTCCTCGAACTCTCCCCACCTCCCCTGCCACGCGTCAGCGAAAATCAAACTGTCCATCCCGCCTCCAAGGAATTCTCCGCCTTCGTTTTTAAAATCCAGGCAAACATGAATCCGAAACACCGGGATCGTATCGCCTTCATCCGTATCGTTTCCGGACAGTTCGAACGCGACATGAACGTCATCAACACCCGCACCGGAGAAACCATCCGTCTCGCGAACTCCCAACGCCTCTTCGCCCGCGATCGCGAAACCGTCGATGACGCCTATGCCGGCGATGTCGTAGGACTCGTCGGAAACTACGATCTCCTCATCGGCGATACCCTCGCCTCCTGCCCCGAAGTCAAATTTGATGAAATCCCACGCTTCGCTCCCGAGTGCTTTTCCTACCTCACCAATAAATCAACCGCCAAATACAAACGCTTCCAAAGCGGCCTTGAGCAACTTCTCAAAGAAGGCGTCGCCTCCGAGTTCACCCTGTTAGATGCCGCTACCAACTCCTCCAGCGTCCTGCTCGGCGCGGTCGGCCCGCTCCAGTTCGAGGTTCTCCAGCACCGCCTCGAGGGCGAATACGCCGCCGAAACCCGCATCGAATCCGCCGATTGGTCGATCGCCCGCTGGCTCAAACCCAAAGAAGGCGATCCCCTAGCCCCCGAAGCCCGTCCCTCCCTATCGCTAGGCACCGTCCTCTCCCGCGATTCCAACGGCTGGCTCGTCGCCCTCTTCCCCCACGATTGGGCCATGAAAACCTTCATCGAAAAAAACGAAGACTGGATCATCTCCGATCAGCCGTTTCCACCATTGTAGCTGGGACTTGCAGTCCCAGTCCGTCGTGGGGACATTCTGTCCCTACTTCTTGATTCTTCAAATTACTGCACTTTCCAAACTCCTGTGGAAGACAGCCATACACTACATCATTCACTGTGTTGCGAAACATGAATTCTCATTAAAGCAAAGGATCATGGCCAAGCCAAAGAATGTCCGCAATATTTTTAAGAAACAGCAAAGTCACCACAGCAAAGGCCGCACTACCTAAAATATATTCAATAACACCCAAGCCACGTCTTGATAAGATGACATAATTCGCATGACAAAATGCAGGCATGGTACCAATTAAAGTCATCCAAGAACCATGTCCACAAAAGCACGAAGTAAAACTCATCCAAACAAATGCAAGCAGAGCACTTACCCACAAAGTGACGACACTGAAAATACGAGAGGAACCATCATGGGATTTTTTACGCCTTCCTCCAGAATCCTGTTCCATTTCTGATCTCATCATAAAACACTATCGTATTTAAATATCCTATCAATCATTTCGACCGCACTTACAATTCAATTATCTATTCGCGTTAGCCCTCTTCCTTGAGATTTGAAACTTGAATTTTGAAACTTCAAACCTCCACCCGATACCTCATCACCTTCGGATCGACTTCTTGGCTCCACGCATCGATCCCGCCTTTCATTCCAAAAGTATTAGGCATCCCGTGGCCCCTGAACCACGCCACCTGATCTAACACATATTTGCCCGTGTGATCGTAAAGCACCACCAAGCCAGATGGCTTTTCTCTGAAAAATTTCTCCTGAAGCTCCTGATTAAAAAATTCCGCGCCATCAATCTTCACCGCCTCGAACTCCTCACGGGTTCGCACATCCACGAAAGTGACTTCAGTTATTTTCTGCGCCACCTCGCTCGGTGAAATCAGCATCGCCAAATCATGCTCATGACTGCTGAGCAAATGCGCCAGCACCTCATTCGCATCCAACTCAGCGCGCTTACAGAGTTCCTCCAGAGTTTCCGCTTCATCAAACGCACAACTCTGACACCCCCCGAGATGATATTTGGCAAACAACGCCCGCCGCGCACCCGGCATCTCCGCCATCAACTCTCCCATTTTTTTGTTCGCATCCATACCCAGACCTTCAACCCAAAATCAACCTCTCACAATCCAAAATCCAAATCATCCGAGAGTCTTACAAAACTCCTCAAATGCTTTGAGCTCATCTTCGCCAGCGACTCCTGCGACGATATGCCCCGCAAGACTGCGAATCAAAAATTCATCTTCTGGCTTCAAATCTAATCTTTTGATCATGATCCGAGCGATTGCCGCAAATGTGTTGCCGTTGTAATTAGTGAAAGGTGCAATTCTATGACACTGCCGACAAATTTCCACCGCCTCAAAAAGACTCATCTCTAGCTGGCTCTTACTTTGCCAAAGTTCTTTTCCGAGGTCATGTCCGTCACTCGTCGGCCCGTGGTGTGCTGATTTATTGGCACAAAGAATCTGATTTTGCGCGGTAATAAAATCCCAAGAAAAGGGTTCTAGCCAGAATGGCACGTGATTAAGGCCATTTTCGTTGAAAAATAAAGACGGAAAGCCGTTTGGTGTACGGTTAGAATGTGTGACCAAACAACCATTCCTAAACGACTTTCCGCTGACCATTTTTGCCACTGCTAAGCGACGTATGCAAGCCGCGATCCGTCAGAGCCGAGCCATTATTACCCAGCACTCACTCAGCGGCTATGCTGTCCTTTTCGAGGACATCCTCTCCGGTGATTTCCTAAAATCCATCGACCCAACACAACGCCAACGCAGTTTTGGTCATATTCCTGTCTTCTGGGCATGGCTGGCGCAAATTCTTGAGGCGAACGCTTCATGCTCCAAAGCCGTCGGCTTGATTCAGAGTTGGTGCCGTGTTTGCAAATTACCGATTCCCTCCTCTTGCACATCAAGCTATTGCCAAGCGCGGCAACGCTTACAGGTTGATTTCCTCAAACAAGTTCACAATCGCATCATCACGCGCCTTGGCTGTCATGTGAACACTCGCAACCAATGGCAAGGCTTCACACTCAAGGCGATGGACGGTAGCTCGGTTCAACTGATGGACACTGAGGCTAATCAAGAACTCTACCCGCAACCTTCTTCTCAAAAGTCAGGCTGTGGCTTTCCTGTTATGGGTATTGTTGGATTACTCAACCTTAGTCATGGAGGGTGGGAGCATATCGAAACCTGCCGATACAGCGACCACGACAGTAAGGCCGCAGCAAACCTGGTGAGACACTTACAAGAGGGCGACTTATTGTTGGCAGACCGAGCTTTTTGTTCTTACGAATTAATCGCCAGCAGTCTTATTCATGGCTCTGAAGTGCTGATGCGCCTGCATCAAGCGCGCGCCAGAGCACTGGATTGGAACCAAGGCAAACGCATAGGAGCGAACGAACGAATCGTCACTTGGAAACGACCGCAACAACCTCCAGGCAGCACACTTTCGGCTGATCAATGGAAGCGTTTGCCTGAAATGCTAACACTTCGGCTGATACGTTTCGGCTACGAAAATCGTGAGGGTAAAAAAGCGCGGATGGTTTTAGTTACAAGCCTCATAGATCATAAGCAATACACTGAAGTAGAACTCACATCCCTTTACCATCAGCGCTGGGATATTGAACTCAAACTGCGCGATTTAAAAACCACACTTGGGATGGAATGCTTTGAAGTTAAAAGTCCTGAGATGGCTCATAAAACCCTGTGGATGAGCGTGATCGCTTTCAATTTGATGCGCTCTCTGATGCAAAAGGCGGCAGGAAATATAGGAAATCCAGTGTGGCATATCAGCTTCAAGGGGGTGCTAGATCTCGTCTGTGCCAGCCATGAAAGTATTCGATGCTGTGCAGGAATGCCCCGCAAAAAAGCTATCGCAATGGCTCAATTCATCGATATTTGCTCAACGAAACTCATCGATACTCGCCCCTTTAGGCAGGAACCTAGAGCAAGAAAACGAAGACCAAAAAACTACCAGCTTCTATCAGAACCACGCGACCAATTTAAAGAAATCCCACATCGTGAACGCTACAAAAAGAATGCTTAATCACGTGCCATTCTAGACTGACAGTTTCTCCACTAACCCCCCCTCCGTAATCAACAATGTTTATGACACGTGCTATGGAATATGTATAATCCTTGCATGCTCCACCAGAACTATCAATCACCGTTAGATGTATTTTAATATCATCTCCTGCAATACCGCTTAATCGCCATTCCTTTTCAGTTCCAATACCCCGCCTGGGACAATAATCATAGAAACCATCTGGAAACCATTGATTGAAGGTTTTGATGCGCTCACGAGCAAAGAAATCTCTTTCTCTCGCGGAATTATTATTACAGCCCGCTAAAAGCAGAATAATAACAAATAATATTTTATTTAGGATGTTCATCTCTACTTTTTTACACTTCAACACATTTAAGATTACCTAGAATCATAGTTTAGAAATAAATATAATCTATGTGAACTCCATCAGATTTACACTTACATTTTATACTTTTTAAATATTCCAAAGAATTAATAACAGATTCCATATAATGCTTGGAAATAAATCCAGCATTCTGATGTCCTACCGGAAGAACACTTCTTGTACCCAGAGCCTCTGGTAATTGATCACCCCCTGAAGTAATGCCGAGCGGAAATAACATTGAACTATGAATAATGTCCTGAGCAGTATTAAGTACTTCTCCATCAACATAAAATGCATTTACAAAATAGGAAGATTGAGAGTCATCTATAGAACATTCATCTTTTGTATCCTCGTTTCTTTGGCGGTTACGGTGCTCAACCATGCTGAGAAAAACAACAGAACAAAGACGTTTCCGAGCCAAGAGCCACGGGAAATCATCTTTTCACCTCCGTGGCTTGACCTGTCGTCAATCCCTCTAAGAAGCCAATCAAGTGGCAAAAAGCAAGCGGCGTGGATGCGCGCGATGTCAGGAGGGAAATCACGTTGGTTAAAAATTATATTTCGCAGATGGAGTCAAATGAAATCGTGTTTCCTAATATATCTTAAATTCATACGGCATTTATTAATCGATGAGTTGTTATAAAAAAATTCATGCAGCTATCACAAAATATACCCAGTCTCCTCGCGATGCAGATCCAATTCGTGGGTTCGACTATTCCCTCCAATCTCCCTGTGACAATCCCGTCACACCACCCAGCTAGCAAACCGTCACACATAAACGCTTTATCCATGTATATTTCATGGAACTTTTCCTCATTGACGCCATCGGTCCGTTTTTTCGGAATTATAAGAAAAGCCGAACCAACTGGTCGAAAATTCCATTTTCTCATCTTCTCACAACGGGACTAGAAGCCACTCAGCAATGGCAACGCATTCACCAAGACATGCGTGACTTCGCAAGTGAGATTTCCTCACTCGGTTACAATGCCGTCACACTCGACGACCTTGCCCACCTTGCGACACATCCACTGCACGAACCAGAAATCGCTGCCAAGATAACGTTTTTCCGAAAACAATTTTCGTCTCTCTTCGATATACTTACCGAAGAATTCGGACTTAAAGTTTTCCTGACCAGCGATGTCATTCCGCTCACCGCAGCGATCGAAGAATCAATCTCACATAGTAAATCCGAGTTGGAAAATTACTATCTCACTCTCATCCAAAACACGTTGGACGATTTTCCTCAGCTCTCTGGAATCATCATTCGCATCGGTGAAAGCGATGGCGTCGACGTCAAAGATCCCATCCGCACCCGCCTTCATCTTCGCAACCCTCGAGAAACCAATCATCTCATTCGCAAGCTTCTTCCTGAATTTGAAAATCGTAATAAGAAACTAATACTCCGCACCTGGACAGTAGGCGCACATCGCATCGGCGATCTCATCTGGCATCGCGGAACTCTATCTGAAACACTGGCAGGAATCGATTCTCCGAATTTCATCGTCTCCATGAAACATGGTGAGAGCGATTTCTTCCGCCACATCCCACTCAACAAGGCCTTCTTCCACGTCAAACAAGCCAAGATCATTGAGCTTCAAGCACGCCGCGAATACGAAGGGGCGGGAGAATTCCCCTCTTTCATCGGAGCCGATTGTGAACATTTCGCCCGTGAACTAGAGGAAGCCGAAAATGTAGTCGGCATGTCAATCTGGTGCCAAACTGGCGGCTGGCACCGCTTCCGCCGACTCACATTCCTGAGTGGAAATCGTCATTCGGATATTTGGATTCGCCTCAACGTCGCCGTTGCGATCCATGTGTTTCGCTACAAGCGCAGCATCGAGCAATCCATCGAACAAAGCCTAGGATCACGACGCGCACTTGCCACTTTGGAACTACTGCACCACGCCGATACAGTCATTCAACAAATTTTCTATATCGAGGAATTTGCACGCCAAAAAATCTTCTTTCGCCGAGTGCGCATCCCTCCCCTAATCCATCTCTACTGGGACGGACTTTTCATCAATCACGCCGTCTCTAAAATTCTGAATCACTTTATTCCAGATCCTGAGTCTTCACTACGCACAGCCGAGACAGCTTATCTTTTGTTCCCAAAAATGATCTCCCTAGCACGTAAGGCCGATCTACCCGTAGAAGACATCGAACACATGCGCGACTTTTTCGGAATCATTTTGCTCGCGCGGCGTTACTATTTTCTTCCCTTCGATGAATCCCTAGCAGAACAAATCCGCATAGCGAAAAATAACTATAAAACTCGCTATCCCTCCACGGAACGCAATCGCTACAGGATCAAAGTCTCATTCGAACCATTTCATATCAAACGTCGCACTCTTTCATGGGCATCATCGATTTTCCTGAGGAAACAACGCGGCTACCGTATCATTGATCATCTCTTCACCCTCCACCTCCTCGGCTTCGCCTATCGGATCTTTAAACCTCGTGATCCTAAAAAAATGCCCAAATTACTTAGGAAATCCGCCATGGGAGTAGATACGTTGTTTAAGTGACCCACCTCATGGTCCGCACCATGACAGATACGGTGAACATTCCAAAAACGGAAATAACCGGACGTCAGGTCACACCCAACTCCATGATGCCAGCGGGTCTACAAGATAATCTTACGGAAGACGAAGCCAACGAATTACTGGGTTTTCTAACCACGCCAGAGAAATGATCTGTAAGTCTATCCCGACTAACAGAAATCGAAAAATTTCAAGGGGCAAAACTTCCCATCTCCTACCCCGATGATCACATCGCCCTTTCCAAAGATGCCGCTTCTAGGCTTTGCCGGTGGTGCTGGTTTGTGGCTTTCTTCCGGAGCTTGGCAAGCCACTGGATGGATGGCGGCTGCGGTGATATCGCAGGCGAAGTTGTTGACATCGGCAGCCGCTTGGATGCAGACGAACGCGTAGAAACTAGTTTGACGAGACGCCGATCCGGAAAAATTTCGGTGGTGCGGAGCCACCGACTTGTAGCGAGACACTGGTCGGGAAAGGCACGCTCACGGCTTCCATTTCCCCTGTGCTCCCAGCGCCAGTTCGGAGGGTAGGAGTGGTGGCGCTTGATGTCCATAAGCTTAAGTCCGCACTGAACTGCACGGTGTAGCTCAGACCTGCGGCAGAGAAATCTTTACGGCGCGGGAAGACCGCGTGGTATTCGGCAGGTTGACCCATGGCTGCGAAATTCTGTAGAATGGGAGAACCGGCAGTCGTCACGTTTCCGCCGGCTTGATAGATCAAGGAGCCGCTGGCGGGACTGGTGGGATCCGTTCCAAAAGCAAACTCCTGTAAATTTGTTAGAGCATCGCCATCCGAATTTCCGGCAGGACTCGTTGAGGTGAAAGTTTGACTGAAATTACCAACCGTCCAGATGTTATAGGGCGTGGCTGTTAGCACCGTGATGGTCATTTCATCGCTCACGTTGGCGATGGTATCCGAAGCGGAAAGTCGGAGCACGTAGGTGCCTGCCGTTTCAAAAATGGCAGTTGTATCCACTGCTGATGCATTGGTGAAACTGGGCGCAGCCGGTCCGGAAACCACTTGCCAAGTCGTGGTCAAGGCATCCGCATCGGCATCCGCCACTGTGCCATCGAGCGCTACGGTGCTGGCTCGCCCGCCGATAAGAGAGTTCAAGTTGGTGGTGACATCGCTAACGGTGAAAGCCTTGTTATTGTAGAAGCGGAAGAGTGCGAGCTTGCCAATAAAATCCGCAGTGGAGCCGCCAGTCGGTGCTGAATAGCTCATTCCGCCAAGGGAGCCGTCAGTCCCTCCAGACCAGTCCTCGCCAAGTGTCCAAGGTTGTGTGTCTTTGAGAACGCCATCGACATAGAGCTGCACCACATTGGCAACATTATCCGCAACGAACACGACATGAATAAAGCGGCCCATGTCAGTAGGCGTTAGGGTATAGCTAGCGCGTGCAGGTGTCGTTGCCGAAACGGTTCCCCGAAGCACCCCGCCAACCACATCCACCTGCATACCTGTGCCGCTACCGCCAGTTTCGAAAATGCTGCCATCGTTACCATCGATATCTAACACAAATTCAAAGGTTGCTTTCTGTGTGCTACCGTACGCATCAAAAGTGGTGCTTGTGGCATCTTTGGCCGCCGGAAAAACGTATGCTTTGCTGAGGCGCGCGTAGCGCTGATCGGTGACATTGGCAGGTGTCTGATTGCCGGAGTCAAAGGTCCAGTTGTAAGTATTTACGGTGGTGCTGGTCCACATGTTGTTGCCCGCCGTGTCGTTGGCGGCGTCCCACTCAAAGTATGCGCCGGCCACCGGATTCAATGCCGTGATTTCATCGAGTAGCACCATTTGATCCTGTCCCGCGTAAACTGTCGGTGCCTGATTGAAACGCACTTGGATCGTCACCAGCGCGCTGTCCGTGACCGTTCCATCGGTGATGGTGTAGGTGAATTGCGCGTTGCCGGTAAAACCATTGGGCGGGGTGTAGCGAATCTTGCCGTTTTCTAACACTGCTGTGCCAGAGGTTGGCGCGCCGACACTCTGGATGGTGGGCGCCCTGTATCGGCCGCCATCGTTGGCAAGTACATCAATCAACACCGATTGATTGGCGATAATGGTCGCGCTATCCGTCACCGCTTGCATCTCTGGCACCAAGGGCACGACGAAACGCCACTTCGCGGCGTTGCTGGTGTCGGTGGTGGCGACCATACTGCACGTGCCGTCGCCGTTGTTTTTGAGGCGTTGGTTGGTGAGCGGATGATTGAGATAATACCAGCCGTCGTGATCCGCACCGCTGACTACCGGAACCAATGTCCATTCCGTGGCAACATCCACTTGGTTAAGCGCGCCCATGGCAGCGGGGTTGCCGCTGGTGCGCACGAGCGGGCGACCATCGCGAGTCGTCTGAATGCGGAAAGTATTAGAAGTTGCTCCTGCTGTTAGAAACCACTGCGTGCCAGTGCTGGAATTATCCGGGGTTACGAAACCGAAAGAATTTCCCGACGCCGGACTTTGCATGCGTTGGTAATAGCCGTGGTTATGTAGATGATAGGCTTTTTGCGGCAAGACTTGGGCGACGCCATCCCAACTTGCGTAAAGCTCTCCATACGGGGTGAGATTGTCATTTTCATCAAACGCATTTCCACGCGGGGCCTCGATCGTATCAATTGGCGACAATGGCTCACGCTTCCAATTGAAATTCGAGTAACGCGCGAGTTCAGGCAGGCTTTCCGCACGCCACAGGAACTCGGCCATGAAGTTGTAATTGCTGGCATGAGTCCATGTCGCCGTGCCGGACCAGCGCACGCTGGAAAACTCGGTCACCCAGATCGGCCGACCGTAGAGCGCATACAGTTGTTTGATCTTATTGATGAAGTTGTTAGAGTTTGGACTGTCATACCAGTGGAGCGGAGTATAGTCGACGCGGTAGCCAAGCTGGTTGACTGCCGCGTAGAAGTCCGCATTCCAAAAGTTTGTGGGATTGGCAGGACATGGGCCAACAAGTGTCGTGTCCATCGATTGCAAACGCGGCCAAAGCGCTACGACCTGCGCGACAGTCATGTTGGCTTGATCGGTGTGATCTGGCTCATTGAAGCCAAGGAAACTAAAAGGTTTGCCTTGCGACTGCATGTAGACACGATCGCCTTCCAACGGCGGTGTCGTACCCGAGTGCCCCCAGAAGAAGTTACCCCATTGCATGGGATTGAACGTATGATCTGCTCCCATGTAAGGGAAACTATCATCACGCCCCCAACTGTAACTCCACGACGTATGCTGGAATTTTCCGTAGTAATAGGACATGTAGGTTTCCCCCGGAAAATTGGGTAAAGCAAGTCCGGTGCCCGCGATTCCTTTTTTCGGAAAATGCGCCTGCCAGACCGTGTCCCACTCCTGGAGTGTGGATAAACTCGGCGTGACCACAGCGAGTGCAGTGCCGGGTGTGGTGCTGCCGCCAAGCGCTTGCAGGGCGAGACCCGAATACGCGTTGAGCAAGCGGAATTGGGTGGTGTTGACGTAATCCAAAAACCAGCACTGATGGGGCATGCTGGCATAGGTTTCTCCGATGACTAAATTGTTAGATGCGGTTGAGATGTTTGCCAATGCGAGGCACTGGCCGTTCTTCACATTGCGAATGCGATAACTCCCATCGCGTTGGTTGAGCAAGAGCTGCCACTCCAGCGCATCGGCTCCAGCAGCGTCGTTGGTAAAGATAGCATTGCCACCTATCAAACCGAGTTTAAGACTGGCGGATGAAACACGCAGGTGACGTGTGGCGTCGGAAAAATCTTCGGCTTTCGCACTGGGCGGAGCTTCCATTCGAACGTCCTGATTGGCTGGGTAGCTGGCCGCACTGGGCGGGAAAAACTGCAGTTCGGCGATTTTGGCGGAGCCGGTCGTGTTATTAACTAGACGCACCTTGTTGGTGGCGACTACCGAGGAAAATGTGATAGTCCGGACCGTTTGCGTGTTTCCGGTGATGGTCGCACCGGGTATCGCCGCCCACACGCTATTTACCGTGTCCCAGTATTGGAGCGTGAAATCGGACAAGGCTCCGCTGGTAGTAGCGAAGTCGCCCGAGTAGAGGCGGGCGCTACTGACGGCCTGGTAAGCATCGCCGTTGGTATTGGTGGATAGCAAATCGATTTCAAGCCATTCGCCCGTCACGCCGGCGTTGCACAACCAGCGCGACGAGTCGTCGACGTATCCGTCGACCGCTTTGATGGCATAGTTGGTGCCATTAATACTGCTGGCGGTGGCCGGCCGCTTGTGGGCCAGGTTGACGCAGACCTCGGTCCCGATCGGATAGCCTTGCTCAACGCTGTTCACCACGTTGGGGCCAAACATCGCAATCTCGCGCAGGCTGCGCACGGTATTGCCGTCGGTGTCGGTGTTCAGCAGGCGAAATTTGTTAGAAGTCACCGCGCTGGTGAAGATCACGTTGCGTTCCGAGGCGGTGTTGCCAGTCACACTAGCTCCCGGGACATCGACCCATGATCCTCCATTGTCATATTGGAGCTTAAACTTGCCCCAAATTTCACTGGTGGTGCCAGAAGCCATTACACCAAAATACAGATGCGCGCTGGCGATGGTGACTGGACGGGGATAGCTGATGTCGAGTGTCTGCCCTGTGGCGCTTGAGCTGCGCCACCGGTGATAATTGCTCGCGATGCCATCGGTGGCAAATAGATCGGGGCGTAGGGACCATCCCCAGGTGCTACCTGTGGCTTTTTGATATTTGGCCAAGTTTCTATAGGTAGGAAACTCATTATCCGATTGCACTCGTGAAAGCGCTGCGGCGGCGAAGCGCTCTCCCAGCAGCACTTGCCCGGCGGTATCGTAATGAAGGCCGGAGATATTCCAGTCATCGACAGTCATCAAACTCAATCCGGTGCTTGCATTGACGGTGAATACATTCGCATCCGCTGCTGCGACTGCGTTTTGAGCATTGATCACCGTCTGATGGTTGGCACTGGAATTTTGGATCGTTCCCAGGAATACATCCAGTTGGCTCCAAGCACTGGCGGAGCGCGTCATCTTGCCGCCGCTAGCTGCTGCAATGGTGCCGATATCATTGCGCAGTGTGGTAATAAACTCTGTTAGATTTACTTGGTAGTTGGGTGCGAAGGAGGCTGTGGCATCACCTTCTCCCTGCATCCAGACCACGCCTCTAACATTCAAAACCTGGCCTACAGGCAAGTTGTTTACCGCAGTCTGTATCGTGGTGATGAGTTTGTCGTAATGATTGAGCCGCCCGCCATCGCTCGGATCGTAATCCAACCAAATACTGCTGTTCTGCGTGGCGCTCGAAGCGATTGAAGCTCCTCCACGGGCATACTTGATCAGAGCGATGGGAGCACCTATCTGCGCCTGCACATCATAACCAAAGGCAAGCTCTGGGCCGAAGCGGCGTCCGCTTTCACTGCCTCTTCCCGCCCCCCAGTCATAAGCCAGCCCTTCCTGGGCATTCATGGAATGCCAGGCATTTTTTGGAGGTAAGGTCATTCCGGCGGAGGCAGTGATTAAGCCGCTATCATTTGCTCCCTGAAACATCTGGATGTTGCTATGGGTGACATTCAGATCACTTCGCCCGATCGTGGAAAGGGTGCTAGCCGGCGCTAAGCCTGCAATCGGGTTTTCCGTGATGCCGTAGCCCTCCGCATTGGACTGACCTGCGATGATCCAAGTTTCCAATACTTCGGCGCGAAGCAAGCTCGCCGATACAAGGTAGCAGACGATCCATTTCAGAAGTAAACGAGAGATGATCATTTTAGAGTAAGCTTTTGCTAAGCGAGCACTGATGAACGCATCATGGATTGCATGACTTGTTTCATGGTTCGCGTGGTAGGGTTTTGGGTTTTCACTTAGGCGCTTCGGGATGCTCTCCATGCTGGGCGAATTAAGGCTTCGATCGCGGCGACGAATTCGGGGTAATGATCCTCGAACTTCTCTCAATGACGGCTGATAGCTTAGGAAACTGTCGCCACGGAGAAAGAAATTTTAATTTGATTAACTAACCTGATTTTAAGTAGGGTCTAAACATGTCGATCCCTCCTTTCAAGACCATCACCGAACAAGTTGCCGAGCATCTGCGCAATGAACTGCTGGGCGGACAATGGAACAAAGGAATGCCAGGACAGAAATTGCTTTCCAAGCAGTTGGGAGTCAGCGGTCAAACGGTCGAACTTGCTCTGCAAGCCTTAGAAAAAGAAGGCTTACTGGTTGGTCAAGGCGCAGGGCGGCGGCGGCAAATTGTATTACCCCAAGATACCCATCAGAACCGTGCGTTGCGCGTGAAAATTTTGCCATACGATATATCGGGTCGCAAAACTGACTATATGTTGGAACTGTTTCACCAACTGCAAGATGCCGGACACAACGCTGAATTCACGTCGAAAACGATGATAAATCTGGGCATGAGCTTGAATCGTATCGCCCGCTTCGTCGAAAATTCCGAGGCCGATGCTTGGGTTGTGGTTGCTGGCTCCCACGACGTACTCAACTGGTTTGCGCAACAACCGACACCAGCTTTTGCACTGTTCGGGCGTCTGCTTTCCGTGCCAATAGCGGGAACCGGCCCCCACAAGTCGCCGGCCATGGTTGAAGCGGTGCGGCGCCTTGCTGAGCTAGGCCATCAACGGATAGTGATGTTGACTCGTGAGGATCGCCGAAAACCTCATCCGGGTAAGGTTGAACGGGTATTTCTCGATGAATTGACAAGCCAGGGAATAGCCACCAGTTCCTATAATTTGCCGGATTGGGAAGACAATCCCAAGGGCTTTCATCGCTGTCTGGCATCGCTCTTCCAATATACACCACCCACGGCCCTGATCATTTCAACACTGGATCTCTTCAGCGGGACCCAGCAATTTCTCAGCCATAGAGGCATTCGTGTACCGCAGGATGTATCAATCATATGCAACGATCCCCATCCAACACTTGAGTGGTATGATCCGTCTTTATCACATATCAGCTATGACAGCAGTGACTGGGTAAGAAACATCATACGGTGGCTGAAAAACATATCACAAGGTAATGACGACCGACGTCAGATTTTCACCAAAGCAAAGTTCATCGATGGCGGGACAGTGGGACCAGCGCCGACTGAGCGATGACAATCTAACAACCCTACCGTTGATATATCGGAACCTACCTTACCATGGCAGAGACCGCAGTGCCAACTGCGGATTCCAGGATCAACGCTTGTTGTCTTTAATCTGCTCCTGAATCGAATCCCTGAGCGCCTCGGATTCATCCAGTTCGTCGGTGCGCAGGCTCATGCCGCCATCGGTACCCAGTTGAAGCTGGACAACTGCTTCCGCGTCTACGAGTGCTGCGTCATAATCCTTCAACGCCATGTAAACTTTTGCGCGGGCGCGCAGATGAGCAAGGCTGATTATCGGTTTGATAAGTTTGCGGCCTTTCGCGTCAACTGCATTCGGATCGAACGGTGGTGCGAGCGCAAAGATCTTATCCTTGGCTGCCTGAATGTCGCCGCGCTCTAACAAAGCGGAAATGGCTTTTTCATCTTCGCGCATGATGACATTCAGGATGACACCTTCGCGATGGTCGATTCCCGACAGCATCACTGCGATGCGGCCATCCTTATTCACCAACACGGAGTTGAGCTGAATATCTTCGGAAAGAATTCCGAGCCTCCGAATCAATGAGTTGTTCATACCTCCGGGAAGAGTGACGATGGGACATTCCACATGATTCTTTGGATTCTTTGGATCACTTAATCCGGCGCGAGTGGACTCAACATTCCCGTCCAGCATAGCGAGCACCACCTTTACATCACTTGCGGGTCGCGTTGCGGCAAAGTCGATGTAGGACTTTAGTGCTCTCTTGGGTGAAGCTGGGAGCCCGTCGTCGCGCTTGCTGTTCCAAGGAGCGCTCTTGGCGAATACGATTGCCGTCCATTGACTATCGAGATCCTCGGGGATGCGCAATGGCTTACCTTGGTCCGTAATCAGCTCAGTGTGCAGGATGCGATGAGCATTCTCGGCATCGCCCTTGCCCAGAAAGTAACCCTCCCGGCGGGCGTAAGACCAGCCTGCAGTGAAAGGTACTTGGAACAACCAATAGCTGTTATAACGATCCAGCAAATAGGTGGAAAAAGTCCACATCATCGGGTATTCGGTGTGACTCTTGAGAATCGCCTTCCGGTAATCCTCGAAGCCCTTGCGGTCGGCAACATCAAGCGAAAGCAGAGCCGCCACCGACAGAACTGCACCGGATGCTTTTTCGCCGCCGTTTTCGGAAACGAATTGGCTGATGACGGTTTGCGGATTTGCGGCGGAGTCGCGAAGCGCCTCACGGGCGATGCATAAACGAGCGACGACATCGCAACCTGTTGGGTAGCCTGCGGCGAGTGCTGCCTTCGCCTCGGTGACAGCCTCTTCCCGTCTTCCGAGGTCTGCCTCGGTTTTCCATAATCCCATCAGAGCGATGATAAGGCGGTTGCGGACGATCCATAGATCCGAAGCAGCTGAGTGGTCTTTGATGGCCTTACGGCAAAGCTCGACGGCTTTTATATAATTGGTGCGCGACTCTGCAGGACTCATGCGATAGCGAAGCGGCGGTGCAACGAAGCAGTCTTGAATCGCCTGCAGAGTTTCCTCGGGCACGGATGTTGCGACACGGGCAAGCGGCTGAGGCTTCTCTCCCATGGCGTAGGCCTTGAGCTCGGGTGGCAGGGTCGGATCTAGCCGTCCCTCGGGATCGGACACCAGGAAATCGCCTGTCATCAATGAGTCGATCTGCATGACGTAGCGTGGCTCGGTCCAAGCACGCGCCAAGGTAGATTGGAACAACTGCGTATAATCAGGCTTGCCATCGGATTTCAACTTAGTCCGGCCCGTGCCGGTCATGATTAAGGCGGTGTATCCGGTCGCATTCACTGTCAGGATACGAGGATCCTCTCTAACAAATGCATTGTAGATCGGGTTTTTCTTGCCGTCTGGAAGATGCAGCGCTTGCCATTTCACACCCAAGCTACGGATGAAGGACTCACCAGCATCGGGCAACTCATCGAGATTGAAACTGATGAGTTCGAGTCGGCCATTCAGATCATCCTTCTTTTCCAATGCAGCGGCGGCGATTCCTTTAAGCAGTTCTTCGCCTCCATTGTCCTTGGACCAAAATATCAGCAACGTCGAGCGCCCGAGTGTATCCATCGGTAAACGCACCACCTTGCCATCCGATCTCTTGAAGACGCCAGCAAAAGGGGCACCGAGCACCTGGCCACCAAGTTTATCGCGCTGGAATGCGATCATCTCAAGGTCGCTGGAAAAGCGCTGTTCGATCATCTCTTGCAGGTCGGTGACGAGACGGTTGTCGCCGAGTTCGAGTGCCATGAGCATGGTCATACGCAGAACTTTTGCCGCGACTGGTGTATTGAGGTAGCGGTCGACCAGCGGGCGCAGGGCTTTGCCGCGCGCTTCGGCGTTGGCACCTTGTTTCGACAGATCCGCCTGTGAAAGGAGCAGATCCGCCTCGAGACGCAATTCAGCGAGTTCATCGGGGGCTTTGACTAGCTCGTGGCAAATTGCGAGAAACGCTTTCCGATTTTCCGCATCCTTGTCGAGAGCGAGCATTCGCTGGTATGCGCGAAAGAGAAACTCGAGTGCCAGAAATCGACTCGTGTCGGTCGCGTGGGCCGCCACCAAATCCTCCGCGTCACTGATGACCCGGCGCACAGCAAGCCGCTGACGGGCTTCAGACGATACTGACTTAGCTTCGTCCAGTTGTTTATCGAGTTCCGCGATGACTTCCTTGGAAATAGGGGTGGCAGCATCTTGAGCGATGAGCTGCGGAGCAAGCAGTCCGGAAAGAACTAAGCAGAGGACACCACAAAACAAGGAGCGCGGTATGTTAGATTTTTCTACCATAAGAATTTCGAATCTAGAAAGTCGCTAGTGTGACCGATGATTACTTCACCGGCTTAAGCTGCCAACTCTTGATGCTTACGCCGCGGTTAGGAGTGCGAGCGGTGATGCTGATCACGTTGCGACCCTGCGTCAGTTTCATTTTTAGCGGCTTGGAGGTTTCCCAAAAGCCCTTAGTGTAAGGCATGGCAAATGGGACTGGTTCGTCGCGATTGATACGTACAAGAACTTCCACATTCGGAGAGACCGTTGCGGCCATGGAGGTAAGTTCGTATTCGCCGTCGGCGGGGACTTCGATGTTGTATTTGAAAAGCTCCGGGCGCTCGCCAAGACGGCTGTAGTGAAGTTGATAGCCCGTATCCCAACTCTTGAGGAAAAGGATGCGATCCGAACTCTCGCGCGGCGAGTAGCAGGCAACAGCAGGCACGGTGATCGTGCCATCCTCTGTAACCTTGATCTCTTTGTCGGCATCAGGGATTTCGATAGCTTCTCCTTTTTCATCGCCGATCAATTCATCGGACTCGCCGAGTTTCATGCCGCCGGCCAGTTCGAGCGCTTTAACTTCCGCCTCTTTGACGACGATCTGCTTTTTAAGCAAAGCCAGACTGTCCCAGAAGCCGCCACCTTTGCTATATTGGCCACGCGCGATCTTCACGTCCTCTTCGCCATAGACATCACCGATCCACTGGGCGCGTCGAACCTGCTGATACTTATCCTCAAACTCACGAGCCTGAGAGTCTAACAGGAAATCGAGCCCGTCCTGCGGGCCGCAATACGCCACGTTCCACCAAGCGCCGAGGCAGATGACCCAGCCACTAGGTGACCAATGGCACATCGCGCCATGGGCTGTCTGGGTCGATGCGCGGGTCGGAATGCCAAAGGCCCGTGAAGTGAGACGACCGAGGAAAGCGCGCCGACCGCAGATGCCACCGAGTGCGACCTCCATTTGAGGCCGGGTGCCCAGCGAGGGGTCGTTCGTGGTGCTGCAATACGGCACATCGCTCTTGATGAAACGCACATAGCGCCACTTG
>JANOKJ010000118.1:0-12043 GCA_031419275.1 Akkermansiaceae bacterium | reverse complement strand
CCCGCCAGTTTCGCCCGAGCCCGAGCCTCTTCTTGCGGTAACTTCGCCAAGTCTTTTGCCAAAACCAGCAAGCGCTTGTCCCTATCCTGTAAAATCAGCAATCCCCGTATCTCTTCCAACATGAAAGAGATCTAAACTCCTCTTACCAACTCCGCAAGCTTCACGCGCTCAAAAATCTCAGGAGCTGCCGTGTCCTCACGGCATGAGGCTAAACGGTGTCTCACCGTTTGATGATCTACGTAGGGTGAGACACCCTATTGCCTCAGGGAGTGGGACACCCCCGCTCCTCAAACCTCATCATCTTCCGCACTGCTATTCGCATCCTCGGCAAGTTCATCCTCTTCCAGCTTACGGAAATGAATCTGCCCAACCCGACGACCATCGGTGCTAGTGACTTTGGCTTCGTAACCAAGAATATTGATGGATTCGCCGACCTCAGGGAAGCGCTCCAGCTGCTGCGTGATATAACCACCGACGGTCGTGACTTCTCCGCTTTCCAGATAAAGCTCTGGAACGTAACCTTCCAAATCGTTCAGCGTGACGGAGCCTTCCACTACAAATTCCTCATCGTTGATCCGCACAAACGTTGAGTGCTCGTTATCAAACTCATCCTGAATATCGCCCACCAATTCCTCGATCACGTTATCGAGGAACACGATACCCACAGGCGTTCCAAACTCATCCACTGCCATCGCCAAGTGCGCGTGCTCTTTGAGAAAAAACTTCAGCAAAGTATCCAGCGGCATGGTGTCTGGAACCATTTTCAATTCGCGTTTGATCCGCATCAAATCTGGATCGGGATCATTCATCAGGGTGAACAAATCTTTGATGTGAATCAGGCCAATCGATTGATCGATATGTCCTTTCACGAGCGGGAAACGGGTGTGCTTGCTGCGGATCGCAATCGCCAAGGTTTTTTCAAACGGCTCATCTGCATCGAGCACGACGACCTCGTTGCGCGGGGTCATCACATCACGCACCCAAAGTTCGTTAAGCTCCAACGCATTGATCAGAATTTCACGTTCCGTTTCAGTGACCTCTTTGAACTTTCCGGAATGAGTCACCAAAATCGCCAACTCCTCAGCCGAGTGCACGTGCTCGCTTTCACTGATGGGATCGATGCGGAAAAACGTTTTCAACAACCAGTTCGCCGTTCCTTGGAGAAAGCGAATGACCAAAGAAAATGTTTTGTAGAAAAGATGTAGCGGACCAACCAATAGCAACGTGGTGCCAACAGAACGACGGATCGCAATCGATTTAGGAAGCAGTTCGCCGACAACAACGTGCAGGAAAGTGAATGATATGATCGCTATAAGAAAGGAGATGACCGAAATCGGACTGAACTCAAACCACAGCAACTTGGTTTTATCCGGCATTCCTGTCATCGAAAGGATTGGCTCAATCAACGCCTCAACAAATGGCTCACCCAGGAAACCAAGCGCAAGTGAAGCGATCGTAATTCCCAATTGGTTCGCAGAAAGATATCCATCCAGATTTTTTACGACATGAAGAGCTCGATTCACATCCCCACCGGTCTCTTTGCCGTGCGATTCAAGTTGGCTTAGACGCACCTTCACGATCGCAAATTCCGAGGCAACGAAAAAGGCGTTCAACAACAGGAAGAAAACAATCCCTAAAAGATAAAAGAATATCTGCAGCGGAGATAAAAACTCGTGAGTCTCAGTTGGGATGTGAGCCAGCACATGATATGGAAAAATGTAATTCACTGGATGATCAGAGTTTTTCGTAAACCCCTTGGTCGCGTTTTTCCAGAACCGTGAATCCGGCCTTCTTTGCGTCAGAAACCGACAATGGCTTCGTTACACGGGGGGTGTTAATTTTTGAAATCACTTTTTTGATCGGGTGCTTGCATATCAAGCAGCGCTCAAGAGCTTCACGGTCAACGGGCCGTCTCAGCTCAAATCCACGTCGGCAGACTCTACACGATCGCTCTGGATCGTCTGGTGCTTCGGAAACGTATTCGTAAATTGGCATTGGTGAAACGTGAGAGCGGGTAGTTTCCGTCTCACGTTTAGTTCATGCAGAAAGTGTGCCGCATGAACCAACTGGTTTTTACCAGCTGGATTTAGTCACACCTGGCAGGAGTCCTGCAGATGCGTATTCACGGAAGGTGATCCGAGAAAGTTTGAAACGGCGAAGGAATGCACGGCGACGTCCAGTGACTTCGCAACGATTTACAACGCGGGTCGGGCTAGCATCGCGTGGAAGCATCGAGAGACCAACATAGTCTTTCTCTGCCTTCAGCTTGTGCCTGAGAGCTGCGTATTTATCAACGGTGTTCTGTTTGCGCTTATTGCGTGCGATCCAACTTTTCTTAGCCATAATTCGGGGCGGTTTGATACCCGACACAGCCAACCGTGCAAGCCCAAACTGGATTTTATTTGATAAAAGTTCAAATTTAGCGGGATTTTTCCCGTTTTTGGCGAATTACGCCCCATAAATGACCTCTTCCAAATACAGCCCATCAGCAGGTGCGCACAACGGTGCTTTCCCATGCGGCAAGCCATCAGGCTGGTCCAAAAGCAACCCAAGATCATCCAATCTCAATCTTCCCTGAGCCGCCTTAATCGCCGAACCCGCCAGCATCCGGACCATTTTGTAGAGAAACCCATCGCCGTGAAAACTCATCCGGTAGCCGTCGGGAAGGGTCGTCAGCTTAGCAGAAAAGACGCTTCTCACATAATCCGTCTCCTCGTCCTCATTTCCGCGATAAGCCGCAAATGCATGAAAGTCATGCTTCCCTTCAAACAATCCCAGCGCCTGCCCCAACACATCCGCATCCAATAAACGCGGCAAATGCCACGCCAAACCCGCCTTCAACGGCGGCAACACCGGATCCGTGCAAACATCGTAATGGTATCGTTTTCCTATTGCCGAAAACCGACTGTGAAAATCCGCCGAAACCTCCTCGCAAGCCATCACCCGTATCGCAGCGGGCAGTTTCGTATTTAACGCCGGAACCCAATTATAGGGATTCATCGTCGAGTCAGTCGGCGCATCGAAATGTGCCACCTGCCCTAAAGCATGAACTCCTGTATCGGTCCGACCCGCTCCATGCATCTTGATCGGCTGCTTAGCAGTCACCTCCAACGCTTCATTCAAAAAATCCTGCACCGTGTTTCCCCCTGCCTGCGATTGCCAGCCGAGAAACGGCCGCCCGTCATACGCGATCGTCAGTTTCAATCTCATAAAATCTCCTCCATCCATCGGTTCAAAATTTCCACCGCCGCTGCTTGGTCAATCATTGCCTTCTGCTTGCGAGCATTCTTGCCCGCCTCCCTTAATTTTTCAGACGCATCCATCGTAGAATACGTTTCATCCACAAAAAACAACGGCAGATGCGGCAACATCCGCGAAAGCTTGACTGCGTAATCCCTCACCTTCTTCGCTGAATCCCCTTCGGATCCATCCAACCTCAACGGCAAACCCACCACCAAAGTCTTAACCTTACGCAATCCAGCAATGTCTCGAATCCGCGCCAACCCATCCGATCCCTGTGTGAGATCAATCGTCTCCACCGGATGCGCCATGATCCCGAAATCATCCGTCGCCGCGATCCCGATCCGCGCACTGCCATAATCCACCCCCAGCGCCGGATGCGGCGATGCTTCATGAAATCCCTCAACTGGCGGTTCCTGACTCAATGTGCCGCAAGCTTTCCCACACATCGCCAAATGATCAAGCTTGCGCTTGCTCGTTTTAACGTCTGCATTCGTATCCATGAAAAACCGCCGCCAATTCATCAAAATTACCACAAGTGCCGCCGCAGTCGGAGCCATTGGCATTCAATCTTCACCCGCAGCAACAAATACCAAACTCCGAAAAGTTTGGGTGATGTCCGACCTACATTGCGGCTATGTCGAAGGTGGCAAAGATGGCGCCGAGTGGTTTACACTCGCATGCAAAGACATGCAGCAGGACCACAAGGACATCGCCTACGCCATGTCACTAGGCGACCTCACCCACGGTGGCAACGAGTTACAACTCAAAAACTACATCACCACCCGCGATGGCAGCGGAATCAAAACTTGGTACGAAGTGGCAGGCAATCACGAGTATCACGGTGACAAAGCGGATGCATTCGTAAAATTGATCCGCAGCACCGATCCCTATTCCATCGTCGATGGTAATCTTGTCTGGATCTTTCTCTCCGACCAAAAAGCAGGAGTAGCGGGAGAACTCACGCCAGAGGGTTGCGACTGGCTAGAAGCCGAACTTACAAAACATAAAGGCAAAAGCATCATCGTCTGCTCACACCAAGGAATAAAGGACACAACCATCGATACAGATTTATCGAGCCGCTTTCTTTCCCCACCAGACCGCATCGCTGCAATGATCGCAAAGTCCAACATCGTACTCTGGATGAGTGGCCACGCACATCACAAACCATACTCAGCAGAATACGTAAAGAGAGTCGAAAACACGACCTACATCAATGTCGCCTCCATGAGCCACGCATACAATACTAAAAGCAGTCAATCTTTTCTGTTAGAATTCAAACCAGGATCCAAGGAAATCATCGCCCGCAGGAGAGAACATGACACCCAAAAATTCATGCCAGAATTTGAAGTAAAAATACCCCTGCAACACGCCATCGAGCTTGGCTGATTTTTTTCTGTGATTGATCGGATGAATAGCCAATCCCTTAGATTCGGGCTTCTTTAGACAAGAAGGGAGGAGATAAAGGAGAAGAGGAGCTCGAATGATGAAAATAAGTTTTTAAAATTCATTAACTAAGCAAACACTCCTCACCTCCATTTCCTCCTCCCTCCCTGTAGATAAATGCAGGAACTATTTCATTAAATTGCTATTCATCTCCCAAACATCTTTTTCTGTTAGGGATGACTTTGCCCCCGCTCCATTCAACCATAACTTTGCAGCTTTATCACCCTTCAGATGCGCGTCCCAAAAAGCCGTCGTAAGAGCCAAGATAGCTGTGTGATAACGACTCAGCACCCCCTTTTTCAAACCTTTCTCACGTTGACCAAAATCCATGTGAGTAGCTCCATCAAAAACAACTTGCCATGCGGGAGCGGCTGTTAGGGCAGGAAAAACCTTCCGCCTATCCTCAGGACTACTATCGCCTATCGGACTATCGTCCTTTGTTCCGGTTAACAGCAAACATGGCATCGTAATACTTCCGAAAGCTTTTTCGGCATCACCTCTTTTTGGCAAACTGGGACTCATCATCACCGCAGCGTCGATCCGTTTCTCAAGATAAGAAATTTTACCACCAATGAAACTCTGCCCAGCCATAGCCTGGGTCGTAACAGCCCCGAAGGAATGACCAGACATTCCAATGTGATCCAAGTCCATGCGCCCAAACAGGTCATGTCCTTTCTCACCGTTCCACTTATCAAGTGTGTCGATGACAACAGGTATATCTTTCACACGATCCATAAAAGCCTCTGCCGAAGCCGCGCTTTTCAATGAAGTCATGACATTTCCCACACGCTCATCCTTCCATACACCTTCATCACTGCCCAGATGTTGAACGAAAACCACCACATAGCCGCGTCCCGCCCAATGATTTCCGAGATACGGATTATTATCCCGCGAGCCACCAAGGCCGTGTGAAAAAAGAATCACCGGTGCGGGCTTTTTCGTATCAGGAAGATAAACACGTATCGGCACCTCACGTTTCCGCTTCGTGTCCTGCAATTCAAAGGTCACAGTTTTAATCTCAGATTTTCCAACCGCGAGAGGATCGTAACCTGTCGGCTTCGCAACTGCAGCAATCGCAGTCACAAAAAATACGAATAATAATTTCATCATACAGGCTAAACCAGCCGAAAACCGGAAGGTTGCGGAATGACTTCTAGGAACTAATAATTAACGAAGAATTCAAGCGGCTCGCTCTATAATAGTTAAGAAAATCTTTCCATTTGAGATCGGCTATTGTCCGAGTAACCTGTGATGCAATATATAAAATGAAAAGTATCACCCTTTCGGACATCGAAGCCATGGATAAGCTGGCGCGCGTGCAGTTCGCCAACACCTTACCCGGGCCAAAACCCATTTCACTCATTGGATCGATCAATCGTGCGGGACAAACCAACCTTGCCCCCTTTTCAACGGTGACCCACCTCGGATCTAATCCCGCCTTGATAGGCTTAGTCTCTCGCCCTGATTTGGTAGATAGACATACTTTGTCCAACATCCTCGATACTAAATCCTACACAATCAATCACGTCCACTCCGACATCCTAGAACAAGCCCATAACTGCTCCGCACGCTATCCACGCGACGTTTCAGAATTCACCGCCACCGGTCTTACTCCTCACTTCGAACCTGGAATCGCCGCACCATTTGTTACTGAATCTCGCTTCCGATTCGCCCTCGACCTCATCGAAACCATCCCAATCACCGCCAACGATACGATCCTTATTATTGGTAAAGTCTTTTTAGTTCAACTACCCGAGGAGCATCTCGCAGAGGATGGCGCGATTGATCTCACCGCCATCGGCTCACTCGCTTCAACCGCGCTCGATACCTATTTCAAACTCACTGAACCCACCCGGCTTTCTTACGCTAAACCGCGAAAATAAAAGATCCTGCTTATGTCCAGCGCCACCCTTATTTTCCCTCATCAGCTTTTTGAAAACCATCCTGCCATCTCAAAAAGCAGGCCCAATTATCTAGCCGAAGATCCATTAATTTTCGGAAATGATTCAAAATATCCAATCGCGTTTCATAAACAAAAACTCGTCCTACACCGCGCCTCAATGCAGGCCTATGCGGAAGAGCTTCGAGCGCTCGGACATGAGGTCAGCGTTATTCCTCATACTCAGGATTTCCGAAATATCCTTCCAAAAAAACTATCAGATATCCATCTCGCCGACCCCCACGATTTCATACTAGAAAAGCGGTTGTATACGTTTGCGAAAACTCACGGCACAACACTCCATATCCATCCATCACCAGCATTTCTTTCACCATCCGAGTTTCTCCAAGAACACATCGCCCGCCGAAAAAAACCGTTCATGGCGACATTCTACCAAGCCCAGCGCAAACGCATGCGCATCCTCGTCGATAATGAAGATAACCCTACTGGAGGACAATGGTCATTTGATGAAGACAATCGCAAAAAACTTCCCAAAGCTTTCACCCCGCCCTTCGCTCCGAAAACTGCGCACAACGCTCACGTCAAAGCAGCGATCTTGCACGTAGATACCCATTTTCCTAACAACCCAGGAAACGCCCAAACCTTCCGATACCCCGTCACTCGCGTTGATGCGAAAGCCTGGCTTAAAACGTTTATCAGTGAACGTTTCCAAGATTTTGGCATATACGAAGATGCGATCTCTACTGAACACGCATTCATCAATCACTCCGTCCTAACCCCGATGCTAAACATCGGTCTTCTAACCCCAAAGGAAATCGTCGACGCCGCGCTCGCTTATCAAGATCGCGTTCCTCTTAATTCGCTTGAAGGCTTCATCCGCCAGATCATCGGCTGGCGCGAGTTCATGCACGGTGTTTATCGCCACCGGGGCACAGAGATCCGTAATCTCAATTTTTTCAAACACACCCGTCCCATACCGAAATCCTTCTACGACGCTACCACAGGCATCCCTCCCATTGACCGCATCATCCGCCAACTGAAAGACGAAGCCTACTGCCACCACATCGAGCGACTCATGGTGCTTGGAAATTTCATGCTGCTATGCCGGTTCGATCCCAACGAAGTTTACAAATGGTTCATGGAGCTTTTCATCGATGCCTATGATTGGGTCATGGTGCCAAACGTTTATGGTATGTCACAGTTCGCAGATGGTGGAACATTCACCACCAAACCCTACATCTCCGGATCGAACTACGTCCTCAAAATGTCTAACGAAACAAAAGACCCTTGGACCGATATCTGGGACGCCCTGTTCTGGACTTTCGTCGGCGATCACCAAGAACTCTTCCTGAAAAATCCCCGCTCTTCCATGATGGCAAGAAACTGGCAGAAATTTTCTGAGCAGAAGAAACAGGAGATGTATGGAATTGCTGAGGGATTTTTTATGAGAATTGAAGAGGATTAACCGCAAGGATCGCAAAGAGCGCATAGAAAGATGGGAATCATAACTCTTTGAGTTCTTTGCGATTTTTTCTGTAAATGAAATCTGAATTTTTTTCTTTTAAATGAGTGCATAAATTCAAACCTTATTCATCCCCCTAACATATGAATGACATCAACTCACTCTGCAATCTGGTCAGACAAACGGCCTACAATATTCACGTTTATCATGGCCACGGTCATTTGGAAAAAGTCTATGAGAATGCTTTAACTCATCGGCTTCGCAAACAAGGTTTAATCGTCGAACAACAGGCTCCCATAAAAGTCTACGACGAAGACGGCACGGTCATAGGAGATTACTTTGCTGATATACTCGTTGAACACCATTTAATCCTCGAACTAAAGACAGCAAGAAACCTATCCCCCGAGCACGAAGCTCAAATCTTAGGCTACCTCAAATCATCAAAACTCGAGCACGGATTATTGATTAATTTAGGATCGTATAAATTTCAGATCCGCAAGTTTGCCTTAAAGCAAGAAACCTCAAAATCTCCATATGAGGATTGAAGATAATTAACGGCAAAGATCGCAGAGAGCACAAAGATTCATGTAAATTTAAACGAAATTACAAAAATCTAAATCCAACCTCTTTGCGATCTATGCGATCTTTGCGGTTAATCCTCTTAATTTTTCAACCATCCGTGAAATTAGTGTTTTTCCCGGTGACTAAATCCACCATCCTTCATCTCGATGCCGTCTCTCGATGAAGCCACTCTCCGCAAAGCCGCCGCTTGGCAGGACTTTAAGGAGGCACAGGGTCTACTCAACACCGGCGCAGTCATCTCTTCCGAAGCAACCGCCGATGGATTTCAGGGAACGTTGAAAATCGGCACCCGCACTTACCGCACCACGGTCGTCGCCCGAACTCCTACATGGTTCGACGCCAAATGCCCCTGCCCCAGAAACCTACGCGATGGCGCGTTCTGCCCTCACGCCATCGCAGTAGGCCTTCATCTCATTTCCCCAGCAAAACCAGTCACGCTTGTACCCACACTCTCCCATATCAGCGCCCCTGAAATCCAGATCCCAGAGCTCGCATGGAAAATCCGATTCCAAGGGCCGTGGCAAACCGCTTTGGAAAAAAGCCACGCCGCGATGTGCCTGAGCAGTTCAGATCACGCACCAACTGCCGCAGACCGACGCATCACCGCTTGGCTCATCGCCCAAAAACAAACCTCCAGCTCCACTCTCCAACTCGCCCTCAACGGTAAAAATCTCTCGGATTTCCTCACCGTCGCCAGAAATCACCCCGAAATCACCAGCCCCGACGGCATTCTCTCCATAGAAACCCGCACCCAACTCCGCATCAGCGATTGCACGCTCTCCGGAGAAACCATCCAGCTCACCCCAGGAACAGACACGATTTCCAAGATCGGTGACTCATTCTGGAACGTTTCGCCAACCGCCATCGCCCTCATCGGTAACGGAGAACTTCCCCCAGCAATCCTGCCCATCCTCAACTCCCTCGCCGCAGGAAAACCCATATCCATCGAAATCCCCGTTTTTCTCCGAGAACTCGATAAAATTCAGGCTTTCATCGATTTCAGCGCGTCCGCCTGGTTCGAATCACTCCAGTTCATCTCAGCCGATCCACAGTTCGAACTCACCCTCTCCGGAAGCGATTCCCGCCTCCAAGCGACTTTTTACACAAGTTATTCACAACCGCTTCCCGCCCTCGATGGAACCCGCCTGATTTCAAGGAATTCCCAAGCAGAAAGCTTCGCAAAACTCCAGATTTCCCAATTTTTCACCCCCCTTTCTGACACCTCATACGAACTAACCGATCCCGAGCAAATCCGTGACTTCCTGACCCGCCAACTCCCCAAACTCCCACCCAATTGGCAGGTCGAGCTCACCCCATCCATCCAAAAACTGGCCTCTTCCTACGTAGTTATATCACCCCGAATCGAGATCCTTTCCTCCTCTGGCGACTCCATCGATTTTAATCTCAGCTACCACAATGAGAGCGGCGAAACCATCCCCGCCGCCGAGATCCGACGCCTACTCAGATCCAAAAACTCCCCATCCAATCAACGAATTATCCTCTCTGACCATATCGAGAATCTCATCGATCCTTTGTTCGAAGATCTCGATATTCAACAACAAAACGGTCGTTTTACAGCTAAGCTTGCCGATGCCGAAATCATCCGAGAAATAGCTAATTCTTTAAGACAATCAACGAATCTTAATAAATCGGAAAATTGTTCGCAAGTTATTCACAATCATCAACTTGAAGCAACACTAAGACCATACCAAATCCAAGGGTTCTCATGGCTCGTTGACCGACTCACAAAATTCGGTGGCGCTCTGCTTTCCGACGACATGGGCTTAGGGAAAACGCTTCAAACAATCGCTTGCATCGAGCATTTTTTCTTAACTTATTCACAGCCCTCCCCAGTTCTCATCGTGGTCACCACCTCACTGCTCGGAAACTGGAAATCGGAGTTCAACCGATTCGCCCCGGGTCGACGGGTCGTCATCCTCCACGGAACCCAGCGGGACAGTCTGAAGGACAAAATCGAGCCGTCAGACGTGATCCTGACCACCTACGCCACCCTTGCCCGGGACCTCGCCTGGCACCTCCGCCAGACCTACTCGATGGCGGTCATCGACGAAGCCTCCCTGATCCGGAACCCGGATACGGATCACTCCAAAGCCGTCGCCAAAATCAACGCGACGTATCGGATCGCCCTGACCGGAACTCCCGTGGAAAACTCCGCCCGAGACCTGTGGGCTATTTTCCGTTTCGTCCAGCCCGGCTGGCTCGGTTCACGCAAAGATTTCCAAGACCGTTACGAAATCCCACTCAAAGCCCCTGAAACCCAAGCACGCACCGCCACCTTACTCAGGCTCAAAACCTCCCCTTTCACCCTCCGCCGCACCAAAACCGAGGTTGCGCCCGATCTGCCATCAAAAATCCTCATCGACGAATTCTGCACGCTCTCCCGCGACCAAGAATCCACCTACCGCGAAATCCAGAAACAAGGCCTGCGGCTCATCGATGAAATCCGCTCCTCTGGTCAAACCGCCGCCGCCCGCATGCAACAACTCACCACCCTGCTGCGCCTGCGCCAGAGCTGTTGCGACCTCGCCTTGTTCGATTCTGAGAAACTCAACTCCCTCCCCATCCCACGCCGCTCTGCCAAATTGGAGCGCCTCCTCGAAATCGCCGAAGCATCCATAGCCGCAGGCAGCCGCATTCTGGTTTTCTCCCAATTTCAGAAACAACTCGTCGAAATCGGCAAAGCACTCGATGAAATCAGCATCGCTTCCATCCGACTCGATGGCCAAACCCGCAACCGCCAATCCTTGGTCGATCATTTCCAATCACCCGATGGCCCACCGGTTTTCCTCATCTCCCTCAAAGCCGGCGGCTACGGCCTTAACCTAACAGCCGCAGACATCGTCATCCACTTCGACCCATGGTGGAACCCCGCCGCCGAAGATCAAGCCACCGACCGCGCCCACCGGATCGGCCAAACCAAACCCGTCACCGTCTTCCGACTCCTCACCCGCAACACCGTCGAAGAAAAAGTCGTCCACCTCCAGACCACTAAAAAGGCCTTAGCCGATTCCCTCAACGAATCCCTAACCCCAACCGACGCCCCAGCCTGGACCGCAGCAGAAATCGAAAAACTCATCAGGGAGTGAAACTTTAAACTGTTGGTTAAATCTTCTCACCTCAGCGAGGTGACAGAAATTAGCCCGGTGGTCGCAGACCCCGGGAAGACAGCCGAAAGAAAGATTCGATCCCGGCAGGGATCGCAGAACCGAGCTATCCATCATTCCGTCTACCACCTCCATGCGTAGCTTTCTGGCATCCCTGCCGGGTTGATACGATTCAATAATATTCCGCATCCCGGCAGGGATGCCAGAAAGCTACGCATGGAGGTGGTAGACGGAATGATGGATAGCTCGGTTCTGCGATCCCTGCCGGGATCGAATCTTTCTTTCGGC
>JANOKJ010000117.1:0-20201 GCA_031419275.1 Akkermansiaceae bacterium | reverse complement strand
GCCGCAATCGTCCCTTACATCTTCGTGATGTATGTCAAGAAAGCCATCGGTTACGACGACGCGCTTGATACCTTTGGTATCCACGCGGTTGGCGGCACTTTGGGCGCGGTCTTGACCGGCGTGCTTGCAACTAGCGACGTCAACGGCAACCTTACCTCGGTCAACACCTACGCCGCCACAAACGGCTTGGACAAGTTGGTTGAAAACGGTGGTCTTCTTGGCCAACAGTTGATGGCTATCGGCATCACACTCGTTCTCTCCATCGTAGGAACTGTTGTCATCGCTTACGTGGTGAAAATGGTGATCGGCCTCCGCCCAACTCCTGAATCTGAGACCGCTGGTCTCGATATCACGGATCACGGCGAAGAAGGTTATGACTACTAATTTGTAAGAATTCAAATTGATCCTACGGGCGAGCTGGTAACGGCTCGCCCGTTTTCATTTGCGGGAAAGGCAAGATAATATAGGTATAGGGAATGAAACGTAAGGTGATGCGGTTTTTGATGGCATTGTGTTTGGCGGGTTCCTCGATTTTTTTGGGGATGTTGTTGGTTGAGAAATACGAATCCTCGCCAGATCCGAAAGCACGTTTTGAAGTCCAGGCGGTTCGTTTGAAGCAGGACAAAGGATTTGTTTGGCTGGAAGCTCATTTGAAAAAGAGCGGGGACAAGGAGCATGATCTCAAGCAGGAAGTGCGTTTGGTCACGGCAGATGGTGTGAAACATGAGCCTGCTGATTCAACCTTTGCGGGAACTCCGGAAACAGGATACACCGAACTTTGGTTCAAATTCTGGTTGGATAAAGAAGCGCTTAAAGGTGAGATAAGTCTCGATATGAACGGTGGAACGCTGAAAATCAAAAGCTCGCAGCCGGCGCCTTTGGTTAGATCTGACAAGGAGACCGTATTTAAATCCTCCAATTGGGAACCATCATGGCTTGGCTTTTGATCGATAACTCGAATTCGCGCACCAAGTTCCGCTTGGGCGATGCGGAGGGCTTGCTGGAATGGAATGCAGTGATGGCGACGCAGGATTTAGAAACTTCGTCGATTCAGGCTTTGGTGGAAGGCTTGGATTTTTCGGCGGTTGTAGTTGCCTCGGTGGTTCCGGAAAAAGAAGCCGTGTTGCGGCAGTTTTTTGAAAATCGGTTGCCGTATCACAAGCTGACGCATGAAAGTCCGTTGGGATATGGATTTGAACTCGATGCTCCAGAGCAGGTTGGCCACGACCGTTTGGCGAATGTCGCCGCTTTGAAAGATCGTTACGGTGCGCCGGCTATCGCGATTGATTTCGGAACCGCGATCACATTCAGTGTGATTTCAGCTAAGGGAAACTTTTTGGGCGGAGTGATCGCGCCGGGAATGGGTTGTATGACAGAATACCTCGCATCGAGAACCGCACAATTGCCGCAGGTGACCCCGGAGGAAATTTCATCGGCGATCGGTAAAAATACCACAGAGGCAATGCAGATCGGCGTGGTAGCGGGACATCGCGGAATAGTCAGGGAAATTTTACGTGGAATTTTTTCAGAAATCGGTGGTGACGTCCTAGTTGTCGCTACTGGCGGGGGGGCGACATTCGCGGCACAGGGGTTACCAGAGATTTCCTCAGTGGATCCCGATCTAACTTTGGAAGGCCTGAGGCTCGTAGCTAGACGAGTCTTCAAAGTTGAATAATTTCTTAACCACGAATTTCTCGAATTTCCCGAATTTTTAAAGATATTCTAAATGAATAGCTCCATTCTTATTTGTGCTCATTTGAGTCATTTGACTTCGTTTCACTACGTCCAAGCATCTTGGCTTCGCTCCCAAGAAGTTCGATATATCTCACGACGCGTTGTGGTCAAAAAAATCTAGGATTAATGTAGATATTTTTCCCGAAGCTCTTTAGGCAATGCGCGGCAATGAGTGAGCATCCTTTAGCAATTGGCATCGATTTCGGTGGCACCAGTGTAAAAACCGGTGTCGTGCGTGGTTCGGAAATCGTGGATCATGCTCCACCGATCGCGACTCAGGATTTTGATGGGCCTGAGCCACTGATCGCGATGATCGTGCGTTCCGTTGAGGATCTTCGTTTGAGGCATCCGGGAATTGCGGCTGTTGGAATTGGGATGCCGGGATTTGTCCATTTTGAAAAAGGTATCGTCTTCAATCTAACCAATGTCCGTGGTTGGCAAAATGTAGCGCTGAAGGAAATGCTGCAGGCAAAATTAAATCTACCGGTGGTAGCTGACAATGATGCGAACTGCATGGCCTTTGCAGAATGGAAACTCGGCGCGGGCAGAGGATTCAAACACCTCGTTTGCGCTTCGCTAGGCACCGGTGTAGGTGGAGGAGTGATTGCAAACGGTCAGATGGTGCGTGGTGCGAATTACGGCGCGGGCGAAATCGGCCAGACATCGATTGATTTTCAGGGTCGCCGTGGTCATTACGGAAATCTGGGTTCGTTGGAAGATTACATCGGAAACCAAGAGATCGCGGCTGATGCGCAACAGGCCTATCGAGCTGCGGGTATTTTAACCAAAGACATCGAAGATTGTTCGCCGGCAGCGCTCGCGGAGGCGGCGCAACACGGCGATGAAATTGCATTGGAGCGTTGGAATATCACCGGCCGCATGCTTGCAACTGCGATGATGAATGCGTGTTGGTTACTGAACCCAGAAGCTATCATCATCGGTGGCGGTGTTGCGCGTGCGGGTGAGTTAATTTTCAAACCATTCCGCAAGCATCTGCTTTCACAACTCTCCGGTCCTTTCAAAGATAACCTCGCGATTTTACCCGCACAGTTCGGACATGAAGCGGGCACGATCGGTGCCGCAGCGCTTGCGATAGAAGAGGCGGGTTTGTAGTTGGAACTAGCGAACCGCTGCAATTTCGAAATCTGGGGATTCAATCTGTGCTCCGACTGTTAGCCCAATCAGTTTGGTATAGAGTGGACTTTCAGGACTGAGCAGGGTGATCTCATTTTTTTGAAACATGATTTCAAGTCCACCCGCGGCTGGTGCGAGGAGGAATTGAATATTCTGTGTTTTGCCGGGTTTCTGCAAGGTGACCAAGGCCCCAGCATCGATGGGCTCGGTTTCGGAAAAATCGCGGAGTTTCAGGGTTTCAAAAGACCTTAGCGTTTCGCCCAGCTCTTTGACCTGACGTGCTTGGCCTGTGGCGAGATACGATTCCTCCAAGCTCCGTGTATCGTATTTACTCTCAGCCTTTGAGCCAGGATCTGTAGCTGCCTCATGGGCGGCAATGGCCGCTTTTGCTAAGCGTTCCAGCCGAGCCCTTAATTCGCTGCATATCAGTTCGACCAATTCAGATTTCATGTTTCCTCCACGCCATTTCGACAGGGTTTTCGTATCTTACAATACATTGCTGCAAGTGGAGGCTTGACCCCGCGCGGTCGGGTAGGCAGTTTGTGCGCCCCTGCGGTGCCTTGGTGGCAACCCGCGGGCAAAAACGAACTCACAAATCGATTAGGTATGGCTGCGAAGATTTATACAAACAAAGATGCGAATCTCAAATCGCTTAAGAAAAAGACGCTCGCCGTGATCGGCTTTGGCTCACAAGGCCACGCCCACGCGCTTAACCTCAAGGACAGCGGATTCAAGGTCATCATTGGCCTTTATAAGAAATCCAAATCGCGCGAAGTCGCTAAGAAGCTCGGCTTCGAAGTGATGGACACTGCGGATGCTGTGAAAGCTGCTGACGTTATTTTCGTCGCAACTCCAGACACTGTGATCCCTGCGGTTTACAACAAGGACATCGCGCCAAACATCACCAAGGGCAAAACCTTACTGTTCTCCCACGGCTTCGCGGTGCATTTCAAAACCATCAAGCTTCCGAAAGACATCGATGTCATTCTCGTCGCACCAAAAGGCCCTGGCCACACGGTTCGCTCGCAGTTCGTCGCTGGAAAAGGTGTTCCCGGCCTTATCGCAATCCATCAGGATGTGACTGGCAAAGCTAAGGAAACCGCGCTCGCATGGGCTACCGGTATTGGTAGCGGACGTGCAGGAATTTTTGAAACCAACTTCCGTGAAGAAACCGTTACCGATCTCTTCGGTGAGCAAGTTGTCCTTTGCGGCGGTGCATCCGCACTCGTCAAGGCAGGCTTCGAAGTTCTCGTTGAAGCAGGTTACCAACCAGAGATGGCCTACTTCGAGTGCCTTCATGAGCTCAAACTCATTGTCGACCTCATGAATGAGCAAGGCATCGCCGGTATGCGTTTCTCCATCTCCGAAACTGCTGAGTGGGGCGACGTTTCCGTCGGACCGAAAATCATCGATGCTTCCGTTAAGAAGCGCATGAAAGCTCAGCTTAAAGAAATCGAGAACGGCAAATTCGCTAAAGAGTGGATCGCTGAATACGAAGGTGGCTACAAAAAGTTCAACGTGCTTCGTAAAGAAGGCGCTAACCATCAGATCGAAAAAGTCGGTGAGAAACTCCGCTCTACCATGAGCTGGATCAAACACACCAAGATCAAAAAAGGCGCAAGCCAAGCGAGCCTCATCTCGAGCTCCAAGTAATTCATTACTATCTAACAAACGCCCGATCTCTTCGCGAGGTCGGGCGTTTTTTTGTGATGCTGGAGTATGGACCGCGCGAGTCCACTCGCGCTTTGGAAAATAGCGGAATAGAGCGCGACTGGAGTCGCGCGGTCCGTCAGAACACAAACGCCACGATAACTTACCGAGTCGCAGCCGGTAACCAAGCGCGGGCGCCGGTGCTGCGACGTTCGCAGTCTTTGAAAAATCCTGTCAGGCCCTGACGTGTTTCAAGATCCTCGATGGCCTCGGCTGCTTTCGGGTGGCGCCAGCGGAAACCCGCTTCGCGTAGCCTGAGAGGATCGGCCCAACGGCTTTTCGTAATCAACTCGGTTTCCGTTCCCATGAAAAACGCACCGATTTTGAGCATCCATTCACTTGCTGGAAGTCCGAAGGGTAATCCTGCCGTGTCGCGGAAATGTTTCATCAACTCGCGGTTTGTGGGGAAATTCGGAGCGGTCACATTGATCAAACCTTCTAGGAATGGATCGCGCATCACAAAGTCCACCGCGCGTAGTAAATCCTCCATGTGGATCCAACTGATGCGTTGCGTGCCTTTACCCATCGTTCCACCGAGTCCTTTTTTTGTTAGATTATTGAGCACATCGTAAACCGTTTCTGGCTCGTTGGCTAAAACCATGCCGATCCGCATCGCCACCTTGCGAGTTTCTGGCGGCACTTTAGCTGAGAAAAATGCATCTTCCCATGCGCTCGCCACATTGCAGGAAAAACCCTTGCCGACGGTGCCGTGCCATTCGTTTTGAGCCTTGTCCTCGGCGTGGCGATACCATGTTGCAGTGCTTGAATTGATCCACAACTTCGGTGGCACGCGGCAGGCAGCGATCGCTTTTCCAACTACTTGAGTGGATTTGACCCGGCTTGTGAGGATCTCCTCACGATTTTTTGCGTTGTAACGGCAGTTCACACTGCGTCCGGAAAGGTTGATGACAAGCTCGGCGCCTTCGAGTGCATAAGCCCATGGACCGATGGTTTCTCCATCCCATTCGAGAAACATCCCATCGCCGCTCCAGCCTTTGCGGTTTCTGGCGATGGCAACAACTTCGCGGCCGTTTCTGGAAAAATGGCGGCAAAGATAACGGCCGAGAAATCCGTTTGCGCCGATAATGACAACTGTCGTGTTCATATATTTATCCGAGTAATTTTGTGGCGATCTGTAGAGCAAAGCTGTGTTTCATTGCTGCAACCCGATCCGATAAGTGAGAAGCGAGGCCCACGAATTCTTGGAGCTCACTGACTTGTTGATGAAAGGCTTTTGCGTCGTCACCTTTGAGGTTTTTGGTCTCTTCTGCGCATTTGATCAATAGAGCCAGAGCGGGTTCGATTTCACGGCGCTTGCGCTCACGTGCGATGATACGGAAAATCTGCCACACATCCTTCTCTGCCTCGTAGAAATCACGACGATCTCCTTTGATAACCACCATTCTGACTAATCCCCATGCGACGAGTTCTTTGAGGTTGGTGTGTGCGTTACCTCGGCTGACCTCGAGCTCTTCCATGACCTCATCGGTGCACATAGATCGTGGAGAAATCATCAATAATGCATGGATTTGCGCCATGGTACGGTTGATGCCCCATTGGGTTCCCAGTGCGCCCCATTGTGCGATGAATTCTTCCTTGGATTCCTTTAGTTTATCACTGGTGGCGTTCATAATTTTCATAATATACTGAAAATTCAGAAGAGCAAGTAGAGAATTGAAATCTCGATACATAAAAAAGCCGCTCTCCGAGAAGGAAAGCGGCTTTTAATAAGATAAACTAAATTAAAGCGAAGCTTTGATAGTCTGGAACTGGGCGCGTTTGGCTTTCAGGTCACGCTCAAGTTTTTCGATTTCTTTACCGAGTGAGAGCAGGGCAGTTAATTTTTTCTGCATGTTGCCGGTGTTGGAAGAGGCTTTGCTAGCGGACTTGGCTGTAGTTTTCTTGGTGGCTTTCACTGCTTTAGCAGCTTTGCCAGTGGTCTTCCCTCCAGATTTCTTGAGCCATGAGGCGATAGTGATTTGGGAGATGCCGAATTTTTTCGCAGCTGTGAGTTGTCCTCCGCGCTTGTTCTTGGCGTTGTGCTCAGTCACGAATGCGACGATCTTACTTTTTTCCTCAGCGCTATAGCGCTTACCGCGAATTACTTTTTTGGTGCTCATTGTGGGCGCAACCTAGTTTGATATATCTGATGTGCAAGTGTGAATATCATATAAAATAGACATCACACTTCAGATGATAATTCTTCAAATAATAATAAATCATCCAATTGAGTGATCCATGTGCCAGCGCCTTGTTTCACTTTATCACGTGAAACAACACCGCCGAAGCCGATCATGAGATCGACATCGGGTTGTGTTTCGAGATCCGATGTGCCATCGCCAATCATAATCACTTTCTCTGGAAGCATCGCGTGTTTCCATTGTTGGATGATTTCGTTTTTCCCTAAGTTACGTGTGGTTGGGTAATCTTCTCCGTAGCCCGCGTAGTTGCCTGATACATCGAAATACAGCGGCACAGCTTCGACGTGTTCGATGCCGAGATGAGCTGCGAATGGGCGAATGATGGGTTCAAATCCACCTGATAGGATTACCGGAGTCCAGCCATGCTCGCGGGCATGTTGAATGAGTTTCTCTGCACCTGGGACGATGTGATCCAAGTAGCATTGGCTTACGATGCGAACCATTTCCAGACTCGGACGAATGATCTCCATGCGTTTTTTGAAAACCTGATTCAGCGGAACATCTCCGTTCATCGCGGCGTTGGTGAGATTGACCACTTCTTCAAAAATCGCAGGATCGGAGAGTCGTGCCAATTCATCAATGCCCTCAATGGCGCTGAGCGTGGAATCGCAATCGAGGAATAATAATTTTCCTTTGTTTTGTTGCATGGGATGAATGAAAACTTGGGTTTGATTTGGTATGATATCGAAGAGCTCGATCATATCATCATTATTGAGTCTGATGCAGCCGTGGCTTGCTGGGTGACCTATCTTATCTTCGTGATTGGTGCCGTGGATATAGATAAATCGATCGTATGTATTTTGGTTTTCGAGATCTTTGCCAGTGAGTCGGAGAATGCGTGTGAGCACCAGATCTTCGTCGTAGGTGTTTTCGGAATTCCAAATTCCATCGGGTTTTCTGGCTTTGAAAATCGTTCCGATAGGCGCATCAGCGCCAATTTTCTCACAGATCTCAAAATTCCCGGTCGGTGTGCGATAGCTGCCTTCGATAAAGCCCATGCCTTTAGCACTGGAAGAAATGCGAAACGTTTTCAGGGTCGAATCTTCAGCGATCACGCGAAGGACTTGATCGTCTAAAGAAATTTCGATGCGGGGGTGATCGTTCATGGGATGGCTTGAAAGACGGCAAGAGCATTGTGTCCGCCCATACCGTGGGCAAGTTTGAATACTGGGCCGGTTAGGGCTATGGATTGCGATGGCGCGGAAAGTTCGTCCAAGCTGGTTGTTCCAGGTAAATTTTTCGGAAGCTCATTCTGTTTCATGAAGGCTAACAGGATAGCGCTTTCGATGAGCCCGCTCGCGCCGACCGTGTGGCCGATGTAGGGTTTAAGCAAGTGAAGCGTGGGTTGCGATCCGAGGTTGGCGGAGTTTAGAAAGAGACTTTCGGCGCGAGCTTGGGTTTGTGTGCCGGTGGCATGAGGGCAGATCGCGCTCGGGTTTCCGCAAAGCTCGATGGCTTTTTTCAAAAGCTCCGAAGTGCGTCCGCCATTTTTCGGGATTCCAACGGGATCGGCTCCGTCTGAATTGTTAGAAAAATAGGCGAATCGCAATTTTCCGACAGGTACCGAGCTGAGTGCGATGGCCGCCGCAGCTTCGCTTGGGAGAAACCCATCGCTTGTTGGAGAGTAAGGATTGAGAATGGCTGCGCTTCCAAGAAGGCCTGATGCGGCGTAATTATCTAGCAGCAATGGAACCAGTGGGAGGTCGACTCCGACAACGAGTGCGCGTTCGACTTGACCGGAATCGATGAGAAGTTTCGCGATGCCAAGTGCATCAAGTCCGGCGGAGCAACCGCTGGCGACGACATGGTTGGGTCCGTAGATACCGAGCTCGATCGAGATGGCGGTGGCGGGTTCACTGTGGATCGTGTTGCTTGCCGCCATCAGTTTGAACGGGCGACGATTGGGCCATTCACCCAGCCAGCCAGCGGCATTGCCGCGACTCGTGCCGACAACTAACGCTGCGTTCGCAAGTTCATCTTTACTCCAGCCAGCATCTGCAGCTGCTTGTTTCGCAACATGCAGAGCAGCCATGGTCACGGGGCTCCATTTGCGATGATTAAGAAATTCTCTCGGTTGAATCCATGCGCCATGCAGATGGGCATGCGGGCTGTCCTTACCGAGAAGTTTTCCAAGCGGTTGAATTCCCGAAACGCCTGATGAAATGGCTCTGAGATGCGACTCAACATCATGGCCAAGTGCCGAGAGTGTGCCGATGCCTGTGATGGAAAGTGCGGAAGTGATGCACTTGGGTTAAACGGGTTATTCATTTCCGTCAACTGAACGAATCGTTTTAGTCTTTATCCTGAAGGGATAACAGAAATTAGCCTAGGGTTGAGCAAAGCGACACCCTGGGGAGAATGTCATACACAATCAGCGACCCCAGCGGGATCGCAGAGAAGCATGCATACATCAAGGCTCAGACATCGCTCTCTGCCACCCCGCTGGGGTGGGTGTTTTTTGGCATTATCATTACCCGGGGTGGACGTCGCTACGCTCCTCGACCCCGCGCTAATTTCTTAGATCCCTGCCGGGATCGTGAATGATCCAAACTTAAATATATCTTTCCGCCTTTGCGTGGGGCGAAAAGATGCCTCATAAGCGGCGTGGCGGATGAAGTCAGTTCTTGAAACAATCAATGGTGGAGCGAGTTACCTCGAAAAGCGCGGGGTTGAAGATGCGCGACGAAATATGGAGCATCTGCTTGCCAAAGTGCTGAATTGCTCACGGATGCAGCTTTACACGCAGTTTGACCGCCCTCTGGAGGAAGAGGTTTTGGCTCCGCTGCGTGAACTGTTAAAAAAGCGCGGTGAGGGAATCCCGCTGCAACATTTGCTTGGTGAGGTGTATTTTCATGGACGGAATTTTACATGCGATGGTCGTGGCCTCATTCCAAGGCCTGAGACAGAGGAGTTGGTGGAAATGATACTCAAGCAGTTGCCGGGGAAAAACCTGCGGATTCTCGATGTTGGTTGTGGATCGGGGGTGATCGGCCTTTCGCTTGCGGCGGAAAAACCAGGCAGCCATGTCACGCTGGTGGATGTTTCAGCCGACGCGCTGGAGCTCACGCGGGAGAACGCGGAAAAGTTCGGGTTGGGTAATGTGGAAATTTTCAACAGCGATCTGTTCGCTCAGGTGACGGGAAGTTTTGACCTTATCGTCGCAAATCTACCCTACGTGCCGGAAGCCGAAGCCACGACAATGGCTCGCGAACTGGCTTATGATCCTGCCATAGCGTTGTTTTCTGGGGCCGACGGGATGGATTTGCTGCGGCGATTCATTCCGATGGCGGTTGGTTTCTTGAAACCCGGCGGTTGGCTGGCGCTTGAGATTGGTTACGATCAGGCTTCACAGGTGCGCTTGTGTTTGGAAAGGTCTGGCTTCACGGAAATCGAGGTCCGCAAAGATCTCAGCGGGATCGCCCGTTTTCCATTCGCGCAACATCAATAAAGACATACATCGAAAATGGATAAACTCGTCGTGCACGGCGGCTCAGTCATCAAGGGCGCCATCAATATTTCCGGATCTAAAAACGCGTCGTTGCCGATTCTGGCGGCGACGATTCTAACAGGAGAAGACTGCATCATTCGTCGCGTGCCCGATGTTTCGGATACGAACTACATGATCCAGATTCTCAGCGCACTCGGTGCGGACGTGGAACGGTCCTCAGGGACGGTGCGAATTTCTTGCGCGGATATTTCGGATGAGGCACCGTATGAATTGGTGCGGCGGATGCGTGCATCGATTTGTGTGATGGGGCCATTGCTTGCGAGAAAAGGTCGCGCGGTGGTTTCTTTGCCGGGTGGTTGCGTGATCGGAGATCGACCCGTCGATTTGCATCTCAAAGGGATGGAAGCACTTGGTGCGAAGATTGAATTTGAAGGGGGAAATATCATCCTTACCACGCCCAATGGATTACGAGGTGCGGAAATCAACTTGCGTGGTGAAAGTGGACCGACGGTTCTCGGAACTGATAACGTGATGATGGCCGCGACCTTAGCTGAAGGCATCACGGTGATCGAATCCGCAGCGGCTGAACCGGAAGTGTTAGATCTCGCAAATTTCCTCAATGGCATGGGTGCGAAAATCACTGGAGCTGGCACACGCCGGATTGTGATCGAGGGTGTGAAAGAACTCAAAGGTGTTGAACATACGGTGATTCCGGATCGTATTGAAGCCGGAACGTTCATGGCCGCAGCTGCGTTGGCTGGCGAGGGTGTAACCTTGAACCGCGTGAATCGCGAGCATTTGAAAGCTATCACCGAGGCGATCATTAAATCTGGACATCACGTGAAATTTAATGATGCGGGCACTTCCTGTTTCGTCGAGCGCGGTGAAACGCTGCAAGGAGTTGATCTCAATACTTCTCCATTCCCAGGCTATCCAACCGACATGCAAGCGCAGATGACGGCTTTGCTAGTGACGACTCCAGGCATCAGCGTGGTGAAAGACAGCATTTTCCCGCAACGCTTCATGCACTGTGCGGAGTTGAAACGGATGGGTGCGGATATCAAATTGGATCACGGCACCGCGATTGTTAGAGGAGTGGAAAAACTTTCCGCAGCTCCAGTGATGGCATCCGATCTGCGCGCGTCAGCCGCGCTTGTTCTTGCCGCGCTACGTGCCAAAGGCACTACGGAAATTTCCCGTCTCTATCATATCGATCGTGGCTACGAGCATATCGATGAGAAGCTCCTCATGCTGGGTGCGGATGTTGAACGGGTGAGGGTGTGATTTGACTGTCAAATTGGTGGCTGTAGGTTATCACTCTTCAAAGCGAATGCCCAAGTCATCCAACACACGCATGCTTTCGCCAGCATGGGAAGGTATTAGAATAGCTCTGCTATGCATGCTGGTGTCCATCTGCGGACTTTTGATTGTATATTATCTTTCGGATCGCGCTTTGTTGTCGGGACTGCGCAGTCATCTCGAGGATTTGGCCTCAGTTACCGCAAATCAGATAGATGCCGATACGCATCTTCAATTGGCAGAAAAATCCACTGTGCCGGGCTCGCCCGCATACACAGAGGCTGCGACTCCTTTATTGCGTCTGCGCGAGGAGGTTTCTGAAATCTACTACGCTTATACTTTGGCCTTTGTGGATGGTAAGCCGGTCTTTGTCCTGGACAGTACCTATTATATAAAAAACCAAGGAGATTCGTCTGAAGTAGCCATGCCTGGAGAAGTTTATGATGATGCTCCCGAAGAGTTGTTTGCCGCTTGGAAAAACAGTCGCGTAACTTCGAGTGAAACGCCCTACAGCGATCGGTGGGGTACTTTTGTAAGTGCGTTCGCGCCAATCAAAGATGCCAATGGCAAGGTCACGGGTATTGTCGGGGTGGATATTTCGATGCGCCAACTCGCAACACGGCAAAAGCCCGTGAGACTTGCATTGGCTTTTGCCGCACTGGCGTGTCTGGTCGGATCCACTATCGTTGGGTTGGTGCGCGCTCGCTCTTATTCGAAGTTGATTCAGCGTGAAAATGAACTAATCATCGCGCGTGCGGATGCGGTGAAAGGTGAACTCGCCGCGCGTGCGGGTGAGAAATCAAAGAGTGTGTTTCTTGCGACAATGAGTCATGAAATTCGGACACCACTCAACGGTGTGCTGGGTCTAACGGAATCGCTGTTGCTTTCACCACTTACTGAAGAACAAGAGGAACAACTTATCGCGATTCAACATTCAGGAAATCTTTTGTTGGTGATGCTCAATGACATTCTCGATTTTTCCAAAATCGAAGCAGGTTCTTTGGCGGTTCACTCGGAAGCCGTCTGTTTGCATAGCTTGGTCGAAAGCGCTGTTCATCTTTATCGCTCATCAGCTAAGAACAAAGGATTGGAAATCATCATTGAGCGTGCATCCGATGCTCCCTCTCATGTTCTTGCGGATCCCATACGGGCGAGCCAGATTATCGGCAATCTCCTGAGCAACGCCATCAAGTTCACTCAGCGTGGTGAAATACGCATCATGATCGGGGTGGATCCTGATTCCAAAACCATGGCGACTCTTTCCGTGAAAGACTCCGGAATAGGCATACCTGAAAACCGATTGGGTGAACTCTTCGTTCCGTTTTCCCAATTGGATACCGCGCTCAATCGTCAAGCGAGCGGTACGGGGCTGGGCTTGTCGATTTCCCGGCGATTAGCGGAGTTGATGGATGGAAATCTAACAGTCAAAAGTGAAGAAGGTCACGGCAGTTGTTTCACTCTTTCACTGCCAATAGCCAAAGAGCTTCCGAAAGAAATTCAAAATCCGGGTGTTCCAAAACTTTCGATTTCGAATGCGTCAAAGCTTCGTGTGCTTGTGGCGGAGGATGTTGCGATCAATCGTCAGGTCATCTCAAACATGCTCAAGAGAATGGAAATCATACCGTCATTTGCCGAAGATGGTCATGTTGCGGTTGAGATGTGGCGGGAACAGCGACCAAACGTCATTTTGATGGATGTGCAGATGCCGAATATGGATGGACGTGAGGCAACACGCCGCATACGTGCTGAGAGTGGTGATCTGACATCTCCTTGGATCATCGCGCTGACCGGAGGTGTGATGGAGGAAGATAAGCAGGAGGCGTTCAAGGTGGGAATGAATGATTTTCTCTCCAAGCCTATCAACCAGGCGAATCTGGCTGCGGCCTTGACGAAAGCTTTGTTAGAAATTTCGGAAGATTGAAATCTATCAGAACCCCCCGAACTCATTTCTCAAATCGCTCGCGGCGTTTTTTGAATTTTCATTTGGTTCAGGAATGAAAGAGAAGCCTTCGATGGCTTCGAGATCGACGTTGGGATTGATCAGGAGGGGACGGGCGGTTTTGTCGATGATTTCGAGGTCAGGAAGGGAAACGCCTTCGGGAGCGGCTTTGAGATCTTCAAATTTCCGGGCGGTGGTCATCACTCGGGTTTCGTAGGAGCCGATGGCTTTGTTGTAATGATCGACTGCATTGTCTAGCGAGTTTCCGAGTTTGGAAAAATGCTCTGCGAGTTTTCCTAACCGTTCATGCATTGTGCGGCCGAGGGCGGAGATTTCTTTCGCGTTGAGAGCGAGGGCTTCTTGTCTCCATCCGTAAGCGACGGCTTTGAGAAGTGCGATCAGGGTGGTAGGAGTGGCTAGGATCACGCCTTCGTTGACGCCGCTTTCAATCAAGCCGGGATCGGAATGGAGCGCGGCGGAGAAAAACGATTCGCTGGGAAGAAACAACACCGTGAACTCTGGGCTGTGCTCAAACTGCTCGGTGTATTTTTTCGAGGAAAGTTGCTTGATATGAGTGCGGACTTGTTGGGCGTGCTGGCCGAGGAAACGTTCGCGCTCAGTTTCATCGGTGGCTTCGAGCGCGTTGAGGTAGGCATCCATCGGCGTCTTGGAATCGACCACGATGGTTTTTCCGCCGGGAAGTTTAACGACGAGATCGGGTCTCAGGCGCTTGCCTTCGTCCGTGGTGGTTGTGGTTTGTAGTGTGAAATCGCAATGCTCCTGCATGCCGGCGAGCTCGACCACGCGGCGGAGTTGCATTTCACCCCACTGGCCGCGACCGGTCGGTTGACGCAGGGCTTTAACCAAAGAAGCGGTTTCTTTCTGCAAACCAAGCTGGCCTTCGCCGAGTGCGCGGACTTGTTCTTTCAATTCCGAATATGCGCCCTCGCGGATTTTTTCGATCTCACCGATGCGGAGTTCAAATTTCCCCAGCGAGTCTGCGACGGGCTTCACTAAAGTTTCGATCGCGGTTTTGCGTTTTTCGATTTCGCCTTTGGCTTCCTCGGTTTGGGAGGCGAGGGTGGATTTGGCGAGGTGGAGAAATTGCTCGGAGGCACCTTTTAAAGCATCGACGGAAAGGGCTTTGAACGTATCGGAAAGCCGGGCCTCGGCTCGTTCGAGTAGGGCTTGTTTTTCAGCGGCGGCTATACGTTCGGCATCGAGGCGGCTGGTGGCTTCGCCGAGTTGGTTGCGATAGTTTTGGGCTTCGGTTTCGTGCTGCTGGGCCTCGGCAGAGGTGGAAGCGAGGCGGGCTTCAAGGTCGGTGGCGCGGCGTTCCTCGGCTTTCAAACGCTCGGCCAGAGAGGATTTTCCGCTGGCGGCGGCGAGGTAAGTGATCAACACACCGGCAAATAATGCGATGAAACCGGTGATGATGAGGGGAAGATATGACTGAAGTTCTGGTGGCATGGGAGATTTCTACTTGCGGGAGGGCTTTTACTGGCGTTGATGTAAGGCGTTGCCGCGATCATGCTTTTCTCCGAGAGGCGCGACAACTCAAACTTCAACCAACCTTTTAAAAATTATGGCACATACCCTACCTGAACTTGGCTACGCACTGAACGCTCTTGAGCCGCACATCGATGCGCTCACGATGGAAATCCATCACGGCAGACATCATCAAGCCTACATCACCAACCTCAACGCAGCGATTGCTGGTAAAGCCGATCTTGAGGCGAAATCCGCTCTTGAGCTGATTACCAACCTCGGCGCTGTGCCTGAAGATATTCGCGGTGCGGTTCGCAACAACGGCGGCGGACACGTGAATCACAGTTTCTTTTGGAAAGTCATCGCTCCCGGCGGAGCAAAAGCGCCATCGGGTGACCTCGCGGCCGCGATCGACAAGGCATTCGGTTCCTTCGATGCGTTTAAAGAAGCTTTTGCAAAAGCAGGCACAACTCGTTTCGGCTCCGGCTGGGCATGGCTCTGCAAAAAAAGCCGACGGCACCGTTGCTGTTTGCTCCACCGCCAACCAAGACAACCCGCTCATGGGTCCAGATTTCGGTGGTTGCGGTAGCACTCCTATCCTCGGTCTCGATGTCTGGGAACACGCGTATTACCTGAACTATCAAAACAAGCGTCCAGCTTACATCGATGCTTTCTGGAATATTGTGAACTGGGATGAGGTCGCGAAAAACTTCGCTGCTTAAAACTAAAGGATTTCACTTAAACCGCCGGAGCGATCTGGCGGTTTTTTTATGCTGTAAAATTCACAGAAAAGGGGTTGTGAGGATTTTTAAAGAATAGATATAGCGGATCGCTTAAACGTGATCGAAAATTTCACCAAGCCGGTTTTAGTCTAGATTTTGTGCTCGATAAAAAAGCTCAACATTTTCGAGTATTTTTGATAAATAGGCAGCAGATATGAATATTCTATTTAAACCTTCGTGCTCATTTATCATAGCGCTTTCTTTGGCATGCACATTGACCGTGATGAACGGCCAAGCGCAGGAAGTTAGTCCGAAATTTTGGGATAAGATTACGCCTTCCTCCAGCACAACGGCACCTGACCAAATCAGCGATGACTACTGGCACAGTGAATTTGAGCGAGTCAACAAAGAGGTCGCTAAGGCTGATGGCTCACAGGTCGTTTTCTTCGGCGACTCCATCACACTGGGTTGGTCGATAGGGAAAGCGGAGGGCAAAGCGGTTTGGGAAAAGCAGTTTGCGAAATACAAGCCGATCAACATGGGCAATTCTGGAGACATCACTCCGGTGATGCTTTATCGAGCGACGAAGGGTAATCTCGACTTTGCGGAAGGCCAGGCACCACGCGTCGCGGTCTTGCTGTGCGGCACGAACAACTATGTAGTCAAGCAGAGCGATGGCGGCAAAGTGAAGTGGGACCTTGGAATGGATACGCCGCCTAGTGAAGTTGCGGATGGTGTGCGAGCTGTCGCGCAGGCGTTTCGCAGCAAGCTACCGACGACACGTGTGATCGTAATTGGTATTTTACCGGTGAAGGATCAAGCAAAGTGGGCGAAGTGTCGCGAGACTAACCGAATCCTCGCCAGTTACCAGTATCCCAAAGATGAAGTCGTCTTTATGAATCTCGAGGATCGCTTTCTCAACGCAGAAGGCACGATCAAACCCGATTTATTTACCGACGGCACACACCTCACACCCGCAGGCTATGAGGTTATGGCCGATGCTCTTGTTTCCCATATCGAGAAATTGATGGAAATGGGGCCGATCAAGTCTGTGGAATGATCCAACGGCTGTAGCATTGCATCTGAGGTCGCGATTTGGAAATCGCGGTCCTATTTGTTCCTTTCGGTGAAACACACGGCGGATTTCTCCCGTAATCTACCGTGATGAAAATATTCGCGTTAATGATGTTGGGTTTGGTTTCCGTGAGCGCGGCCGAGGTGGGTTTGGGTGCCAAGCCGATTGAGGGTGCGGAGGTGATCTTTGACGGAACGCGGGAGATGTTGGATGCGAAATGGAAATATTGGGAGGGGCCACGTTTTGCATCGGCGATGCCGATCAAGTGGAAGATTGTCGAGGATACGGTGGACAAGGGAACCGCCATGCAAACGGATGATCCTGCGGCAGCGGGTGGCAAGTTCGGCTCGGCGGATATCGTGACGAAGAAGGAGTATCGCGATTTCCGTTTGCATGTGGAATTCCTGGTCAACAACAAGGGTGGGAATAGCGGGGTATATTTACAGAATCGCTATGAAATCCAAATCAAGGACGGTGATAAGACCAAACACGGGATGGCAGCAGTCATCAACGAGACGGAATCGCCGTATCATTTGTACAAGGGAATCGGGCAATGGAACTCGTATGATATCGTGTTCCGTGCGGCACGTTTCAGCGAAGGTAAGTTAACGGAGCGGGCGAAAGTCACGGTCTATTTCAACGGTGAGAAAGTGCATCAGGATGTCACGATCAATCAGGTATGGGGCGGCGCGAATTCTGGAATCGACGGAGGAAATGATGGCGGCAAAGGAATCACCGATGTGCCCGGTGGGATCAAACTCCAATGCGAGGGTCATGATGTCCGGTATCGGAATATCTGGATCAAGGAACTGGACCTTGGCGACAAAGGAACGGATTTTTAAGAGATCAAAATTTCATTCGCCCCATCGAGATCCCATCCTTATCTTCGCGGCATGGCAAGTATAGGCACTCCTTTCACTGATGGCGCGACGCGTGTGATGCTTTGTGGTTCGGGCGAACTGGGTAAGGAAGTGGTCATCGAGTTGCAACGCTACGGCATCGAGGTCATCGCAGTGGACAGTTATGCGAACGCGCCGGCGATGCAGGTGGCGGATCGGTCGCATGTTGTTTCTATGTTAGATGGCGCTGCGTTGCGAGCAGTGATCGAAATGGAGCGACCACATTTCATCGTGCCGGAAGTGGAGGCGATCGCGACGGACACGCTTGCGGAGATCGAAAAAGAAGGATTAGCGACGGTGATTCCAACGGCGCGGGCCACGCAACTCACGATGAACCGTGAAGGCATCCGACGTCTTGCTGCTGAGGAGTTGGGTTTGAAAACCTCGCCCTATCGGTTCGCAGCGAGCGAAGAGGAATTTCATGCTGCGGTCGCGGAGATCGGTCTGCCCTGTGTGGTGAAGCCTATCATGAGTTCTTCGGGAAAGGGCCAGAGCACGGTGAAGCGTCCTGAGGATATCCAATCGGCGTGGGATTACGCGCAGAAAGGTGGGCGGGCAGGAAAAGGAAAAGTCATCGTCGAGGGTTTTGTGGATTTCGATTACGAGATCACGCATCTCACCGTGCGTCATGCGGGCGGCACCTCATTTTGCGAACCCATTGGACATATCCAAATCGATGGCGATTATCGTGAAAGCTGGCAGCCGCAAGCAATGAGTGAGCTCGCTCGTGAGCGTGCGATGGCTTGTGCCCGTGCGATCACTGATGCGCTTGGGGGGCGAGGCATTTTCGGAGTGGAGCTATTCGTGAAAGGCGAAGAGATCATTTTTTCTGAAGTCTCACCGCGTCCTCATGACACCGGCATGGTGACGATGATTTCACAGGATCTCTCGCAGTTCGCGCTGCACGCGCGTGCGATCCTCGGATTGCCTATTCCGGAAATCCGTCTCCTTGGACCGTCGGCTTCGGCGGTATTGTTGGTGGAAGGGGAATCGAAATCCATCACCTACGCGAATTTGGAAAATGCTCTCGCTGAGCCCGACACGCAGATTCGCCTTTTCGGAAAACCGAATGTCTCTGGTAAACGTAGGATGGGCGTCGCCCTCGCGCGAGGCACGGATGTGGAAAATGCTAGGGAAAAAGCTCGGAAGGCGAGTGCGGAGATTCGGGTGGGTTTGTGAGATAAATGAAGATTTTTTGACCACGAATGACACGAATGATCACGAATATTCAGAAATAGATATGGTGATTGTTAAGCTTCACTCAATTAGTGAAATTCCTGGTTAAAGAAATCACATGCGATTTGGAGTCGCGTGCTGGGCGATTGCGGTTTTCAATCATCTTCAAGTGATGAGTTTTGGAACATTGATGAAAGCAGTGGTCTCAGGTGCGAGGCCAAAGACTTTGGCGGCGGGTTTGGTGCCGGTTTGGTTGGGTGGGGTGTTGGCGTGGAAGCTGACTGGAAATTTTGATGCATGGCTTTGGAGCTGCACCCTGCTCGGCGCGCTTTGCATTCAGATCGCGACGAATTTTTTCAACGATGCGGTGGACGGAAAAAAAGGTGCCGACGGCGAGGGTCGCACGGGACCGCGACGTTTGACTGGCACAGGTGAGATGTCCTTCGGACAGGTGATGATGTTGGGTGCTGCGTTTCTAATAGGCGCGGTGATCTTCGGCACGTTTTTATGCATGGCACGTGGTTGGCCAATGCTCGCGATCGGGCTACCATCGTTGTTCCTTGCATACGGCTACACAGGCGGGCCGTTTCCGCTGGCGTATCGGGGGTTGGGAGAGGTTTTCGTGATCTTGTTTTTCGGTTTCATCGCGGTGATGGGAACGGTGTTTGTGCAAACTGGGACGTGGCCAAACGAGGCGATCCTCTTGGGCGCGCAAGTCGGGTTGCTATCCGCCGTGCTGATCTCGGTGAATAATTTCCGTGATCGCGAACAGGATGCAGCGGTTGGCAAAAAAACTTTGGCGGTGCGTTTCGGGCCAAAATTTGCGGCAGCCATCATTTGGTTGGAAATCAAAGTCGCGGGGTTTTTAGGGATTGTGTGGTTGGTGAAAGGTTATCCCTTGTTTGGTTTGGCGAGTCTGCCGGTTTTTGTGATCGGAATGCGAATTATCTGGGGAGTGCTGACCATGCCACCGGGTAAAGGATTTAATAGATTACTGGCTCTCGGTGCGGTTGAGCTGATTCTTTTTGCAGCGGTGTTTCACGGGGTCGCAGGCTTTTTTTGAATTGGATACAGAGAATCCGAGGATGGCGTGAATGTTTTGGTATGATTAATTAGCCGTATGCTAAAGGGCGCAGCGGCAAGACATATAGATTCATTTAGATGTTAATACGCCTTAATCTCCTTGATTGCCAGATATAGGAAGATGTGCTCATATGTCAGATATGAAATTTCTCTAGGGGCTGTACTAGCTAAGGACTAGTGGTGTGACTGTTTATACCAATGTTTAAGCTGGTTTAGTAGCTTTTTGTGATCTCCTCCGTTGAAGCGCCATTCACACTCCTTCAAAAACCAATAAAAGTTCTCCTTTTTAATCC
>JANOKJ010000116.1:0-18314 GCA_031419275.1 Akkermansiaceae bacterium | reverse complement strand
AAGCGGTGGAGAATACCTGCGATTTTTTCGCTGGAATGGTGGTGTTGCGCTCGATCATCGGGGTGGCGCGTGAGCCTTCGGTTTCGATGGAAAGCGTGAGCGGAGTGACGTCTAACAGCAGAACGTCTTTGACATCGCCGCGGAGAACGCCGCCTTGGATGGCTGCGCCGATAGCGACGACTTCGTCGGGGTTAACGCCTTGGTGAGGAGTTTGGCCAGCGAGTTCACGAGCGATCTCGACGACTTTCGGCATGCGGGTCATGCCGCCGACGAGAACGAGTTCATCGATGTCGGCAGCGGAGACACCGGCTTCCTTGAGGCAGTCTCTAACAGGTTTCTTGGTGCGCTCGAAAAGTTTGTCAGTGAGTTGTTCGAGTTTGGCGCGTGAGAGCGTGAGCTGGATGTGTTTTGGTCCAGTTGCGTCTGCGGTGATGAAGGGAAGATTGATGTCGTAAGACTGGCTGGAAGAGAGGGCGATTTTAGCTTTTTCGGCTTCTTCTTTGATACGCTGAAGTGCATCGGGTTGGCCGGAGAGATCGATGCTTTGGTCTTTCTTGAATTCGCCAACAATGTATTCGATGAGGGCGTTATCCCAGTCGTCACCACCGAGTTGGGTGTCACCATCGGTTGCGAGGACTTCGAAGACGCCGTCGCCGATTTCGAGGACGGAGATATCGAAGGTTCCGCCACCGAGGTCGTAGACGGCGATTTTTTCATCGGATTTTTTATCGAGGCCGTATGCGAGTGCGGCAGCGGTTGGCTCGTTGATGATACGTAGAACTTCGAGGCCGGCGATTTCGCCAGCAGCTTTGGTGGCATTGCGCTGGGAGTCGTTAAAGTATGCAGGAACGGTGATGACCGCCTGGGTGATTTTTTCGCCGATTTTTGCTTCGGCATCGGCTTTGAGTTTACCGAGAACCATACCCGCGATTTCTTGTGGGGAGTAGGTTTTGGTTTCGCCGGCGACTTCGACTTGGATGTGGGCGTCGCCATTGGAAGCGGCAACGATTTTGTAAGGCATGCGTTTGTCGGCATCGGTGAGTTCGGTGAACTTGCGGCCGATGAGGCGCTTGGCGGAGAAAATGGTGTTTTTTGGGTTGGTAACGGCTTGGCGTTTTGCGGCTTGGCCGACGAGGCGCTCGCCGTTTTTAGCGAAGGCTACCACGGAAGGAGTGGTGCGGGCACCCTCGGAGTTTTCAAGAACGGTGGGTTCGCCGCCGTCCATGATGGACATACAGGAGTTGGTGGTGCCGAGGTCGATTCCTAGAATTTTAGACATGATTAGATAGGTTGGTTGCTGGCATGTGCTTCGCAGGGTGTGTGCCTATCTTAGGGATGTGCGGTTTTTCTTGGTTTTGTAAGGGATTCTGACCGATAGCATACAAGATCACGCTAATTTGATGGACAAAATGTCGCACTAATGAGGTCAAATTTGACGCAGTGTGACCAGATTGTCGGCAGATGGTTCCTGTAGGCGAAAACCGCCGGAGGCTTTGGACTGCTGCAATTATTTGCAGCTTTGAGGGTTGGCTGAATTATATCCAAGCTCTGAGGAATTGCCCCATGCGAGATGTTGAAGGCATCACCGTAAAAGCTGGGAATAAAGAATCCCAGCAGTCCAAAGCCTGCGGCGTATTGTCCGCCCTCCGGGCTGTTTAATAATGGTGCATCAAGAGTGCACCCGACTGGATTGAGGCTCATGCCTCCATCCGAAGTGCGACCTCCGGTCGATTTAAGTTGGTGCTAAGAATGCACCCGACTGGATTCGAACCAGTGACCGTCCGCTTAGAAGGCGGATGCTCTATCCATCTGAGCTACGGGTGCGTCGGTGGAGGAGAGATTGGGTAGCAGGGGAAGTAGGGAGGTGCAAGTCATGGTTTTTGCGCCTGGTTTGGAAAGAGATCAGTCCTTGGTGGTGAGGACGATGTCTTTGAACTGCACTTGCATGGGAGGACCTTGGTGCATTTGGAGAGCGATGACGCCGCTTTTTGGTGCTTCTGCGGTTTCGTCGGTGACGTCTGCGGTTAATTTGCCGTTGATGTATTGCTGAACGCGATTTCCTTGAGCGACGATTTTGTATTCGTTCCAGTCGTCTTTGTTAATGGCGGCCTGGATTTCTTTGGAATCGCCGGTGGTGCCGGTGACTTCGATTTTTGGTTTCTCAGGTTTTTCACCTTGTTTGAGGACGACTTGTTGACCGCGTTGTGCGAGAATGCCACGGCCTTTTTCCTCATAGAGGATGCCGCTGTATTTTTCGCCGTATTCGAAATCGGCTTGGTATCCGCTGACGATGAATTTTGCGGCATCGAGAACTTTGCTGCGATACTGAATGCCGCTGTTGGTGAACTTTTTATCGTCACCTGGGGTCATTTTATATTTCAGAACGAGGGTAAAATCTGAGGCTTCGCCGTTTTTCCAGATAAGAAAGGTATTGTGAGGAACTGGATTTTCTTTAGTTGCAGTGGCGGTGATGACGCCATCTTTGACGGACCAGAATTTGGCATCGCCTTCCCAACCGGTGAGGTCTTTTCCGTTGAAGAGTTGGGTTTCGCCGCCGAGGGCGGGGAGGGTGAGAGCTGCGAGGAGGAGGATATGTTTCATAGTTTTTGTTTTTTTGTTAGATAAAGCGAACGGCGTGTTTTTTTGAGAGTTTCAAAGTATCGCCGGGCGCGGGTGAGATTTGGAATGTTGGATCGGTGAGTTTCTCTCCGTTGAGTTGGACTGATCCGGAGAGGATGAATTGTTTACGTAGCTCGCCGTTGGATTTTTCCAAATCGTATGCAGATTTAAATGCATGGGCGGTGATGGACAGGACGCTGAGATCTGCGGGGAGCTCGGAAATATTGAGTTCGGGGAGTTCGGCGGCGTTGAGATCTTTTTTGGAGAAGCGGGTATCCCAATCGGCGCGCGCAGCCGTGGCCTCGCTTTGTCCGTGATAGCGGGCGGTGAGTTGTTCAGCTAGGGATTTTTTAGCTTCCATGGGATGGACGGAAGGGTCGAGTGACACTCCGAGTAGGAGGGTGTAGTAGCGAACCATGAGTTCGTCGGAAACGCTCATCAGTTTTCCGAACATTTCTTGGGGAGGTTCGGAAACACCGATGTAGTTGCCGTAGGATTTCGACATTTTTTTCACGCCGTCGAGTCCTTCGAGAAGCGGCATGACCATGACCACTTGTTGGGGCTGGCCTTGGTCTTTTTGCATGTCGCGGCCGACGAGGATGTTGAAAAGTTGATCGGTTCCACCGAGCTCGACATCGGCGCGGATTTCGACCGAGTCCCAGCCTTGCATGACGGGGTATTGGAGTTCGTGGAGACGAACTTCTTGCCCAGAGTCGAGGCGGTTGCGGAAGTCTTCGCGTTGGAGCATTTGCTGGAGGGTGACGCGAGCGTTGAGTTTGAGGATTTCCTCGTAAGTCATTTTGCGGAACCAATCGCCGTTGTAAACGATTTCGGTTTTCTCTCGGTCGAGGATTTTGAATGCCTGCTCGGTGTATGTTGCAGCGTTGACGAGGACTTCGTCGCGAGTGAGGGGAGGGCGAGTGGCGGAGCGGCCTGAGGGATCGCCGATGGTGGCGGTGAAATCTCCGATCAGGAGAACGGCTTGGTGTCCGAGGAGTTGGAACTGACGGAGTTTTTCGAGAGCGACCGTGTGTCCGAAGTGGATATCAGGAGCTGTAGGATCGACCCCAAGTTTGACGCGCAGTGGGCGGCCGAGTTTGAGTTTTTCCAGAAGTTCTTTTTCAGAGAGGACTTTGGCGGCTCCGGCTGTTAGATGTGAGAGTTGTTGTTCTGGAGACAAGGGAGAGGGAGGTTATTTGTCTTTGACTGGATTTTCGCCTTGGGCTTTTTTCCATTTTTCCAAGTGGGCGATCGCTCCTTTGGCGCGTGCGACAGCTTTAGGATTCGCGGACGTTTTGATGATGTTATTAACAATATCGAATACCCATGGATCGGGGGAGTAGTTGGCTAAGGCGTTTATAAGATCGATTTCGTCTTGTTCGGCTTTGGCTTGCTCGGCGATTTTTTTCCAAGCTTCTTCGGGTTTATCTTTGATTTGCGCTGCGCATTTGATGGCTGCATCGAAGGCGAGTTTGCGGTTTTTTGGATCGGGTTCGGACGCGACTTGGCTGATGAGTAAGTCGAAGCCTGCGCTATCGACCCAGTTGCTGAGGGCGCCGAGAGCAACCATTTTGGTTTTTGGGTCGGGGCTTTTGAGAGTTTCTTTAACCAATGCGAGTGCTTGCTCTCCACCGACACGTCCAAGGAGACGAAGGGTTGCGTGTTTTACTGCATCGATAGCTGAAGCTTTGTAGGCGCTGATAAGTGGGTTACGAAACAAGGTAGAGGAACCGCTTTTGCTGATGATGGTGGCGATGTTGTCTTCGGCAGCTTTGCGGATGATTTCGTCAGTGGTATTTTTGAGGAGGTCCAGGAAGACTTGGAAATGCGCCTCAGAAGCTAATTCGCGACAAGCTTCGATGGAGGCTAGAGCAATGCGTGGCTCGGGTGCGGATTTAGCGTAGTTGATGAGCAATTGAACGATGGCTGGATTTTTGCGTTTTCCTAACACTTCTTTCAACAGCACGATTCGGATATCTCCGTGCATGTCTATAGTGGTTACGTAATCTGCTATTTCTTTATCGATGTCTGTATTGTCGGTGGCTTTTGCGAGGATGAGTGCCCTGTAGATTGCATTGCGATCCTCTTGACCGCTTGGGGTCGAGGCGTTTAAGAGAAGGATTTGAAGTTTCTCTTTGTTCACTGGAATTTCTGTTGTGTCCTCTTTTGCAGCCAGAGTAATCATTTCGTTGAAAAGTGCGATTTCTGCATTCACTTTCATTCTATTGTTGATGAAGAAGGCGAGGAAAATGACCAAAATCGAGAGCACGATGGCTAAAACGACTTTTATGCTGTTAGGAATGGTTTTTTTAGGAGTAATATATGGCTCCGCAGTTGGATACTCTTCTTCAACGAGTGGCTTGGTGGCAGTGGCTTTTTGGGTAGGGGAGCCTATATTAGGCCTGTTGAGTTGAGAGGTTAAAGCAGGTGTGGCTCTTGCTATGGGAGGAGCCTGATATGGAATGGGATTTACTAATACATGGGGAACATGGGCAGGGGGGGAGCTTAGGGCTGGAGGGCTTAGTGCGGGTGGTGTGAGAGCGGGTGCCTGAATTTGAGGGGGGGCTGGTTCGTATGCTGGTGGTGAGGGAGCAATGGGCTCAGGCTTTGGTTCGGGAGTTTGATAGGTTCTTGTTGTGCTATGAACGCTGGGTTTTGATCCTTGAGGGGGAGTAAGGGGTTTAGAGATTGTAGCGGTTTTTTTGTTTAGATGGGCAGGTTTGGGTTCCTCGATAATTTCGGGAGCGGGTGCGGATCCAGGGATGAATAGTTTAGGACGTTTAGATTGCTCGGTTGGGGCTTTTGGAGTGGGTTCTCCTGTGCTCATTTCTGGCGAAATGTAAGCACTATCGTTTTGCATAAAGATGTGAAGCGCATCGCGGGCGGAATCAGGACGATCTGAAGGTTGGCGATTGATTAGCCACATGATCCAGTTGCATGCCCAGAGAGGGATACCAGCGCGAACTTCTTGGATAGGAGTGACGTGATGTTGTAGGTGTGACGCCATAACTTCGACGGCGTTTTCGCCATCGAATGCGTATGTACCTGTGAGGGCGTAGTAAAACACGCTACCGAGGGCATAGAGATCGACGCGTTGGTCGATGGGGATGCGCTCGAATTGCTCAGGTCCCATGAAGTAAATGGAACCGAAAACGCCATCGGATTGATCGATGGTTTGGAGGGAGGGTTTGGTGGAAAGTTTGGCGAGGCCGAAGTCGACGACTTTTACTTGGAATTTCCCGGAGGGGAGCCAAGTGAGCATGATGTTGCCGGGTTTGATGTCGCGGTGGACGATGTGAAGTTCTTGGGCGGCGATGAGTGCCTCCAAGGATTGCATGGCGAGTTGGCGAAAGTCTTCCCAAGTGAAAGAAGCGTGGCTAATAATTTCCTCAATGGTCTGGCCGGTGAGTAATTCCATGACCACGAAGGGTCCTTCATCGTCCTTGCCGACATCGTAAATGGTAACAATGTTAGGATGTTGCAGAGAAGCAAGAGCGCTGGCTTCTTTGATAAGTTGGCGAGTTGCCTCGTCGGTGATGGAAGTGTCACCAATGTTAGTAAGGATGCGTTTGATCGCAACATCGCGGCTCATGCGGACATCACGAGCTTTGTAAACTGAGCCAAGACCGCCTTGTGCGATTTTTCCTATAATTTCGTAACGATCTTCCATGTCTACGGACTTCTTAGCGGTAAGCTTAAAGTTTGATATCGATCATTGCCCTTTTGCGACGGGCTTCGATCCAGCGTTCGTATTGAGCTGAGGTTTTATTGCGGGTGACTCGTTCTTCAATCATGGGGCGGACTTTGGATAGAGGAGGTGCGGGTCCGAGATCTTTTTTGATAATTTTTATAATGGTAAAGCCGAGAGGGTCAAGTAGAGGGCCAACGGTTTTATCGGTGGGAGCTTCGAAAATGATAGCTGCGAATTCAGCGGAGAGATCACTTCTTGGAACGTTTTCTTGCAGTCCACCTTTATCTGCGAAAGCGTCTTTGGAGTAGGTTTTAGCGGTTTCGGAAAAGTCAGCTCCTTTGTTAATTTTTTCAGCGATCTCTTCGGCTAGTGCGAGTTGGGTGTCAGGGGTTGCTTTTGGGTTAGTAGAATCTACAGATGGGATGAAGATTTTTTGGAAAGAAATTTTATCTTGTGCAACATCGCGGAGGCTATCCTTGACCTTGTTGTATTCTTGTTGGACTTCGTTGGGGAGGGCGGGTGGTGCGTCTGAGAACTGTTGAGCACGCATTGCCTGGACGACCATTTTTTCGTGAGTCATTTCGCGATAGCCTTCCATGGTGAGACGCGATTTTTTTAATTCTTCGCGGAATTTAGCTTCGTTCCCACCGTAAAGTTGTTGGATTTGGCGTTTGATTTCTTCGTCGATGACGTTGGCGTTGATGTTGGCACCGAGTTTTTTGAATTCATCGAGGATGATTTGACGATCAATGAGTTCTTGGAGGACTTTTTTCTGAGCTTCCTCGAACTGTTTCATGAATTCCGGGCCGCGGCGTGGAAATTGGGTGGAGAGTTGTGCGAAGATTGGAGAGAGGAGGAAAGAGACTTCATTTTTGGTGATGACTTGTCCGTTGACTTTGGCGGCGATGCCGTTGACTTCGACAGGCTCGGCAAAGGCGAGACTGCTGAAAAAGCTCAGAGTTAAAATCTGGGTAAAAAGAAGTTTGGACATATGAGGCGGAAAATTTGCGAGATTCAATGAAAAGGCGATGCGCTGAGTTTTCAGTGCATCGCCAAATATTGCAAGCTGGTAAACTTGCAATAAAGAAGAGAATTTCGCAAATAGCTTATGTTTCTTAAGCATCCAGCCTCAGAGCTGCCTTTTGAGCGGCAGATTTAGCATCGGCTTTGACATCTGAGGATGCGGTTAGGCGCATTCCGACCGGTTTGGATACGCCAAATTCCTCCATGGTCACGCCATACATCACATCGGCGCGGGCCATGGTGCGTTTGGAGTGGGTGACGATGATGAATTGGGAGCGATCGATGAAGCGGTCGAGAACTTTGACGAAGCGGTTGATGTTGGATTCGTCTAGAGGGGCATCGAGCTCGTCGAGGACACAGAATGGGGACGGCTTGATCATATAGATCGAGAACAGGAGGGCTACCGCAGTCATGGAGCGTTCACCACCGGAGAGTAGGGTGATGGACTGGAGTTTCTTGCCCGGGGGCTTAGCGATGACTTCGATACCGGATTCGAGTGGGTCGTTTTCGTCGAGCAAGGTGAGGTCGGCCTGACCTTTTTCACCGAAGAGTTCTTTGAACATGTCGCGGAAGTTGATGCGGACTTGAGCAAAGGTTTCTGAGAAGCGGCGTTGGGTTTCTTCGTTGATGCGTTCGATGACCGCGAGGAGTTCGGCTTTGGAAGAAACCAGATCGTCATGTTGGTTACGAAGAAAGGTATGGCGTTCTTCGAGTTCGTCGTATTCTTCGATGGCGTCTACGTTGACCGGTCCCATGGACTCGATTTTGCGTTTGAGATCTTGGACAAGGACTTCGATATGGTTCCAGTTAGGCTCGCCGGGCATATCAGGAATGTCGTCGGATTCTGCTGCTGATCCGTTAGAAATTTCTGCCTCGGGATCGGTTTCGTCAGCGCCGGAAGCGTTGCGAGCGTTTCTGGATTTTAGAGTTGATAGGAGGAGGTGTGCGTCAGGCTCGAAGGATTCGAGAGTGATTTGGTGGCGATCCTCGGTGGTGGAGAGGAGGTTTTCGAGACGCAGATCGAGCTTGGTTGCGGAGATTTCTTCGCGACCTTTTTGTTCGTTGATTGCGGCGAGTTGCTTGCGGATTTCGGAAAGTCCAGCCTCGGCGACTTCGATATTTTTGATCAACTCGTTGCGGCCTTGTGAGCGCACGGAGAGTTCTTGTTGGAGCTCTTCGGCTTCATTTCTGTGACTCTCGACTTGTGATGTAAGAGAGGCGTTTTCGTCGATGGAAGATTGGATGCGTTCTTGGAAATTTTCGATTTCGGTTTCGCGACGGATGGCTATTTCACGGAGTTCGGAGAGACGCGCTTCCATCGGGCGTTGCTGCTCTTCGGCAGCTTGTTTTGCGCGCTTTTCGACAGCAAGAGTGGTGCGTAATTCGTTGAGAGACGTGAAGAGTTCTTGCTCTGAGGAGAGTGCGGAATCGGATTGGGATTGAAGTGAGCGAGATTGATCTTCGATGGCTTCGAGGCGTTCGCGGGTGGCTGCGAGTTCGGACTCGAGGGATTGGCGAGAATCCGCAGCGGAACTTTCACGTTTCTCAAGCTCGGAGCGTTCCCAGCGCACGTTTTCAATGCGGGTGTTGAAGTTTTCGACTTCGCGGGTGGCGAGAGATAGTTGGCCTTGCAGAGTAGAAAGTTCGACTTTTTGGCGTTGCAGGCGCTCGCGAGCGGTTTCGACGGCTTCGCGGTTGGTCTCGAGAGCGGTTTCGAGAGCGGTGACTCGCTTGCGTGCTGCTTCGTCGGTGATACGGAGCTCGGTTACTTCAATTTCGAGGGCGCGGACTTCGTTTTGACGTTCTAACAGTGAAGTGGAATTTCCGGAAGTGGCACCGCCTTGGATGGTTCCTTCTGGGGAGAGCATTTCACCAGCGAGGGTGACGAAGATGAGTGTGGAGTATTCGGCGCGCAGTTTTAATGCAGTTGTTAGATCTGGAACGATCAGGGTTTTCTCTAACAACTGTTCGATGATCGAGGCGACATGTGGTTCGGATTTAACTTTGTCGAGGGCCCATGCGGTTGCGCCCTGGGGGAGGGCTTCAATTTGGGTTCCGGAAGCGACAGGGATAAGGTCTTTCGGTAGGATCGCGGCTTGGCCGAGTTTTTTCTCGGTGAGGCGTTGGATGAGGGTTTCTGCGATTTGGGAATCTGAAACGAGAACGGTTTGGAGTTTTGCGCCGAGTGCGGCTTCGATGGCGCGGGCGGAGGCTTCATCGGCGCGGATGAAGTTGGCGAGGACACCCTCGATGGAAGGTTGAAAATGTTCCGGGGTATCGAGGCCTTTGAGGAGGTTTTGGGTGCCTTTGGCGAAACCTTCGCCGGAGGCGACGAGTTGTTTCACTGCATCGAGACGAGCGGCGCGTTGGGCGAGGATTTCGTTCGATTCGGTGGTGGCTTTGCGTGAGGCATCGAGATCACCACGGGTGTGTTGATAGGTGCGCTCTGCAGCGTGGAAAGTTTCTTCGAGCTCGGTGAGTTTATTGCCGGTTTCGGTAACGGAGGTTGCGATTTGGGTTTGTTGGGCAATGAATTCTTCGGCTCCTATGTTGAGGCGTTGTTCTTCCTCGGCAAGTTGGCGTGCGCGATCGCGATTGCCTTCGAGCTGGGCGAGGGAGGATTCGATTTTCGCTTGCATGGAGGCGATCAGAGTTTGGGTCTGATTTGCCTCGATTCGAGAAGCGCGGAGGGATGCTTCAATGTTGGAGCGGGATTCGCGGGCGGCTAGAGTTTGCTCTTCTTGTTTGGCAAGCTGGAGTTCTTGCTCGGCGATGCGGCGGTTGAGCTGATCGAGTTGGTCGTTAGCCGCGCTGAAATCGAATTCCTGTTTGGTGAGTTTTTCGCGGGTTGAGGTGATGTCTGCGTGGTTTTGGGAGATGCGGAGATCGAGTTCCGCTTTGCGTTCGTTATTGAATGCGATGCGCGCTTGCGATGAGGCGAGGGCGTTTTGGTGTTCATTGAGTTTTTGGCGGAGCTCGGCGAGTTCGGCTTCGAATTGGCGGGCGGCGGTGCGCGCTTCGGCAACGAGTTCTTCTTTCTCTGGAAGTTGGCGTTCGAGATGGGAATCTTGCGCGTCGAGAGAGCGGATCGAGTTGGTGAGTTCTGCGCGAGCGGCGGTGATTTCGACGTAGCGTTTGTGAGCGAGATGGGTGTCGAGCACTCGGTAGTCGGTAGCGAGAGCTTGGAAGCGACGGGCTTTAGCGACTTGGCGTTTGAGCGAGTTCATGCGGCGCTCTTGTTCTGCTAGAACGTCCGAGACACGAAGGAGATTGGCCTCAGTGTATTCGAGTTTGCGAAGGGCGTCTTTTTTCTCGCGTTTGAATTTGGTGATGCCGGCGGCCTCTTCGAAAACAGCGCGGCGTTCTTCTGGTTTTGAGGAAAGGATCTGGTCGATCTGGCCTTGCGCCATGATGGAGTAAGCGGTGCGACCGATACCAGTATCCATGAGCATGTCGTGAATGTCTTTCAGGCGGCAGAGAGTTCCGTTGAGGCGGTATTCAGAACGGCCATCGCGGAATACGCGACGAGTGATAGATACTTCGTTGTAATCGACTTTGAGTGATTCTTCACAGTCGGCCATGGTGAGAGTGACCTCTGCCATGCCGAGTGGTTTACGTTTTTCCGTACCATTAAAGATAACATCTGCCATTTCTCCACCGCGGAGAGCTTTGGCGGAAGTTTCTCCGAGAACCCAGCGGATAGCATCGACAACGTTAGATTTTCCGCAACCGTTTGGACCAACGATGCCAGTGACACCTTCAGCGAATTCGAAGACGGTTTTATCGGCAAAGGATTTGAAGCCGTGGATTTCGAGAGTTTTGAGATACATAAGTGGGGTGGTAGGCAGGGGTTTGGAGAAGGATGAGGAAGTGATTTCCTGAATGGTTGGAGCTTACGAAGAAAATATTCAGAGGCAAGGTGGGAGTGGGTCGTAGCACAATATGTAGTATGAAAATATCTGTTAATAACCAATATGTGGTGTTTAGGGGTATTTAGCAGAAGTTAATTAAAATGCGAATTGGGGGAGTAGAGCGTGTGGGAGAAGTCCGGTAATGAGAGGGGTTGGCGAGCGATTGGGCTGGGAGATTGGGCTTGCGAAAGCAGTCTTGGCTGATAGTCATTTGCCAGATGTTGAAAGGGAAAATGCGAACCCAAGCGTTTTTTGGATGGGCGATGATTTTTTGCATGATGGTTTTCATGCAAGGTAGAGTCGTGGCCCAGGCTCCGAGCGTGCCGAATTTTGATCCTTCGGATGTGTATTTCCAGGGCTACTTGGCGGTGCGTGCGGGCGAGCAGTTGGAGAAGGATGAGGATTTTGTGGGTGCGTTGAATAAGTATCAGCAAGCAAACGAGTTATTTAGTTCGATAGAGAAATTTTATCCGGATTGGAAAGTTGATATGGTGAAGAACCGCAAGGATTTGACGATCAAGGCGTTGACTGGGGTGCAGGAAAAAGCGGGGGACCGGATGAAGAAAGATCGTGGTGTGATTGCAGAGTTGGAGGGTGGCGATAAGGTGAAAGGAAAATTGATCGATCCGGCTAAGGATGTGAAGCCGTTGATTCCGGGTGTTTTAGAGGTTGAGCCCCTGAAAGCGCGTCGGTTGAAAGATGCTGAAGCTGAGCTAGAGCGTTTGCGTAATGAAATCAAGAAAGCTGAGTTGGCGGCGCAGCAATCAACCCAAAAAGCAACGGTAGAAGATTTGCGGAAGCAGAATCAGGCGCTTTCTGGGCAATTAAAAGCGGTGCAGAATGAGGTGAGTTCTTTGCGTGCACAGATGGCTTCTGCACCGTTGGAAGGGGTGATGAAATCTTTGAATGAGCGTATTGCTCAATTGAATCAGGAAAAAGAAGTGATGGGCCTGGCATTGAAAACCAGCCGGGGAGATCACAACCAAGCGTTATCAAAAATCGAGATTCTGACGACTGATATGGAGTTGATGAAAAAACAAGCTGCGGAGATGCGTCAGAAGCAGGCAGATATTCAACGGGATCTAGAGGCAGAGCGGAAAGTTGCGAATGAAGTGGTAGCGGGTCAGTTGCGGCAGATGACGCAGATGGAGCGAGTGATTACAGAAAAGAACAAACTGTTAGAAACAGCGAACAAGCAGATCGCGAGTTTGAAAAAGGATTTGGATGAGAGCCGAGCGGCGTATAGCGAGCTACAAGTGGAGCGTGATGGGTTGTTGCGTGAGCGCGATCACATGGCGGCTTTGTTGAAATTAAATGAGTCCGGACGGATTGAAGAACTGGTTGCTCAGAATGTGGGCTTAGCAAAATCCTTACGGGAAGCGAAAGAACAAGTCGAACGTCTGAATGTAGATAACAACTCGTCGAAGGATGAGATTACTGAAGCCCTGCAGAATCTAGCGATTGCGAAATCCCAGATCAATCGGTTGCAACAGGATAAGCGGGAACAAGATAAGCGGATCTCTGAGTTGACGGAGAAATTGAGGCATGAGGAGGCGCTATTGGCGCAAAATGAGGTTGAGGCTAATTCTGAGGAGGTTGAGACCTTGCGGGAAGTGATTCGTCGGCAGTTGCGGGTGCAGGAGAGAAGGCGTCAGGCGAAAGAGTTGTTAGTGGATGCGGTAAAGAGTTTGGGTAAAGAGGATGATCAATTAAAAGAAGCCATACAGTTGTTTGACGGGACTGAAATAGAACTTACTCCGGATGAACAGAAATTGGTTGCCGATCAGAATGTTGATGGAGAGTTCGTTTCTATTTTTGCTAGAGATCGCGCCGCAGTTGGGCGTGACGTTGCAAAGCTTAACGTAGAGTTAGAGAGTTACAATCGTGCGGCTAATAAAGCGTATCTTGCGGGAAGGTATCATTCGACGCGTGAGTTATTCGAGATGATGATCGAGCAGCATCCTGGACATATTCCAGCGATTTGTAGGTTGGGGTTTGTGCAATTAAAAATTCAAGAGCCTGTTGAAGCATTGGCGAGTTTCCGTAAAGCGATAGAGCTGGATAAAAACAATCCCTACGCAAATCGGATGATGGGCTTAACTTTTATGCAGCTTAATGAGTTGGATAACGCAGAAAAGCATTTGAAGCATGCAATTGATTTAGCTCCGGATGACGCCAATAGTTACATGTTACTGGGTGCGATATACGATATGCTAGGAAAGATGGAAGAGGCCGAGGTCCAGTTTAAGGCAGCCATTGCAGCGGATCCGATGCCAAGTGAGCCTTATTTCAACATGGCGTTGATTTGTGCGAGTAAGGGACGGATAAAAGATGCGGAGCAGTATTACAAAAAGGCTTTAGATAGAGGTGCGGTTCCTGATCATGAGTTGGAGACTAAAATCATGAAATAATGATGATTTCAAGATGGTCATGTTATTGTCTGTTTCTATCACTGCTGGTGATAAGTTGTTCGAACCAGACAAAGAGGGAAGTGAGCGCTGAGCTCAGTGAGCCTGAATCGTTAACTCAGAGGCTATCTGGAACCAGTGGATTCAAGCAAGATAAGGAAGGTAAATGGGCACCGACTTCTAATAAACGAAGTTCTTTTGAGACGCAGGGTCAGAATTCATATTTCAAAGGTGAAGTTGAAAAGAAAGCTTATCAAACGGGTGATTACGAAAAGACAAGTTGGTGGGGAAAGAAGGCCTATAAACATACCGAATATAAGGGGGATACGGATGGATCGCGATTCATGATCGAATCTAAGCAACAAGGCAAGGTGGCGTATTTAGGAAATAAAAAGGTGGATACTCTGGATCCTTATCAAACGAATCGATTGGAATATGGCGGTGCCAAGGAATCGGACGTAAAGCATATCGATAAACCGCGCAATGACTACGCGGAGTCTAAAAGGCGTAGTTACGTGCAGCCTTCAGTGATTGATTGGGAGGAGCAGCGTAAAATGAGTGTGGAAGAATCGCGAAGTATTCTGGGTCGTTAAGGAACCGAGTCATGCGCTGAAGCCTTGTTGGGCAATAGGTTTTGTCCAAGATTGATGTGATTTCATCATTGAAACTGAACCTGAATATTTCTGGTAAAGGTTATAAACCCAATGTTTCAGGGGTGAATATTGAGGAAGTTGAGGGTTTATTTGAGGAAGTTGAGGAAATAGTGTTCAAGGGGTGATGTTTTCTGAATCGACAATTTAATAACCTGTGGCAGATTCCTCGAAAGAATTTCGATTTATTGACGCTATAATATTATGATTAAATTTTGGTTACGTAACGCGACGCTGGTCGTGGGTTTTATCGCTTCTTCGCATGCGGTTAAGGCACAGCAAGCAGATTTCGATGAGGTAGGTAAGCAGATGGCGATTATGCTGCAAAATAGCCACTTTGCGAGGCTGCCTTATGATGTGCAGTTGGGAAATCGGTTTTTTGAGGATTATCTAGAAGGGTTGGATTTTCAGAAACTTTATTTTACCCAAGAAGACGTGAATGGCTTTAAGGCTAAATATGGGGATAAGATGCACACACTATTGCTTCAGGGGAAAAGTATGCAGCCTGCGATAGAGATTTATGATGTATTTCGTCAGAGGGTCGCAGAGCGGACCAAGCAGACTGAGGTGTTGCTTGCGGGTGACTTTGATTTTTCGGGAGATGAAACCGTCATGATGTCGCGCAAAGATGCTGCTTGGCCTAAGGATGAGGCCGAGGCCAAAAAGGTATGGGCACAACAAATCAAAGAAGCTGTTTTAGCTGAAACGTTGAGACGTGAAACTCTAACAAAAATGGCAAAAGAGCAGGGAAAAAATGATCCAGGTGCAGATAATCTAGATCCTAAGAAAAAAATCTCCCTGCGCTACAAGCGTTTGCAGACGAGTATCCAAGATGTAGATAATGAAGATATCGCGAACTATTTTCTGAGTGCGGTTTCGGCTACTTTCGATCCGCATACCGATTACATGAGTTTCCGAGAAATGAATCGTTTCAAGGACGGAATGAAAAATGAATTGGTGGGAATTGGAGCATTGCTTCAAGCAGAAGAGGATGGAGCAACAATTATCAAAGGTATTGTCGTTGGCGGCCCAGCTGACAAAGAAGGAACACTTAAATTAAATGACAGGGTTGTGGGTGTGGATTCGGCCAACACTGGTAAGCCAGCAGACATGACGGATATCATGTTCATGTCGATCGATAAGGTTGTGGATTTGATCCGCGGCAAAGAAGATACAACTGTGGCTTTAAAAGTGGAGCCTGCAGGTGGTTCAGCAGGTGAAACCAAGATCATTAAGATCCAGCGAGGCAAAGTTGAGTTAAAAGATGAGCAAGCAAGTGGCGAGCTGATCGAAATGAAAAATGATGCGGGTGAAACCAAGAAAATCGGGGTTATTACATTGCCTTCATTTTATGCGGATTTTGATGAAGGCCTTGTTAGCTCATCAGTTGACGTGGAACGGATTCTTAAGCGTTTGATTGAAGAAAAAATGGACGGCTTAATTTTTGATCTACGTAATAACGGTGGTGGATCTCTTGAAGAAGTTCGCCGTATGACCGGATTTTTTGTTGAGCCAGGTCCCGTGGTACAGGTCAAAAACACGATTGGGCAAGTTCAGGTAAAAGACTCAGATGATGCCAAGCCGATTTATACGGGGCCTATGGTTGTTATGACAGATAAGAGCAGTGCATCTGCTAGTGAAATTCTAGCGGGGGCATTACAGGATTATAATCGCGCTGTGATTATTGGTGAGTCTTCGACGTTTGGAAAAGGCACGGTGCAACAGCCCATGGACATTGGTCGCCAACTTCCGTTGTTTGCGGTGAAGGATAAAGCAGGCTATTTGAAAGTCACGATTCAGAAATTTTACAGGCCGTCGGGTTCTTCTACGCAGATGGATGGGGTTGTTCCAAATATTGTCATACCTAGTATTATGGATGCTTTGGAAGTGGGAGAAGCGCATATGGAAAACGCTTTGCCGCACGATCGAATCCGCCCAGCTGCGGATTTCCGCCCTGAAGATAAACGTGCATTGTTCCTACCTCGTTTGAAAGAACTCAGTCAGGAGCGGATCGAAAAATGTCAGGATTATAAGTATGTCATCCAAGATATCTTTAAAACGAAAGATCGCATCAAAAAGAATCAGGTTTCTCTAAATATTGCCGAGCGTAAGCGTGAGTTGGCTGAGGCTGAAGAACAACGGAAAACACGTAATGTTGAGCGCCGTGAGCGATTTGAAAAGATTGCTAAGGAAGATGCGAAAAATTTCAAATTCTACAAAGTTAATTTGGATATTGTTAATGCGGCCACGCCGATCAAAGCCTACGATCCATCTGCGGAAAATGCTGATTTTATGCGTCGCGCTGTGGATGAGACAGCGGGATTGGATGATACTCCTGATTGGCCGTCTGCACTGAATCCGGAAAAACGTGAGGCCATTCATGTAATGAAGGACCTCATTAGCCTGACAGATAACGCCAAGATGGCAGGCATTTTAAAAAATGACGGTGGAATCCGCTAATGTTAGAGATTTCTGAGAATCTAACATTAATTCGCGAAAGGATTTATGCGGCTTGCCTGAGGGCAAGTCGAGAAGCGGCATCGGTCCAACTGATCGCGGTTTCTAAAACTTTTCCGGTGATTGATATTCAAGAGGCTGTGGATGCTGGGCAGAATGTTTTTGGGGAAAGTCGTTTGCAAGAGGCTGCGCCAAAAATCGAAGCTTTAGCGAGTGCGATTGAATGGCATTTTATAGGTCGAGTGCAGAGTAACAAAGTGCGGAAAATTTTGCCTTTGTTTGATTACATTCATGCGGTGGATTCGTCTAAACTTGCGAGCTACATCGATGGGATTGCGATGGAATTAGGGATGCGTCCCAAAATTTTCCTGCAAGTCAATCAGTCGGGAGAGGAGAGCAAAGGAGGTTTCAGTTTATCTGAGTTGCGGGAGGAGATTCATGGGATCTCTAGCTTGAAGCATCTTGACGTGGTGGGGTTGATGACGATCCCGCCAGCTGTCGATCATCCTGAAGATGCGCGGCATTGGTTTGCGGAAATGAGAATCCTGCGCAATGACATTCAAAAGGATTTCGGCATAGAGATTCCATATTTGAGCATGGGGATGAGTGGGGATTTCGAGGTGGCGATCGAGGAGGGTGCAACTCATGTTCGCGTAGGATCTGCGATTTTTGGCCGGCGAGCGTATAAAATTTCAGGGGAATTAGGATGAGATGAAGATAGAGATAGAATATGTGTGCCAGATTGGGGAAGAGCTCGCAGTTCGAATGAGCGATGGGCGAGAGATGTATTTTCCGCTGGCGATGTTGAGGCGTGCTTGTCCGTGTGCTAATTGCCAAGGCGAGCCAGATGCGATGGGACGCGTGCAGAAACCTAATGTGGAGTATGGAGCGCGCGCATTTGAGCTAAAACGGTTTGAAAAAGTCGGCGGATATGGACTCCAGCTTTTTTGGGAGGATTCACACGGCACGGGAATCTACAGCATCGCCTATTTGGAGAAGCTGGAGCGTTTGGCGTAAAAAAGCCCTAGAGCATCCGATGGATAGGCTAGGGCTTGGAAGAATTACTTATGCTCGGTCATTAAGGCTCTAGAGGAGCTGGAGCAGGTTCTGTCGCTGGTTCAACTTCCTCAGTGGCAGTTTCTACAATATCGCTGACGCCCTCAGCGACTTCTTTGGCTTCAGCATTAACTTCTTTTGTGGTCGTCGTTTTGACTTCCGATCTACAAGCAACAAGGGCGAATGCGCCTGCAGTGATGGCGATGGTAAGGATTTTTGTTATCATGGTTTGATTTGTTTGGTGGTTAGCGAACGGTAAGGAAAATCATTCCGTTGGGTATAGAATTGAGATTTGAGAGAGCTGAGTCAAAGAAAAGCGTCATTTTTGCCATTTCAGAGCATCTCGATCAGTCTGACCTTGCGGAGAAGGGCTTCAAGGATTTGAATTCGCGCGCATCGAATGTATTTGCTGAAAAAAGTTTTTGAGTTCAGAGAAAAAGCTCATTCAGACCACGAGAAGCCATTTTTGGAACATCTCGAGGATTTGCGTGTCATGGTT
>JANOKJ010000115.1:0-7010 GCA_031419275.1 Akkermansiaceae bacterium | reverse complement strand
GGCATGATTTCCTTCGTGTTTCTGGATTTGTCTTTAAAAAGAGTTGTTGGGACAAACCGGCACGAAGACGGGGTTTTAATAACCCGTAATCGCTTTTTTCCGGAGCTGCACCCGATAATTTCCCTGTATTGTGGCTGATTTACGGCTTTTTTTGCGCCGGTCAGCCTCGCTGTGGGGGGCGGGACTCTATGCATCCGAATCATTCTGACAAGACCTTTTTGAGTTTTTTCTGAAAAAAATTTCAAATGGGCATTTGGGCGGATTGATATCTTAGAAATCCTTATTATTCGGGGAGTTGGCTCTGAATAGATTCAGAACCCCCTCTCTCCGATACTAGCCGGTAACCATTTTGACCGACGACAAGAGGAATTACTTCGAACCAGATCAGGCTATTCCTGCTTCGGTGTGGGCATCAGTAAAGATTTGATCGAGCTGCTAGGCAAATAAGAAAACGAAGTCATGAAGACGCCCTAGCAGATATTCAATACACTTGACCTGCTAATTTGAGGTGCTACGAAGCTTCGCATGAGCAACATTTTCTCTGGAACCATACCTGCACTGATGACTCCTTGCGATGCCAAGGGAACCCCTGATTTCGGTGCTCTTGTAGCAACTGGACGCCACCTGATTGATGCGGGTATGGACTCTGTGGTCTATTGTGGATCCATGGGCGACTGGCCACTTCTAACAGACGAGCAGCGTCAAACGGGTGTAAAAGCTTTAGTCGATGCTGGGATTAAAGTGATCGTGGGAACGGGAGCCCAGAATACAAAAATTGCGGCTGCACATGCTGCACATGCAAGAGAAGTGGGCGCTCATGGTTTGATGGTCATTCCCAGAGTACTTTCTCGCGGTCTTTCCCCAGCAGCCCAATACAATCACTTCACCGCAGTTCTTGAAGCGGGTGGCCCTAATTTACCTGCGGTTATCTACAACTCTCCTTATTACGGTTTTGCTACCAAAGCGGATCTCTTTTTCAAAATGCACCAGCAGTATCCACAATTGATAGGCTTCAAGGAGTTCGGTGGGGCTGCGGATCTTACATATGCCGCTGAAAACATTACCACGGGTAATGACAAACTCACCCTGATGGTTGGCGTGGACACACAAGCCTACCACGGTTTTGTGAACTGCGGCGCTGGTGGAGCAATCACGGGAGTAGGAAATGCCTTAACGAAAGAGGTGCTACACATGGTCAGCTTGTGTAAACGTGCTGCAAAAGGCGATGCGAAGGCACGTGCTTATGCGTTGGAGCTTACCGAGGCAATCAATGTCCTCTCTACGTTCGACGAAGGTCCTGATCTGGTGCTTTACTATAAGCGCCTCATGGTTCTTGAAGGGCACGCTGCCTACGAGCATCAGATTTATGCCGATGATCAATTGAGCCCTGCACAAAAAGCGCACATCGACTCACAACACGCTCTGTTCCGTAGCTGGTGGAGTTCTTGGAGCGGTAAGGACTATTAAAAACAGTCGAGGCGGCAAGGTATCGCCCGCCTTGTAGGCTTTATCCTTATTTCAGGCCAGCCCTACTTCGCTAAAGCTACGAAGGGCATTCTTCGCTTCCTATTACTGATTTAATGGCTCGCCATTCGTAGCTTCCGGCACGGAAGCGAAGAATGGTGGCAGGGGGCGGATTTGAACCGCCGACCAAAGGCTTATGAGTCCTTGGCACCCCCATGGTTCAAGAGAATTCATTAGAGCTCACAAGGTTTTAATTATCTGTTTTTTAATGACTTATGAACTTTTATATTCCAAATAAACAAGAGTGACTTATCATGGCCCAAGCAAAAAGTGGCACAGAAACGGCACAGAAATGAAAAACCAAGATCCAAAGACATTACCCAGGAATATTGCCCTCTACTGGGAAAGGCGGGTGTATCTGCCGAAGCACAAGGAAGCTGAGAGCACTCATCTAAGACGTGGCTATTACCATGTGAAAATCCAGGCCCATGGAGAGCGAAGAGGAGTATCATTGCAGGAAACCGAAAAGCGCGAGGCTGGTAAAAAGGCAAAGCAGCTTGACACCTTGGTGCGCGCTAATGGTTGGACTGAGGGCCTGCAGATGTTTCGTGGCGAAGCTCCTACCAAGAAGAACAACCTGACCATTAGCGAATACTTCGCCGAGGTTGCCGCTACCGGCTTTCTGAAAACACATACCCTCAGCACCTACATCACCAAAATCCGCACTATCGCCGCAGACATCACCAAACCCAAGCTGCCCGTCAAGATACACAAAAACGGCGAGGTTAAAACACTGAGCCGCTATGACCATGTCAACGGCGGATCTGCGTTGTGGCAGGAATTGGTGGGTGTCACGCCTCTGGCTAAATTGAATGATGCAGCGTTGCTCAAATGGCGGAGCGAGCGGATCAAAGCAGTTGCCGCGAACCCCAAACAAAGAGAATCCGCAATAAAAACAGTAAACTCTGCCATCCGGGCCGGATTTGCCATGTTTGGTCCTAAAATCACTCAGCTCATTCCCCACGTGCAGCTTCCTGACCCGATACCATTCAGATTCATTCAATTGCTACCTGAAAGCATTCAACGCTATCGCTCCGAGATCCCAGATCCCAACCAACTCTTGGCCATGGGAGTAGATGAACTTGCTCTTGCAACCCCCGAAATCGAATTTCAAAATACTTGGACCGAGAATGGCGGTTCTGGAAAAGCTCCAAAACCCAGTCCAGCCGAGCAAATTCAGTCCGAGCTCAGCGCCACACGAAAAAATGAAGCGTTCAAGATTCTCATCCTGGGGCTCTGCGCGGGACTCCGGAGGGGCGAAATCGACTCGCTCCAGTGGTCACAGGTCGATTTCACCAAAAACTGCATTTGGGCAGAGACGACAGAGGCACACGAAATTAAAGCCAACTCCTCTGGTGAAATCCCTTTGGACCCGCACATCATCGGACTTCTTGAGGAATGGCATAAAGATTCCGGTACATCATTTGTTCTCAGTGGTGGAGAGGCCAAACCTGAGGCCGAGAAAACAGTTTACCGAGCCAACCGCTTCCACAAAGAGCTCATCGCATGGTTGAAGTCTAAGGGTATTACTGGCAACAGACCCATCCACAGCCTTCGCAAGGAGTATGGATCAGTAATTAACGCTCAAGCCGGTATTCACGCAGCATCAAGACTGCTAAGGCACAAGAATATCAGTTTAACTTCCGCCATCTATACCGATTCAAGAAACAAAGTGACCGCGGGCCTTGGTTTATCTCTTGTGGGCAAAAAGAAGTAGCCAGCAGAATAATACATCTTAAGTGTTGGATTGCTGAATCTTCGAAGAATCAACCAGGCTTTTTGCTTCTACTAGAAATTTTACCACTCTTGATGAGAGGAGGAATGGTCAGTTCTAAATTATCAATTACCTGCAGATTAGTTACAGTCACAATCGCACTAAGATCAACGTTTTTGATGCCGTCGTCGTCATCCGTATAGTCAACGCGACCAGCATCGATTTTGATTTTGTAGAACTTCAACATTTCGGGAATAAGTCCCACTTTAGGCACATTATCCAGCCTGCGAATCCACTTAAAACCCTCATCTTGAAGTATTCTTTCGGCCACCTCTGTTTTGATGTAATTTAAATCAACTTTAAAGCGCTTTTCCAAATCCGACCTGAGAACGCGCGAGTCTTTACGCCGAGCCCATATCTTTTCCGAAACTCTATCGCGAACCTCGCATTTTTGATGATTCACAAGTTGAACTAGTCCAGGGCTTTCGTAGGTATTCATTCGACGCATAGAGCCGATGATGTAAGCCAATCCTTTATCCACACCAAGTGAAAGCTCCCATGTTAGTTGGAATTTGATAGACTCTGCGACAAAATCAGGAATTGAGCCTGGAGAGAGTTGAATCAACTGACGCCAGTCTGGCATGTTTCCATGAGGAGCCAGTGGATCTAACTGAAAACCTGCTTCCCATTTATTACCATCCACATCAAGTATTGGATCATTCATACTCGGTTTAGAAAGTAACCACTCTTTTGACACGCGTGTCTTTCTCTGCACGAGAGTAGCGAGCTGATCCCAACGCTCAATCACTCCGCATTCCACGTTTCTAACAAAACTAGTCGAGCGCCCAAGAAACTTAGCAAAGCCTTCAGCAGTGCTGTATTTACTGAGGTCTAGTTCTAGTGGCGCATTCTTGAAGGCGTCGCGAACGCGGCGAATTGGGTGGAGAACTTTTTTTGTGGGCACCCTTTAATTTTACCACAATTTCATCTCATGGAAAGACATTTATGCAGGATAACATATAATTTAGTTTTATTATTTTGTTGAAGCATCTATTATTAGATGTTTTATTTCGAGCCATGAAGCCAATCCAAAATCCCTACTACACACGCAAGGATCTCTGCTGCCTCCTGCGAATCTCATTAAGCGCGGTCAAACGCTACGAGGAGTTCGGCACCCTCCACCCCACCAAAATCGGCCCACGTTTGGTCCGCTATAGCCATGCCGACGTAGACGCGTTCCTCAGGCAGCAAAATGGGGAGGCCCAACCAAATGATCATGACCAACCAAATGAGGAACAATCCTAAGACACTCTCATCGCCAAGGGCGGAATTGAGTTCATCAGAACGCTTTAACCCAATGCAAACAGAACCAGAAACAAAAACACCCCAATACAATGAACCCTTCCAATTCCACTCCTGGCGATGAGCCCAAACGTGATCAGAACGATAAATCTGGTGGGTCTTCCGATATCAAACCTAGCGCTGCATCTGCAGAGCAATCGGCATCATCCCAACAGCCCATCAAAGCCAGGGCCAAAACACTACCAGAAGAGATTCGCGAGATCTTGCAAGCAAAGGCTATCAAGGCGGCGGAATGTCTAATTCCAGTGACTGGGGCATCCAAGATCAGTAAGGCCGCTGAGACTGTCGCCAATAGAGCGACCCGTGAACTCATGGCTGCGGCCACCAAATATGCTAGAAAATCGGCAAACGCTTTGAAGATTACGGAGCTGGATGTACTTAAAGAAATCCTAGCAGAACACGGGATTGCCGATAGGAAACCGCGTCGCTCTGAAAGCACGAAAAAGAATGCTGCAGATAGCAAAAAAGGAGACCGCCATGGAAGCTGATCTTTATGGGGATGGGCTTGATGAAATTCGCGCTGCAATTCGTGCCGCGAACGCGCAAAGTCCATACTCGGTCCCCTCGCTCTCTGAATACGATTCCGCTTCCAAAACCCCCACCCTTGAAACCGACTTAGGGGGGATGATCATAGGGGATGTGCCAGCCCCCCTCCCAAGCCCAGAACCTAGGGGGGATGAGACAGTCTGCGTTGCTGGAAAAAATCTGGATGTCGGGAGTCTTAATGGATCTTCGACTGATCCTGTCGAGTCACCTGTGAGTGGTAATTTGTCGACCACGAAACAACTGTGGCTACGTTTGCCAGAAGTCTTCGCGACACTGCTGAAGCGTCAGCCTGCATCGTATAGCGGATCCATGTTCATGGCTGTCGTTTTTGGTCAGATAGGGAAGGCCTATGCGCCGATAGAATTTTTCGCGGCTGTCGAGCATCTGCAACGCATCAGCATGTTGCTGCAATGTGCCTTAGAACGAGGTTTGTCAAATGATCTGGTGACAAGAGTCGTGCAGGTGATCACGATGATTAATCAGGTGTGTCGCAAAACCAGTGTTGACTATGTCAGAATGCGTTTGCGTTTGCCGAATGAATATGCAAATGCACTACTCGCTCTAACACCTAAGGATCGGGAACGAATAATCCGATTGGCTGTGCACGCTAATGCCGCATCGATTTCGTTGCAACAACTGGTGATTAAGGCATCCGTGCTCTATGGGTTGCGGAAGCGCTTGCTGGTGAAGCACGATTCGGTGGTGGTGGCATCTTTAGAAGCGGATGTCAGGGAGTTACTGACGTTGATTTGCAGTCTGCATATCACCCCCCACAAAGGAGGTTTACCATGAAGGCAACAGCTAAAATGTACAAGGGCGGGATTGGTGATCAATCACGCGCGACTTGTGACACGTTTGATTACCTCTTCTCCCCAGTGAAGGACAATCCTTCCTGTCTCGACCGGGTTGCTTGGATCGGTGGCAATCTGGATGGCTACGGGGTGATTAGCCGCAAGGCGTCCCTGATGGCTGTCGCAATGGACTATGGCCATGAGCACTTGCGTGGCCGACGCCATCGCCATCTGGTTGTCAGTTGTGCGACGTGTGAGGAAGATGACCGGGCGGATGCCGAGCGCCATCTGAGGGAATCAGCACCCCTGCTGGCTGCGCTTCTTGGAGCCCGGCGTTGGATTGCCGTGATTCACAAAGATAAACGTCCCCACATGCACCTGATTCTTGCTAATTTTGACGAGGTGAAAAATCGCCGATTTGACTTTAAAAGATCCTTTCTAAAAAAGCTTCAGGAGATGGAGTGGACGCCCTATCTGGAAAAAGGTAAGGGACAACGCGACGGCATCCGAGGGCCTCGTGGGCAGACGATCGAGCGATTGCGAGTAATGAGAAAGAAGGAATGTCCCATTAAGCGGGCCAAAGCATTGAAAAAGCTTCACGATTTCCTTGCGAGGAAGAAGGCGTCTGGTCGCAACAAGGATGCCATTGTGGCCGCCCTTACCTGCCACAATTTGCCACCTGGTTGGGATGGAACAAAACTGCTGACTAAGTCCGCCAAACCCCGGGCGAGGCCTTCTCTCGTCATTGATGGCATTCAGATCAGGATTGAATTCTACCTTCGTTGCACCCGAGGACGTCCTTTCTGGGATCTTGACCGCCGTGATCCTGAACCGGATGGCCCAGCTTTGTAGTGCCCATATTTAAAACAAAAAACACCCAATAACTATGAACGAAAATCCATCCACCCCGGAGCCTGATCCTCAGCTTGCACCTTCGGAAATCACCCCGGAGTCTGACCCTCAGCCTGCACCTTTGGAAATCACCCCGGAGTCTGACACTCAGCCTGTACCTTTGGAAATTATCCTTGAAGATGAACCATCGGTCAAAAACAAAAATATTGATGTTCTGGTTG
>JANOKJ010000114.1:0-5172 GCA_031419275.1 Akkermansiaceae bacterium | reverse complement strand
GCCGCAAAAAACGCAAAGGTTCGCAAAGGAGGGTTAGTATGAGTGATGATATGCATCAGAGAAGTTCGGTTTGTTGGATGAATGTTTTCTTGCTGTTTAAGTTTTGAAATCTGAACTCATTTATCCCTTTGCGAACCTTTGCGTTTTTTGCGGCTTTGCGTTGAAAATTAAAGATGGGAACGGATGGATTTGATGGTTTGTAATGCGGCGGTTTTGGGATCTGGAAGTGGGAAAATTTCGGCGGAGATGTGGCCGGTGTAGTTGATATCTTTTAGGGCCGCTACGATGGGAGCTGGATTCGTGTGGCCGAAGCCCATGGCGCGGCGGTTAGAATCGGCGTAGTGAACGTGGCCGACGTGTTTTGCGGCCGCGCGGATGGATGCGGCGATGTCGGCTTCCTCGATGTTCATGTGGAACAGGTCGGCAAGGAGGACGATGTTATCTAATGAATTTGCTTCGATGAAATCCGCTCCATCGGTGAGGCGATTGATGAGGTTGGTTTCGTAGCGGTTGAGTGGTTCGTAGATGAAAGGGACATTGTATTTCGCAGCGGTTTTTCCGGCAATGCTAAGGGCATCAGCTAACCATTCGAGTGCTTGTTCTTTAGAAACTTCGCCGCCATGTTTTCCCTGCATGGAACCGAGGATGGCGGGTGCACCGAGCTGGCCACCGAAAGCGATCATTTGTTCGAGGAAGTCGAGGGCGGTGACTCGTTTGTCGAGTGATGGATCGGTTAGAGAAAGTCCGTGTTTCACCATGCCTGCGCCAGTGCCGACGGCCGCGATGCCGAGTCCGTGTTTATCTGCTAGAGATTTGATTTCATCGACCGAAACGTGATTTGGCCCAGGAAGGAAGAGTTCGACATCATCGAAGCCAGTTTCTTTCGCGAGGGCGAAGCCTAGGGCGAGGGGTTCGTGGAAGACGAAGGGACCTGCGGCGGCTTCGGGAACTTGGCAGAGAGTAATAGCAGTGCGCATGAAACTTTAAATTTTAAACTTTAAACTCCAAGGAAGACTTGGGTTGTCGCGATTTCTAAATCGCGGTTCCTTTCTTAGACTGATTCTAAGATAATGTTCCCATACGCAGTCGTGTCGCCGGTGCGGATGAGGCCGATGGCGTTGGGGACGAGTTTTTTGAAATCGTTGTGCGGGAGTCGGGTTACTTCGAGCTTTGGATAGAGTCCTTTGAAACCGTTGAAGCAGGTGTCGTATTTTTGGACGACTTCGGTTGGGTTGGTGGTGAGGAATTCCTCAGCTTGCCAGATTTGGCCGACTTTGAAGTTATCGTGAAGAAGATCGAGGAGATCGGTGATAGTGGGGATGCCGCGGCAAAGTGTGAGGTCTACGGTTTCGATATCGTCCCAGTAAGGAAATGCCCAGTCGGCGATGACGAGGGTGTTGGTGTGACGGATGCGGGCGAGGAGGTGGAGGACGTCGGGGTTGAGGATTCCTTTTTGGATCATGTCTTTGAATGGTGAAGTTTGAAGAGTGAAGAGTGAAATTTTGAGATAGGCTAGTGGGAATTACAGGTTGTGATAGCGGCAATGGCTGAAATGCATTTTAGGAAAGATTAATTGGTGGCGATTTTTAGGTCGCGGACTTCCTTTAGCCACTCGGTCTCTTCCTTGGTGAGCGAGACTTCTTTGTATTCCGGATCAGGCATATACCATGGTTGTTTTTCGTAAAAGGCTTTGAGCTCGGCATTTTTAAAGACGTAGCCGCGACGGGCGTAGGGAAAATTTTCGAGGACTTTGCGTGTGAATTCGTCTTTGAGCTTCAATTCATCATGGAGGAATGGGTAATCCTGAAGTGATATTTTCAGGGTTTTGGAATCTAGAATTTCATCACGGAAATGGGATTGATTCGCGAATAGTTGTAGTTCGCCCTTGGGTTTGAAGTTTTTCTCATGGAAGGTGACGCTGCCTTGATGTTGCCAGACAGTCATCATGCGTTCGGGTTCTCCACTCATTTCGTTCGTCAGATTTTCCATGCCGATTTTGACACGCCCCTGAGTTTTCCATTGATCGGCATTTTCAAAAAATGATGGGCTGATGTGATATTGCTGAAGCTCGCCCAAATCGATGACGAGAGTGAAATCGTCTATCTGTTTGTTTGCCCACCGCAGAGCCGGAGTGAGCAAGTAGTCTATTGAGGTGGATACTAAGATAAATCTGGTAATCGAATAATCGTAGGTGTGGATCACACGCGTATCGCCAGATGGGAAAGTGGCGGGGAAGTGATAGACGTATATATATCCACGCTGTGTGTGATTGTCTTTTTTCGGATTTAGCAGATTCTTTTTTAGATCGTCGATGGTGTAGAGGGCTTTTTTATCGCCGTTTCCTAAATAAACCGGTGTCAGTAGTGATACTTTGTGAGAGACCAATTTGTCATTGATGTTAACGGTGAAGTTCTCGATGTATCGATGTTCTCCGTCACGTGGGGATTCGTTTACATCTCCAGTTGGTGCCTCGGCCTCAAATCCCATGAGTATCGTCTTTTCCTTTCCGGGATTATGAAACGTGTAATCCACTGTGACTTGGACTTTATCATCCTTGATCCGCTTGATGGTCAGCACTTCTTTTTTCACGGAGATGTCTGTCTCTTGAAGCGGAATGATTTGATTGCCGCTGGCAAAATAAGCGCCGTCGTTTGCAGTCACCGGGGCGATGAAGCTGAGTGAGAGAAGTGATGCGATGAGGGGGAGATGGAAGTTCATCGCGTTAGGTTAGCGTTAGTAGTTATTTTGTCGAATCCAGAGTATGGACTTCCTACAATGCTGAGCGTTTTTTTTCGCCGAAGGTTTTGGACTGTTGGGATGATTCCCAGCTTTTGCTTTACGCGTTGGTGATCGGAGCGAAGGGTAATTGCCGATAATTTCCGATTAAATTCATCAACCCTGAGAGCTGTGGATAAAGAACCACAGCAGTCCAAAGCCTTCGGCGGATGTGTGGATTGAAGAACGGCGACCGAAGATCGCCGCCACCTTACAGCCCGTGCTTGGCTTTGACTTGCTCGATTTCTTCGGTGAGGGAGGACCAACGGGTGTAGGCTAAGTCGAGAGTTTTGGTGACTTTTTCGACGGCGTTGGTGGTGGCGCGGAGCTTTTCGGCATCGCCTGAAATATCTTCGTTGGAAAGCGCAGCGGTGAGGGTGGCTTGAGCTGCCTCTTGCTCGGCGATCTTTTCTTCGAGAGTTTCCAGTTCCTTTTCGAGAGGAGTGAGGATTTTGGTGCGAGCTTCGCGTTCAAGAGCTTCTTGGCGGCGTTGGTCTTTGCGATTCACTCCAGGAATGGATTCGACTTTCGGAGTTTCTTTTTTCACTTCCGCATCCGCTGTGGTCGCAGGTGGTTTGCGGGTGGGAGTGGTGCCGGAGGATTTTTCTTCGGCTTTCTTATCGAGGTAGTAAGCGATGTTTCCGTGGAAAAGACGTGGTTCTTCGCCGGGACGGAATTCGAGAGTTTTGGTGACCAAGGTATCGAGGAAATCTCGGTTGTGGGAAACGATCATGACGCTGCCCGGATAATCTAACAGCGCGCGCTGGAGAACGCCTTGCGATTGCATGTCGAGGTGGTTGGTCGGTTCGTCGAGGATGAGGAAGTTCGCAGGTTTTAGCAACATGCAGGTCAGCGCGACGCGTGAGCGCTCGCCGCCGGAGAGGACGCCGATTTTTTTGAAAACGTCATCACCCGTGAAAAGGAAGCAACCGAGGATATTTCGAACCAGCGGCATCGCATCGCGGGAAGCGACGGCTTGGACGGTTTCGAGAATGGTGAGGTCAGGATCGAGTTCGTCTGCGTGGTTCTGTGAGAAGAACGATGGCGAGACGTTGTGGCCGAGTGTGACCTTGCCGGCATCAGGTTTTTCCTGAGCGGTAACGAGTCGGCAGAAAGTGGATTTACCTGCACCGTTCGGGCCGACGATGGCGAATTTTTCGCCTTTGTTGATTTCGAAATCGAAGCCGTTGAAAATCTGAAGAGGGCCGTAAGCTTTGGCGACGTTTTCGACTTTCGCCACCGTGTGTCCGGAGTTCGGTGGTGGTGGGAATTTGAAATTCATCACCGCGTCGTCGCGCTCGGGTTGCGGGATGCGGACGACTTTTGCGAGGAGCTTGATCCGCGATTGGACGAGGGTTGCTTTATTGGCAGAGGCTCGGAAGCGATCGATGAAACGTTGGGATTCCGCGATCTCGCGTTGTTGTGCGGTGTATTGCTTGAGTTGGATTTCTTTACGTAAGACCGACTCTCTCTCGAAGTAAGAAAAGTTACCGGCGTATTCCTCGGCGCGGCCGTGGGCGAAGGCGATGGTGCGAGTGCACAGAGTATCTAACAACGCGCGGTCATGGGAGATGAGTAGAATCGCGCCAGGATAGTTGACGAGGTATTGCTCGACCCAGATTTGCGTTTCGATGTCGAGGTGGTTCGTCGGCTCGTCGAGGAGGAGAATTTCGGGTTGTTGGAGGAAAAGCTTCGCCATCGCGATCCGCATTTGCCAGCCACCGGAGAATTCCGAGCAATCGCGCGTGAAATCTTTGTCCTGGAATCCGAGACCTTTGAGAACCGATTCGATTTTCGGTTTCATCAACGAGGGATCGTTCGCGTAAAGTTTCAACTCAAGCTCGCCGATTTCTTCCAGCAGATCGCCGTAAGGTGAGGAGCGTGGATCCATTTTCACGAGTTCATCCGAAAGGCGATCGACCTTTTCCTTGAGTGCCATGATTTCGCCGAAAGCGGATTCGGTTTCTTGCCATAGGGTGCGGCCCTTGACGTGGATGCCTTCTTGCGGGAGGTAACCGATCTTGGTGCCTCGGGGAGCGCTGATGATTCCACCGGACGGGGGAATGATCCCGGCGATGCATTTCATCAACGTGGATTTCCCAGCTCCGTTGTGTCCGGCGAAGGCAATGCGTTCGCGCGGCTGGACGGAGAAAGAAAGGTTATTAAAGAGAATGCGTGGGCCGAATTCGACGCGAAGTGCTTGGACAGAAATCATGAACGCGGGGAGGTTGCACACCCTTGGCTATTGGTCAAGCCGTGGAAGTGGGAGTTGTGCTTGCTAAAAATCCTTATTGAACTCGGATTTCGAAGTAGGAACCACGAAAAACACCAAAAGCACTAAAAAAACAGGAAGGTCCGGTTGTGGGGGGCTGCGCAAACCCACATGGACCGCGCGAC
>JANOKJ010000113.1:0-7179 GCA_031419275.1 Akkermansiaceae bacterium | reverse complement strand
TCCCGGTGCATTGAAATTCGCCACATCGACATCGCACTCCGCAGCTAGCGCTTTCACTGCCTCAGGTGTACCGCCGATCATTGCCGCCATCGCTCCCTTAGTAGCATCACACGCCTCTTCCATAAACTGCCCGCGCAGCTCGACCACCTTTAAGCCATCGGCAAAACTAAATGTCCCCGCCGCGGCATGTGCGGTAAATTCCCCAAGCGATAACCCCGCCGCCGCCACAGGCGTAAACCCTGGCACGCGCTCCTTTAAAACCGCCAAACACGCCAAGCCATGCAAATACAACGCCGGCTGACAACGTGACGTCTTTGTGAGCTCCTCCTCCGGTCCATCAAACATAATTTTACTCAGCGCAAACCCCAACGCCGCATCCGCTTCATCAAACAGCGCTTTTGCCACAGGATAGTTCTCCACTAAATCCTTACCCATGCCCACATTCTGGGCGCCTTGTCCTGAAAATAATATCACTGCTTTACTCATAGGTGCTCATGCTAAACCCAGTGGCATCAGAAGAGACAGTAAAAAAATTCAAAATTCGCGACAGTTTTTTCTTGCGTTAGATTGCGTTTCGGGCTTTCTTTCCGTCGCAACCAACAAATCTTGCAGCTTCAACGGAGGGGTGGCAGAGCGGTTTAATGCATCGGTCTTGAAAACCGTCGTGGGGAAACTCACCGTGAGTTCGAATCTCACCCCCTCTGCCAGCTGTAAATATTGGTTTAAAAGGAGTTACGGAAACGTAGCTCCTTCTTTTTTCCTAATACTCACAATAGATCGCATTGAGCAAAGTAAATGACACCGAAGGAAAAGCAAAATATTCATTCCCATAAAAAAATTAAAATAATTCTTTACAAACAGACAGTTCTGTCTAATTTAGGTGCATGTCCAACACGCACCAGCAAATTCTCACTACCGCCGCCGAGCTTTTCGAGCAGCGTGGTTACGAGTTAGTGGGCATCAATGAAATCATCGAAAAGTCCCGCGTTGCGAAAGCCACCTTTTATGCCCATTTCAAGAGTAAAGAAAAACTCTGTGCCGAATGGCTAAGCGAGGCAGCGTCCGAATCCGAAGCCGCCAACCGGTCACTACTGCGTGAAAACTTGACTGTATTGGAAAAACTATCTCGCAAGTTCGATTCTCTGAGGAAGTATGTAAAGACTAGCAATTTCAGGGGTTGCCCATTTTCCATTACTGCCTCGATGCTGCAGTCCTCCAGCGAGGTTCGCGAAATCATTCGCGACTACAAAGCAGGTAGTCGCGCTTTCTGGCAGAGCCTAGCTCTTGAGATCCGCCCCGATCCTAAGGAAGCCAGAACATTGGGAGATACTTGGTTCCTACTCTACTCCGGTGCTGTCACCGAAGCACAAAACGCACGCAACACCTGGCCAGTAGACGCGGCGAAAGAATCCGCTATTGCACTCATCAATACTTAATTTTTTAACCTATTTTAGACAGACTGGTCTGTCTTTTAACTAAAACAAAAACAACAACAAACAAACGAAATAAAGAAAATGAAAATAGAACTAGAAAACACCACCACAGCACCATCCGCCTCATGTCCTCTTCAGGAGGGAGTTCAGAAACCGCTCGGCTTCGTCCATACGACCAACGACATCCCCGAAATCAAATCTGCCGAAATCGAACCCGAAACATGCAGCGTCGAAAGCTGCGGATGCAGTCACTAATATAAATCTCTAACAACTCATCATCATGAACGCACCAGACCTCACAAAACACGCACCGCGCAGCCCGCGCGTCCGCCTCGGCGGTTACACCATCCTACCGCGCATCCTCGATAAGATACGCGCCGAACTCGCCGGAACTGCCGGCGAATACAAATACAAGAATCCCAATGACTGGCACTTCTTCCGTTTCACTGGCATCGACCCTGCCGCCCTATTGGCACAGGTCGCTACTGGTGCCGGCGATTGGGACATCTTGATATGGATCAATGAAAACGCTCCGCTCAAACACACGCCGCTGGAAATCAGCCAGTGGTCAGACTGGACACAAACCATTGCATTCAACGACGTCGAGATGCGCGAGTGGTTTACCGATCAAATCAAGAGGCTCAACCCCGCCCGCGAGGATCTGCGCAGCACCTTCGATTACCTCGACCTCGATGATTTCGTCAGCTTCGGAGGAAAGGCATAACGATCTAACATATCAAAGAACTAGTACATCATGAAACTAGCAATCATCATCTGTGATTTTAATGAGAAAAGTAGCTCATGTTCACAGAGGGTGATTGCTCTTTTCTGAAACAAAGCACACACTAAAAGAATCATAAAAACCAATTAACATAATGACGCCACGTCCACCACTCCCTCCGTTCACCGAGGAATCCGCTAAGCAAAAAGTCCAAGCTGCTGAAGATGCCTGGAATAGTCGTGATCCCGAACGCGTTTCGCTTGCCTACACCCCGGATACGGAGTGGCGCAACCGCAATGTCTTTCTGAACGGCCGTGCTGCCGTAGTTGAATTTCTAACTGCCAAATGGGCGAAAGAACATGACTATCGATTGAAGAAATCACTCTGGGCTTTCACCAATAATCGCATTGCAGTGCGCTTCGAATATGAATGGCATGACGACTCTGGCCAATGGTGGCGCAGCCATGGAAATGAGAATTGGGAATTCGATGAAAACGGCTATATGGCCAAACGCTACGCCAGCATCAACGACCAACCGATTTCAGAAACCGACCGCAAACTGCGCTTATAAATTAAACTCTAACAGCTACTGATTTATTCATGTCCATTCCCGTTTACCATCTCCGTAATATCGGCCCGCGTTGTGCAGAATGGCTCGCGCAGATCAATATCCATACAGCAGATGATCTCCGTTCAGTCGGGGCTGCGGCAGCCTATCGCGAGTTAGTCATTCAGGAGATTGTGAAACCCCACCGGATGCTTCTCTACGCTCTAGGTGGAGCTGTGGATGACGTCGATTGCATTCGGATGGATCTCAGCCGAAAACGCGAGTTGGAGGACCACGCTGGCATCAATCATCCAAAGCGATGGTAAATCTTTCACATCATTTTTTTATCATCTACTTAATTCCCAATCAAGCGTCCCAAGAACAAACATCAACCCTACAATATTATGGCCGATAAATTCATGCAAACCGTCCTCACTCCGGCCGTCCTCGAAGCGGAAAAGCACTACTATGGCAGGACTTACCCGTCCTTCGCCGACGCACCGGAAACCGATGCTCTTCGTGATGAGGAAATAGAGTTCATCCAAACCCGCGACAGCTTCTACATGGCGACCATCACCGAGAACGATTGGCCGTATGTCCAACACCGCGGCGGTCCGTCTGGCTTTGTCCGCGTGCTTGGGCCACATCAGATCGGCTTTGCCGACTATGGCGGGAATAGACAGATGATCAGTGTGGGCAGCATTTCAAAACACGACCGCGTCGCGCTTTTCATGATGGACTACCCACAACGTGAACGAGTGAAAATCCTCGGTCATGCCAAAGTCTTCGATGCCCGCGAGCATCCCGAACTTGTCGAGAAAGTCATCCCGCCCGGCGGCCATGGCGCGAAGGTTGAGCGCGTCTTCATCATCGACATTCTCAGCTATGACTGGAACTGCCCGAAGTTCATCACCCCGCGCTACACCGCCGTGGAGATCGAGCACGCCACAACTCCCATGCGCGAACGTATCGCCGAACTCGAGGCGAGACTGAAGGCCCTTGGTCAGGAACCATGAGATTCGCAAGAAGATATTTAAACATCCGGAACTTAGCACAAAAGAGAGGAATGCCGACGCAGAGTTTGCCACCTAATTCGATTAGTATCTATACCTTGAAGGCTACGACGGATCTGTTTTTGATTTAAGGCTACCTCCGGCAACTAGCGATGGTGATGCAGGGAAGGAAATCAAGTAGAGCGAGGCGTATTTTAAAGAGAGATAGGCATCTCTCTTTAAAATGGAACGAAGCTATACGCAGGGTTACTTTCCTGCCCGTAGGGTTTCATATTTGCGATCAAGCTATGCTTGCTGAATCTCCAGTTTGAAGACCAAAACAGCACCGTCGGGAGTTGCCGGAGGTTGCCTTAAGATGCAATTTACTTTTGTCTCAATTTATTCATTGCTTCTGCGAACGCATTACCAATCGGTCCTAGGATCTTGGCGGCACCGAGGTAGTGGTAGCCACCATTGGAAACTCCCTGTAGGCGTTTCCATTCTTCAGGTGTGTATTTTTTCTCCAAATACTTGACCTTATTTTCCCAAGACTCGTCATTCTCTTCTTTCACTTTGGCGTTAATTTCAGGCCAGTAGCTCTGCTTGCGATCTTCGAGTGCTTGCAAATCGTCATCCCAAAATAGGGAGGTCGGCACGGCCTCTACATTTCCCTTAAACTCGGGAAGCGCAGCAACTGCCATCTGAGCTTGGCGGAAATACATTTGGGTTCCGGGAGTGGTATCATGTTTCTTCCCATCGATTCCCATCACACCAATCACAAAGGGCAGTTTGGGAGCCTTCAGATCCTTGCGCACGTCGCGGATTAGATGAGCCAATAATGTACCATAAAGATCGTATCCACCGGGTTCGTTGCCTTTTTCGTATGTCCAGTCGGAGACTAAATCATTGAAGCCTTGGAACCAAACGAACCCAGCCAATTCATAGCCCTGCTTCTCATCGTATTCGGGAACCACGCGTTTAATATCGCCTAACACTTTTTCGACATGCTTCATCATTTCTCGGTAATAGAGACCAGTTGCCGCGATCTTATCGGCCTTACTCTTTACCATATCGTCTCCACGCACCTTGAATTTTTCTAGCTCAAATTCGCTCCACGCATAAGGTCCCGCACTCGGTGGACGGAAGTCTGTGTGAAGGCTTCTTCCGCCCCATGCTGTCTTGATGATGAGAACTGGATCCCCTTGTTTCTCCATATAAAGGCCGAAGGTAAACTCGGGACCGATTTTGTTATCCGGCGCGCCAAAGCCAGCAGTGAGTTTTCCAGTCTTTTCTGTTAGATCAGTGTAAGCATCGCCGAGGCAGCCTACGGAAGAAATCCAGACCTTTTCGCAGACTTTAGGCTTTCCGTCTGCACCGAGCATTTCCTTGAGGAGCGGTGCGGTTTTGGGATCAAGAGCCATGGCATCGAAAGTCGAGATAGCCGCATGGCCTTGCATGTTCGATTGCCCCGCGAGGATATAAACCTTGAGTGGCTTGGCGATGGAATTCATATTGGAAATACAAATCAGTGCTGCGGTAAGTATTAGTTTTATTTTCATGGTTGTATATCTTTTGATTAAAAAATTTCGTGTTTGTTAAAAGAGTAAATTCTATTTTTTAGTATCTACTTTTGCCTCCAAGTCGGAGATTTTTAAACCTTCGATAAAACAGTCCATCTGGCCGAACAGTTCTTTCGTATTCTGATCATATTCCGCATTTCCATAGATCGCTAAAACATTGGTGCCTTGTTTCAATTTTTGTTTAACGTCAATCTCCCAAGGTGAGTAGAATTGACTATCAAACCACCAGCCGTAGTTCGCTATTTCTTGACCATTCAGGTAAAGCTTGAAGCCTTGAACGGTCAGAATACTCAATCGGTAGAAATCGAAGTCAACGGCATCTAACTCGAAGCTGGTGCGCATGACGATGAATTCCCCTTTGCCCCAATCGGATTGATTCGCAAACTTGGGAGCGGCTCCTCTGTAGAGAGCGGTGCCGACGGGTGCACGACCAGAATTCCACTTACTGTCGTCATATTCAGGCTTGAACCAGTCTTTCAAATCATCCGTCAATTGAATGTCACGCATGCGTCTCCTCTCGTGGATGACAAGTTTGTCTTTTTCCACGATGGGATCGAAGGACTTGAATCGCCAGACACTCTCGGACGGTGGCAATTTGCCGATGGACTTCCATCCTGCCTTGGGATTCTTGAGTTTTACGAGGTCGATGAGGGTATTCAAGAGTTCTTGACTATGTTTGACCCGGTATCGTTTGAGGAGTTCAGGGCGGTAGATGTCGTAAAGGATCGTCTTGAGTTCGTCTTGTTGCTTTGACTCCAGTTTTTTCATTATGCTGAAAAACCCTGTAGGCTGCCCAGCAGGATATGCGCCAGGAGCTGCGACGAGCCGGATCATATCGTTCGTATCAAGGCCGTCGAAACGCGGTTGTAGAAGCATCGCGAGCGCTGCGGCATTTTCTGGACTAGATTCTAGGCAAATTCTAACAGATTCCAATACGTTGAAGGCACCCTCGCGGGAACGAACACCGCTCTTCATCTCGCTCGTGGTCACGGCTCTCTGCAGCCCTGCAACGATGAGTTTGCTCACCTCGCTTTCCGGTTTCTTTTGCTGCAGGACTGAGTTGAGGTGATTCATCATCCGCTCGCGGGGCATGGTGTGGTATTCGCTGGTCGCGATTTCCAGCAGTGTGGGAAGTATTTTAATGTATAGGGCATCGTCTTTTTGAAGTCCTGAAAGCGCCATGAAGGCCGCCTCGCGCAGCCACCAGTCCGAGTGCTTGGTCCATGGCTCGATGAGCTTGTAGTTCTGCTGGATGTCCTTGGCCGGAGCGAACTTGAGCGCCAACAACGCACCGTCGACCACCCACCATGATTCATTGGGATCGGAGAGCATTTTCGTGATGCTTTTCACCATCGAGGGAGTGAACTTTTCGGCGGGGATGGGGTTATCTCCGATGCCAAACCAGTAGTTATAATTGATCATACCGTCCAGTGCGGCGCGGCGCGTGCGCGGGTCGGGGTCTTGCAGGAGTTTTTCGAGCTCATCGAAGGCATCAACTGCCCGGAGAGCCTTGCCCGCCTGAGTGCGGAACATGTCGTTCCGTTGATAGATGTTCTTGAGAAACACTTCACGAGGCAGGGTTTTGAGATCCTTCTCCGGTTGGTGATACTGGCCGCCCAAAGCATAATAGGGAATATGCGCGGGATCCTCTGCGCCGTATTTCAAGTATTTGGGGTTGTGTTCGAGGGAGAGGAATGCCAGGTCGGCCTTGGTGCCCCAGAGGTTTTCAGGCAGGGTAAATTTCTGGGAGAACTTTGTTCTCGGTGCGCCAGTGATGCGCAGCTTGCGCAACGGTGCGGTGTAAGACAGCCCCATGCCGGGACCGGATGAGCCGACTGCGCCACCGGAGAAGTCGAGCGTCGCGATACCGATGCTGCCGCCCGGTTCGCGGCTCAGATCGTGCCAC
>JANOKJ010000112.1:0-3602 GCA_031419275.1 Akkermansiaceae bacterium | reverse complement strand
GACATCGAGCCCGGCGACCTCGTCGTCCATTACGAATACGGAATCGGGAAATTCAAAGGCATCGTTCAAGAAGAGGAAGGCGAAGAACTCCAGATCGAATACAAAGACGGTTCCATCCTTTCCGTTCCGTTGGAACAAGCTCACCTGTTAGGAAAATACATCGGGGTCGGTGGCAAGACACCGGACCTAAACAAACTCGGCAACGCCACTTGGCAGAAAAACCGCAAGTCCGCCGAGAAATCCATCCTCGACTACGCCGCCCGCCTGCTCCGCATCCAAGCCGAGCGCGAACACGACCAAGGCCACGCCCATCCGCCCGACACCCGCTGGATGTTCGAGTTCGAGCAATCTTTCCACTACACCGAAACCCCCGATCAGAAACAGGCGATCCTCGATACCAAGCACGACCTCGAAGCCCCCCGCCCCATGGACCGACTCATCTGCGGCGATGTCGGTTTCGGAAAAACCGAAGTCGCGATCCGCGCCGCGTTCAAAGCCATTACCGGCGGGAAACAAGTCGCCCTGCTTTGCCCGACCACCGTCCTCGCGGAACAACATTGGCGCACGTTCCGCGAACGCTTTTCTGACTACCCGATCCGTGTCGATCTCCTCAACCGCTTCCGCTCCGCCGCCGAAGTCCGCGCCACGATCGCAGGCCTCGCCGATGGCTCGGTCGATATGGTCATCGGCACGCACCGACTCATCTCCGGCGATGTGCATTACAAAGACCTCGGCCTCGCGGTCGTCGATGAAGAACAACGCTTCGGCGTCGCGCATAAGGAGAAATTCAAAGAGCTGTTCCGTCAGGTCGATGTTCTAACACTTTCCGCCACTCCGATTCCGCGCACGCTTTACATGGCTCTCATGGGCGCACGCGACATGTCAACCATCGACACCCCGCCTCCGAACCGACTCCCGGTTTCCACCACAGTCACCGCCTACGACGAACGCATCATCCGCGATGCGATCCGTCGTGAGATGAAACGCGGCGGCCAGGTCTTCTTCCTGCACAACCGAGTCAAGACCATCGAGATGGTTCATAAAAAACTCAAAGAACTCGTCCCCGAAGCCCGCGTCCTCGTCGGCCATGGCCAGATGGAAAAACACGATCTCGAAAACGTCATGCACGCCTTCGTCAACCACGAGGCCGATGTCCTGCTCGCCACCACCATTATCGAAACCGGCATCGACATCCCCAACGCCAACACCATCCTCATCGACCGCGCGGATCGCTTCGGCCTCGCCGATCTCTATCAGCTCCGCGGCCGCGTCGGCAGAGCCGGAGAAAAAGCCTACGCCATCCTTCTCCTCCCCCGCGAAATGATCACCCAAGGCGATGCCAGAAAACGCATCCACGCCATCAAACAATACACCGCCCTGGGCTCCGGCTTCAAAATCGCCATGCGCGACCTAGAAATAAGAGGCGCCGGTAACCTGTTAGGAACCAAACAATCCGGCCACATCGCCCAAATCGGCTTCGATCTTTATTGTCAGCTTCTTCGGCAGTCCATTGATCGACTCAAAGGAAAGAAAGATCCCTCACTGCATGAGACTACTTTTAAAGCTGATTTCATTATCTCAACGGAAACGCAGTGGCTGTCCAAAACTTTAAACTCTAAACTTCAAATCTCAAATGAAGAGAAAGAAGCGTCCGAAGGACTAAATCAAAAATCAAAAATCAACAATCATCAATCGTCAATCCTGCCCTCTTCCTCTTCCTCTTCCTCTTCCAAATCAAAAATAAAAAATCAACAATCATCAATCGTCAATAATCCACCTGATCTACTACCCGCCTTCATCCCAACAGCTTACCTCTCCGACGCCAAACTTCGCATCAACTCTTACCGCGAACTCTCGGAGGCGAACACCTCCAAATCCATCGACTCCCTCGAAAAAAACTGGATCGACCGCCACGGGCGTTTGCCGGAGCCAGTCAAACACCTCCTCACCATCGCGAGGATCAAGGCGGAGGCAGCTGCAAATAATGTCTCTTCCGTGGAGATATCAGGACAGAGACTCATGCTGCAAAGAAACGGCAGCCCGATTCTGTTGGATGGCTCGAGGTATCCGAGACTGATGAAGATGAAGACAGAAGAGAAGCTGACTGAAGCATTGGAAATGCTGCGGAACTTTTAGTCCTGTTGAACAAGTTCGATATAATCGAGACCAAACATGAATTTTTGCACAGCCGTTGGATTTGCTCCGATGATGATGACTTTGAATTCGTTATCGCCTGCTTTTAGTTCGTGCGATCCCAAGTTGACAATGCCGGTTACGTCCACTCGACTATTGTAAAAATCGATGGCTTCTTTGATTTTTTTTCCGTTTAGGTAGATTTCAAAGATTCCATAATCATCGGCTTTGGTGAATTGGGCTTTGAGTTGGTAAGTTCCTGCATTTGTAACAGACAGAATGGCTTTAAGGTTATCACTCGGACTTGCTGAATTCCACCAAAGTTGCCTGTGGCTACTCCACTGCTGACCAAAGTTCTGCATAGGCTGCTTTTCCGTAGTGCCTGCGCTAACAGTTACTTTTTCAATATCCTCACCCTCAATTTTGATTGTGAGTTTTTCACCAGATTCCTTTCCTGCTGAAGTTTCCTTTCCTGCTGAAAAAGCGTAAATGCCGATCACCACGCAAACTATTAGCAAAGCAGCGATTACGAAATACGCCGCTTGGAGTTTCCGTTTAATTGATTTCATCTCGTAATTTTGATCACTCATAGAACTTTGACGTTATTAAATTGAATTTATACAATAACTTACATCCTCATTGCTAAATCCTTCGTCAATAAGAAATTCAACTCAGCTCATGTCCCACCAAACCATCCACTTTCCAGGCATGCTTAGGACATGAAGCTGAACGGTGTTCTCGGGGTTATACTTAAACCTTTCGTCGGATTGCCTTGAATATGCGAAACATCAAACCCATCAGCTTGTCCCCTGCCTCGTTATCCCTGCTATTAATAAAGCCTGCCGAGCAGAAATCTCCGTATGCACGACCCGTGCGAATCAGCATCGTGCTAAGCCCCGGCAAGCCGCCTGAGTGCCAATAGTTTCCATAAGTATCGACTTCCCACCCACTTGCATAGCCCTTATTAGCCTCACTTGGACGGAGCATCAGTTTTAGCGATTCGGGCTTCAAAATGTCCTCGGGGCTAGGTTGACCATCCACTCTCAACGCAAAATTAACCAGTTGAGTCGGCGTCCCTACCCAGCCACCATGGGAATCCATTCTATGGACATTCATTCTGTTAGTAATTGGTTTATTATCTTGATAATAAACCACCTCATGCTCGTCCTTTGGTTCGTCCATTTTCCCTGCGATTGTCATCGCTTCAGCACCACAAGACCTCAAAATATTATGCCGCACATATTCGTCATAACTCTGACCAGTTAATCTTTCTATGATACGACCCACCAGACAATAGCCAAAATTAGAATAGGCATACTTTTCGCCAGGTGAATTTTCTAGAGCCTGATTCTTTAGTGTCCATGTGATCATTTCCTTGTGATCCATGTTGATATTCCTAAACATCGGGTCATTTTTTTGATTTGTCCATCCTCCGGAAGTATGGGTGAGAAGATGGTGTAACGTGATTT
>JANOKJ010000111.1:0-13224 GCA_031419275.1 Akkermansiaceae bacterium | reverse complement strand
TCGGTAATGCAGGGATTCACATTCAATACGTAAAAATTTTGAGCGCGTGAAGCTTGCGGAGTTGGGATGAGGCGTTTAGATCTCTTGCATGTTGGAAGAGATTCGTGGATTGCTGATTTTACAGGATAGTGACAAGCGCTTTCTTGTTTTGGCAAAAGACTTGGCGAAGTTAACGCAAGAAGAGGCTCGGGCTCGGGCGAAACTGGCGGGCGATGAGGAGGCTGTGAAACAGGCAAAGGATGCGTTGCATGCGGTTGAGCTGCGGGTGAAGAAGATTGAAATGGATGCGGAAACGCGTCGGACCACGGTGAAGCGTTTGCGCGTGCAACAGTTTGAGACCAAGAAGAATGAAGAATACAATGCGTTAGGTCACGAGATCACGCGGTATGAAAAAGAGGTTGATGAATATGAAACCCAGGAACTTCAGGCGATGGAAGAAGTAGATGCGTATCGCGTGAAATTTCAGGAGGCAAATGAGATACTCGGAAAAACTCGTGCGGTGGTGGAAGCAGATCTTGTGGCGATACGTGAACGTCATGCGCGCATGATGGATCAGCAAAAAGAAGTTCGTGCCGAGCGCGACAAACTCGTGGAATCAGTTTCCGAGGATATCCTTCCGCTTTACGAAAAATTACTAAAATCCAAAGAAGGCACCGCGATCGCGACACTGCATGGCGGAAAGTGCACGGGTTGCAACATGAAGGTCATCGCCTCAACCGCTATCGCAGTTCATAGTGAGAAAGAGATCACGCAATGCGAGAACTGCGGTCGAATTCTTGCCATGGATGAGTGATGCGAGCGGAACTTGAAACGGACGTTCTCAAAGGGGTATCGCGTTCGTTTTACCTGAGCCTCCGTTTGCTTCCGAGTCCAATGAGACGTGCGGCTGGGATTGCTTATTTGCTGGCGAGAACCAGCGATACCATTGCGGATTCGGTGGATGGTTTAGCTGAAGAGCGGATCGAATCTCTGTTAGGTTTTTTGAAGCAGGTCAGGGGCGAAAGCGCTGTTCAGTCATTTCCTGAACATTTCTATGCGGGAATCACAGATCCGCGGGAGGTGATGTTATTGCTGAGTCATAGAGAAATTTTGGAAGCGCTGAATGGATTGGAATCGGTTGAGATCTTACTCATTCAAGAGGTTTTAGAGACGATTGTCGGTGGGCAAATTTTGGATTTGGAGAGATTTGGAGATGCGGGTGACGAACTGCGAGGTTTGAAAAGCGCCGAGGAGTTAGAAGACTACGCATGGAGGGTTGCGGGTTGTGTGGGTTTGTTTTGGACGCGCTTGGGTTTTCTGACGATGAGGGAGAAGTTTTCCACTCATCCACAAGCCGAGTTGGAGCAATGGGGCGTGGAGTATGGGAAGGGTTTGCAGTTGGTGAACATCTTGCGGGATCTTCCGGCGGATAGGAGGATGGGTCGGTGCTATTTGCCTGTGGCGAACCCTGCGGACGACGATGCTTGTTTTAGAGAATTTCAAACATGGAGGAAGATCGCGCTGGATAAAGTGGCCAACGGTCGGGCGTATGCGGAAAAGTTACAGAGTCGACGCTTGCGTTTGGCTAGTGGGTTGCCGGCGTTGATTGCGGAGGAGACCTTGAAACGCTTGGATGTTAAGAATTTTGCAGCACTTGAGCCACGGGTGAAGATTAGCCGAAATAGGCTTTATATACTGATTTTTAGGCAATTTCTGAGCTTTTGAAACTTCAGTGAACATGAATTTGTAGAGGCTTTTCTCTAGGTGTTTGACAAGCGGCATCCGAGAAGAGAAAAACATCGCATCCTATGAGTTCACTAAAATTACACAACGCTATGTGGCCGGGTCTGGTTGGAAAAGAGCCAGGCACAGATCACCCCCCCATCTCCCTTGAGCGCATGCTCGATCTCACCGCGGCCGCTGAGGTCAACGGTCGGAAATATGACGGAGTGGATCTCTTTATTTTTCACCCACACACCGATCCTGATGCATCCGATCTTGAGCTTCGTAAGATGGCGGATCTGATTGCTTCTAAAGGACTCTCCGTAGGTTCTTTGGTGGCTCCAGTCTGGCCGGGAACGGTTGGTGGTCCGGCATTTGGTAGCGATGACGACATGAAGAACTTCGTTCTCGCAGTGGAGAAGACCTGCCGCATTGCAAAAATTCTTAACGAGCACGGCGTCCGTAAGTCTGGCATCATTCGCGTGGATACCGCTGGTGGTACTGCAGACTTCGCAAAAGACATCGTAGGCAACACCGCCAAAGTCGCCGCGACATTTCGTGCGGCTGGCAAAGTCGCCGAGCAGTTCGGTGAGAGAATCGCGGCTGAAGGCGAAATCTGCTGGGGTGGTTTCCATTCATGGAAAGCCGCTGTCGATACCCTAGAAGCGACCGCGATGCCGGGAGTTGTTGGTTTCCAAGCCGACCTTGCTCACACGTATCTCTATCTCATGGGTTACAATGCTCCTGAGGCAGCACTTCTTCAAGCTGGTTACAGCGATGAAGAATTCTGGCCTGCATACAAAATCATGACCGACGCTTTGCGCCCATGGACACTGGATTTCCACGTCGCTCAAAACGACGGTTCCGTTCACGGCACCGGTTCGCACGACAAGACCGGACGCCACTGCCCAGCCGATGATCCGAATGGTAAACTCGATATCGCAAAATGCTCAACCTACTGGCTCCAAGGCGCTGCAGAACGCGGCATCAAACACATCTGTTGGGATGGCTGCATGTTCGATAATTCGGTGCTCGAAGCTCCAGCAACTTGGAACGCGATCCTCAAAGCCATGATCGATGTTGATCAGGCTCTGTAATTTTCAACCCCTCTATCATTTCAAATACTATGTCTAAGAAACCAATCCGCATCGGACTCATCGGCTACGGCTTCATGGGGCGCACTCACTCCAACGCCTACTCACAGCTCGCACACTTTTTCGACACCGAGCACGTTCCTGTTCGTCAGGCCGTCTGCGGCCGTGACGAAGAAAAGGTCAAAGCGTTCGCTGAAAAGTGGGGCTATGCTTCTTACGAAACTGACTGGCGTGAAATGGTGAAGCGCGATGACATCGACGCGATCGATATCTGCACACCTAACAACTCCCATGCCGAGATCGCTCTCGCCTGTATCGCAAACGGCAAGATGATCCTTTGTGAAAAACCTCTCGCTCTCAACGGAGTGGAAGGTGAGAAGATGGTTGAAGCTGTCGAAAAATCCGGTCTGCCGAACTTGGTCTGGTACAACTACCGTTTCCTTCCAGCTGTCACGCTTGCGAAAAACATCGTGGCTGCAGGTGAATTGGGTCGGGTGTTCCATTACCGCGCAAACTTCCTACAAGACTGGACGATTTCCGAAGAACTCCCTCAAGGTGGTGCCGGTCTCTGGCGCCTCGATGCAGCAGCAGCTGGCTCCGGTGTGACCGGTGATTTGCTCGCTCACTGCATCGACACTGCACGTTGGATCAACGGCGATATCGTTTCCGTTTCCGCGATGACTGAAACCTTCATCAAAGAGCGCGTGCATACGGAAACTGGTAAGAAACATCCAGTGACCATCGATGATGCATGTGCGTTCCTTGCTCGCTTTGAAAACGGATCGCTGGCGATCTTTGAATCGACCCGCTACGCGCGTGGTCACAAGGCACTCAATACCTTCGAGATCAACGGTGAGAAAAAATCGCTCGCATGGGATTTGCATGACATGAACTATTTGGACTATTTTGATCATGGCGTTCCAGGTGATCGCCGTGGTTGGAGCAAAATCCATTGCTCCGATGGGGATCATCCATACGCAGGCAACTGGTGGGTTCCAGGTCTGTGCCTTGGCTACGAGCATTCCTTTACTCACGCGCTCGTGGAGTTCTTCAAGTCGCTCGATAATCCATCGGCACCGATCAACTACCCAGACTTCCGCCACGCGCTTGGCACTCAATACGTCTGCGATGCGGTGCTTGAATCCGCTAAATCCGGACAGTGGGTGACTGTGAAAAAAGCGTAAGACTTATTTCTCTAAAGCCCTCGTGGATCTTTTCCACGAGGGCTTTTTTATACCGGAGAGCCGCGCCTCCGGCCGGCTGCATTTGTGAATTGAAAATCTAGTATTATCAATCCGGAGTGCGGAGGCTTGCCTCCGCCGAAGTAGGAGCGGAGCTTGCTCCGCGTGGTGGATGAAGAGCTCTGGAAAATGAACAAACCACCCGCGACGGAGCAAGCTCCGTCTACCGCATGGCTGGAGCGAGCTCCAGCACTCCAGAGTCTGATATGCACACCCAAACCGAAAAAATCCTTTTCAAATCAAGGAATTTTCTATCAGATTTAGAAATGATGCTCGTTGGATATTCGGTTCCGAGGTCATACCAATAAAGACTTTTCTCCAAAAATGAATATAGAAGAAAGAGCTGCCTATCTCACGCGGCAATGGTCGAGATTTCCAAATCCTTGTGAAGAGCACTGGTGCGCTACACCCGAGTCGATCCGCAGAATAGAAGACGAGCTAAAGATCACACTGCCGTCCAACCTTATTGCTTTGTCCCAACTATCGCCAAACTATACCGTTTGGTTTGCTAGTATTGGAGAGAATTACGAAGCAACTGAGCACATCATAGCAATCAATAAGAGGCTTATATCGACGACTCCTGAAACTCATGCGCTCCCAGCCAATCTGGTAGTAATCAATCAAGGATACGACGAGGATTACGACTGCCTGATAGTAGGGGATGTTGCTGCACGGGTAATGTATATCAATCTAGAGACCGGAGATTCAGTCGCTGACGCACCAGTCGAGTCATCTCCGAATTTTGACGACTACTTGAATCGCTTGTAGCCAAAAAAACAGGAGAACAAGCCAGATATGGCGACGCCGAGGAAGCCGTCTGATTGATTTTGAGCTTCACCGCCGGTGCATCCACTCTATCGTTCGGCCAACATTGCCTACAATGTCTAAATCTAATCCAATTCCTGGAATCCGCATCGAAGAGTTAGTCGGCTATACATATGATCGGCGCTGTTGTGCTCAATCATTTTGGGGTCTCTACGGAATTGTTCGGCTGCTGTCTATTGTTGGATTTGTGACATTGGTTGTGTGCCTTTTCTTCGACCTCATCAGATTTAGCGTGTACTTCTGGCTTTCAGGGGTATTCTGTATGGTGATTTATATCTACACGGTATTGCATGAATATCGAAGCACTCCGCTTAGCGCTCACTCAGGCAACCCGGTGCAGCGCTACCGCAATCTTTCCGCACCAGACGGTGTGCTCGAATTGCTCTATGTTGATGAGTCCAGAAAGACTTTCTCTCGCAGGGTCTACTTGGTGCCCAGTGATTCGTGAATTGACTAAAAAATATCTCCCTCACTCATCGCTGCGGAAGGGCACAGCTGGTAGTCCTTTGCCATTGTATAAACTAGCTTCCGGATTACTGTCCCATGCATAGCGCACGAAGAGGGGTTTAGGAACAGCGGGGGATGAAACGATCACGGTCTCTCCATCGATCTCTGCCTTAGCCCAAACAAATTTTCCGTCTGCTCCTGCGATGGCAACACTCTTTGCATTCGGTTTTTTCAGTTTGAGGCCGCCATCGGTGTGATTAAAGTGGATGCGGATGCGATCGCCTTCGATCTCGATGGATTTGAACCATGGTCCTGAACCGATGACGGGTTTCTTATAAGTTTTGGCAAGCGCACTCAGTGCGAGCCGTCGTCCGACTTCGCGTTTGTTTTTTGGATGGATGTCTTTTTCGTCACCGATGTCTATGGTCACCGCTAATCCGCAATGAGGAACGGTCTTTGCGGTCATCGCCTGAGCTTCGCGAAGTTCTGCCCAAGCATTGTCGCGTGGGAGATCACTTGCAGTCTGATAATTCGCGAGCGAGGCAATATGAAAGGCTAGATCCTCGCGATCGAATTGTTTGCGCCAGTCGCTTATCATTGCAGGTAGAAGTTTTTGGTATTGTTTTGCAGCGCTTGCATTGGCTTCTCCTTGATACCAGATGACTCCTGTTAGAGCACAGGGTTCCAAAGGCGCGATCATGCCGTTGTATAGGACGGTGGGTATTCGCGGGTTGCCGACCAATGGACGTCCCGTTTTTCCTTTGCTTGAGGTCTCCTGTAAACGCCATGGACCCGATAGATCAACCGTTGCGCTATCTGACACCTGTGGATAGATATGCATCGGCGGTCCATCTGCTTGAATCCCACCGCTTCCGGCATTGGTGATGCGCAGGGTGATAACGTTGCTGCCACTCTTGGCGATTCCTGCTGAAACAACGTAACTGGTTGCGTGCTCGTATGAATCCGTCCGACCGATTTCTTTGCCGTTCAACCAAGCGGTATTCGTATCGCTGATGATACCGAGTTGGATGACCAATGGTCTGTCTGCCCAACCTGCGGGTAAGTCGATCTTGCGTTGCGCCCATACCACACCTTCGAAGCCGGGTATACCGCATTTGGCCCAGTTGTTAGGTAGAGTGACTTGCCTCCAAGCGGAGGTATCCGTTGTTTCCTTCTCCCAGTTCTTTACGGTGCCGGGGTCGTGTTTGAGGAACCAGGCATTCATGATTTCGTTCAAAGGATTTGCAGAGGTCGAGTTAGCGATTTCATTAACCTGTTTGAGCTCGGCTTGTGCTTCTGGAAAGGATTTCAGAACTAGGCCGCTCATCCATGCTTCAATCATCGTTCCTCCCCAAGACGAATGAATCAATCCGATCGGAATTTTAAGTTCTCGCTGCAGTTCTTTTCCGAAAAAGTATGCGGCGGCGGAGAATCCACCTGATCCGCCTTGTTTGATGGTTTCAGGAGAGCATGGCTTCCAGTTTCCTGTGAACGTTTTCTGCGGCGTATAAGCGACGTGGTGAGGCACGGTGAGTAGGCGTAGATTTGGATGATCTGCCTTGGTGATTTCATCATCTTCGAGGCATTGAGCGATTCCCATTTCCATGTTCGATTGGCCCGAGCAAAGCCAAACATCGCCAACCAATAGATCACGAACTTCAGCACGCGCTCCGCCTTGAGTGATTTCCACAGTGAGCACGCGACCCTCGAACGAGGCTTCCAACGGATCCAGTGAACAACTCCATTTGCCATCGGCAGCAGCAGTTGCTTGTTTCGATTGTTCTGCAAATTTGATGGTTAAAGTCGTCCCCGGAGTAGCCCAGCCCCAGATCGGCACCGCGCGGTCTCTCTGCAACACCGCATGGTCAGAAAACAATGGATGCAGCAAGGGCATCTCATCAGCAGCGACACATTTCAGACTGAACAACCACAGAAGGGCGAAAATAAATGCGGACGGAAAGATTCGTTTCATTATTTGGGATTACGGATATCTATAAAGATGTGCTGCCGGAGGCGATGAGAAAATGGACGTAGCGGCGATCTTTGGTCGCCGTCTTTTAAGTCTCCACATCATAATAAGTGTAACAGAAGGGGAATCGAGCGCATAGGGGTGTGATAGGTTGAAATAATCTTTTGATCATGGCCGTATCTCATGGGTCTTATTGAAATATCCAATTATGAAAACCTTCTCATCCCTTTGTTGTGTTTTGTTGTTTTCTCAGAGCATTTTCGCAGCTGAGCCAAATACTTTGACTAAAGAAGAAGCCGCTGAAGGCTGGGTGCTGTTGTTTGATGGAAAAGACGCGTCGCAACATTTACGCGGTTACAAGAAAGAGAAGCTTCCGGAGCAGTGGGTGGTTGAGGATGGGGCGCTCTGCCGTAAGGGTGGGGGAGATGTCATCACTAAGGAAAAATATGAGAATTTCGAGTTTTCGATTGATTGGAAGATCAGTGAGGGTGGTAACTCAGGAATTATGTTTAAAGTTTTAGAGGGTGATGGACCTCCGTATAAGTCCGGCCCGGAAGCCCAGATCATCGATAATGCGAAAGGCAAAGATGCGCAGAAATCGGGTTGGATGTATCAGCTTTATGCGGCGGACAAAGACACCACCAAGCCTAGTGGAGAGTGGAATCATTTCGTGCTCAAATGCCAGAAGACAGCTGCCGGCACTTACAAGTGCGAGCATTGGATGAATGGTGAAAAATACGTCGAATACGAAATTGGATCTGAGGACTGGAAACAGAAAGTTGCTAAATCCAAATTCACGACGTGGAAAGAATTCGGCACCGCGGATGAGGGTCACATCTGTCTGCAAGATCACGGGAATCTTGTTTGGTTTCGGAATATCAAGATTCGGAAGCTTGAGGCGTTGAAGTGAGTGGAAGAGTTTGCTAGTTTGAAGTTTTCAGTTTTCAGGGAAGATCAAATCACATTTGTCATTAAGATCCCTAAACTTGGGCCACTGAAGTCATCAAACAGGTAGCGCAAAGCACTACTTGAAACTGAAAACTTCAAACTAGTAACTTTTCGCTACTTCCTCCGCGATGATCGTAAGTCCGTCTTTGACGATGGATTCTTGCATGGCGAAGGAGACGCGGATGCATTCTTGGCGATGGCGCCAGTTGGTGTCGTCGCAGCCGAAGAAGAAATGTTCTCCTGGGATGATGAGGACCTCGCGGGCTTTGAGTCGCTGATAGAGTTCGGCGGAAGTGATGGGAAGATCGGGAAACCAGAACCAAAGGAACAGCGCGCCCTCGCTGCGGTGCATGTGCCATTTGAAGCGATCGCCGAAAATTTCGCGTGCGGCCGCTTGGGCGAAGAGGGATTTTTCTCGGTAGTAAGGACGGATGACGTTTTCGCTGAGTTTCAGGATCTCTCCGCTGCGGATCAGTGGTAGGGCGATTTGTTGACCGATGCTTGGGTTGGATAGTCCAGTGATCGCGGTCATCGATGAGAGCGCTGAAATGATTTGCGTTGGTGCGACCACGATCCCTGTGCGTGTTCCCGGCAGTCCGAGTTTGGAAAGGCTGAGGGTGAGAATCACGTGTTCGTCCCAATGTGGTGAGGCCTCGGTGAAAATGATTTTTGGAAACGGAGCGCCGTAGGCATTGTCGATGATCAGTGGGATGCCTTTGGCTTTGGTGAGTTCGGAAAGGCGCTGGACTTCGGTGTCGCTGAGCACGTTGCCAGTTGGATTGGTTGGACGAGAAACGCAAACCGCTGCGATCTCGGGGCCGATCTCGAGTTTATCGAAATCGATGTGGTATTTGAATTCGTTGGGACCGGTGTGTTCGATGGTCGGCTTGACGGCGACAAACATGTCAGCATTCAAGCCCTGCGCGGCGTAGCCGATGTATTCGGGGACGAGAGGGAACAGGATTTTACGTTTGGTGCCGTCTGGCATTGTGCCGGCGAGGAGGTTGAAGAGATAGAAAAACGCGGTTTGTCCGCCGCTAGTGAGGCAGACATTTTCCGGACCAACGTTCCAGTCGAAGGTATCGCGCAGCATGGTGGCGATGGCTTGGATGAACTCGGGATTTCCTTTCGGCGGATCGTAGGTCGTGAGCATCTTACGGGTCGCAGCATCGTCTGCGGCGATTTCAGCGAGTCGCTTCTGCCAGATCGCGTTCACCTCCGGAACCTGGGCTGGTTGTCCGCCGCCGAGCATTTTCATGTTCGGACCGGCGTTGGCGAGGGCGTTGCCGAGATCGTCCATGAGATCGCCAATGCCGCTACCGCCGCCAAGGCGCTGGCCGATGTTTGAGAAGGAAAGATTCATTACTGGGAGGAGTGTTTTGGATTAGGATTGAAAATGAAACCTTAAATCCACGATTGGCGGTTTCTTTTTTCAACGCAAAGTCGCAAAGGTCGCAGAGGGAACGCAAAGCCAGCACGATGGAAATTTGAAGTTTTACAGATAAACTCAATATTTTTGAACTGTGGTATTTATGGTTATAAGAACACAACAACCCAAGCTTTGACTACATTTCATTCCGTCCAGGCGTTTAGGACTCCGTCTTTATTCAAATTTATTCGCTACAGCTTATTCTGCTTTGCGTAACTTCGCGTTCTTTGCGGCTTTGCGTTGAAATTCTTGTAGTAATCTGAGCCTCCATCTTCTTTTGGCGGTTGCAAAGCGTGGGGGTTGGCGGCAGTTTTGGCGTGATGAATTTTGACTTTGATACGATTGTCGCGAGGAAAGGAACTGGCTGCATTAAATACGATCGCAGGCCAGAGCTTGATCCGTTCTGGGTGGCGGATATGGATTTCGTCTCGGCTCCAGTGATTTTAGAGGCGTTGCATCAACGTATTGATCACGGGGTTTTTGGATACGCACAGGCTCATGTGGGCTTGATCGATGCTATTGGTGAGTATTTGAAAACGCGTCGACATGTGGTTTTGAATGCGGATCATCTCATTCATCTCGGTGGCTTGGTTCCTGCACTCTCACTCGCGGCGCGGGCTTTCTGTGAAGATGGTGGGGAGTTAATGACCTGCACACCTGTTTATCCGCCATTTCTCGGGGTTCATAAGGACGCGGGAGCGAAATTGCTAACGGTCGATCATGTGTTCAACAATGGCCGCTGGGAGTTTGATTGGGACACGATGGAAAGCGTGGTTTCTGAAAAAACGAAAATATTTATGCTCTGCAATCCGCAGAATTCATTGGGTCGGGCTTTCTCGGAAACTGAAGTCATCCAGCTCGCCGAGTTCTGTGTGAAACACGATCTCATTTTGGTTTCCGATGAGATTCATTGCGATCTGATCTTTGACGAAGCTTCGACACCGCATTTCTCAGCATTGCAACTCCCACAGGAACTCGCTGCTCGATCGATCACTTTGCTTTCACCCAGCAAGACCTGGAATATCGCCGGTTTGGGATACGCGTTTGCAATTATTCCCGACGATTCGCTTCGTAGAAAATTCAACACCGCCAAAGGACACACGTTGGCTGAGATCAATGCGCTTTCCTACTACGCGGCTGAAGCTGCCTATCGTGATGGCGAGCCATGGCGTCAGGAATTGATTTCTTATCTAAAAGGAAATCGCGATGAGTTGGTTCGATTCATCAATCAAGAATGCGAAGGTTTGTCGGTGCACACACCAGAAGCGACTTATCTGGCATGGATTGATGCACGGAAGTTGGATGTGAAAAATCCTGCGGAATTCTTTGAAAAAGAAGCGGGATTGTTCTTATCCGACGGAGCCTTCTTCGGCTGGCCGGGTTGGGTGCGTTTCAACTTCGCTTGCCCGAGATCGAGGATGATGGAAGGGCTCGAGAAGATGAAGAAGGCGATTGGGAAGTTGCCTGCCTAAGTCTGATCAAATTTTGTTTGCGAGGTCTTGGCAGCTTTTGATGTCGAGTTTGCCGGATGCGAGAAGTGGAATCTCTTTTACGGGTAGGATTTGTCTTGGGCACCAAAGGGAAGTGATTCCTTCATCGAGGAGTTTGTATCGGAGATCGATGCATTCTTGTTCCAGAGCTTGACCCGCGATGGTGGAGAGAAGGACGATGGCTTCACCTTTTTTCTCATCAGGAACTCCAACAATAGCGATTTTGCGTTCGGTTTCGTTATCAAGACCTAGGACTTTGTTGATAGCTGCTTCTAAAGTTTCGTGAGGAACCATTTCACCTGCGATTTTAGAGAATCGGGAAATACGGCCTTGGATGTGAAGGAAACCATCGGCATCAAATATGCCGACATCTCCGGTTTTGAACCAGCCATCGTCTGTTAGGACTTCCTTGCTGCGTTTGGTGTCATTGAGGTATCCTTGGAAAATGTTAGGGCCTTTGAGGATGATGATGCCGGGTTGATCGAGCGGCACGCTGGCATTAGTGACGGGATCGGCTAGGCGGATGGCGATACCGGGGAGGAGTTGTCCAACTGAACCGTTTAGACGCGCGGGGAGGGTGTGTGAGTTTGCGGTCTGATGCGGTGTGGGTAGATTGATGTTGGTGGCTGGTGAGGTCTCGGTGAGGCCATAACCTTCCATCGGACGCACACCGAATTTTTCTTCAAACGCATCGGCGAGATTTTGGGGAAGTTTTTCCGCACCTGTAACGACGAGTTGGAGGGATTTGAGTTGAGCTGGATCAATGCGTTTCATGTATCCGCGCAGGAAGGTCGGCGTGGCAAGGAGGACGTTGATTTGGTTGATGGCGATGAGTTCTGCTAGACGCTTGGTTTCGAGAGGCGACGGATAGGTGACAAGATTTATGCCTTCGATGATGGGATACCAAAGTGTGACGGTGCAGCCGAAGGAATGGAATAGCGGGAGGCAGCCGAGGATAGAGGAGTTGCGCCCCATATTAAGGCGTGAGCCAAATTGAAGGACGTTTGCGAGGACGTTGCGATGGGTGAGTGGCACACCTTTGGGTTCACCGGATGAGCCGGAGGTGAATAGTAGGACTGCTTCATCGTTATCGCGGCGCTTGTTGAGTCCGAGAATGTTGGCTAGCCATGACGCAGGGAGGAATTTTGAAATCAAAGCCCATTTGACGATTTCTTTTTTGATCTCTGGAAGTGTGCGTTCAATGAAAATGAGGTCGCGATTGGGTGGCCATGGGAAGCTGGGTACCTTACGGACAAAAGGATCTGCTGTAATGAACCGATCCACATCTGCTTGCCGGATGGAGGAACGGATGGCGTCGTGCGAGGCGGTGAAGTTCAGGTTCACTGGGACTTTCCCAGCAAATAAGACGGCGAGGTTGGCGATCAAGCCGCCTTTGCCGGGAGGGAGAACGATAGCAACACGTGGCTTATCGGTTTCCTTAATAATGAATTTGGAAAGCGCGATTGCGGCTGGAAGAATGTTAGAAAAGGGAATTTCTGAATCATCTGAGCCATCGACAATTTTGTCGGTGGGATTTTTCTTCAATCCATAAAGCAAGGCTGTTGCGAGTGAGCCATGAATGATACTGCGTGTGCTGTATGCGTTTGCAAATGCATCTAACAGATTTCCTTGAAAACTGGGTAGATTGATTTCTTTTTCGCTCAGGAGTTGTCCGATTGAGAAGACGGCATGCGGAAGGGATGAGACCTTTTCGATTCCCAAGCACGATTCGCGTGGGCAATCGATCGCGATGGGAAGGGTTGGGAGTTTAAACTCAACGAGGGTTTTGAGGTGAGTCGAGGGAATGTGAATAGGCGTCGCTGGCCGGGTATTGGATCGGCCGGGAACAAATAACAAGATGCCATTATTTTTGAGATACCCAGCAAGTTGCTGACCGGCGGCGGCTGGATTTTCGTCTTTAATGGAAAACATTGCGCCTCTCTCGGAACGCTCCATGTGACTGCGGAGAGCGGGGTCATAGGAATCGCTTTCTTCAATCAGAAAGGTGATCTTCCTGCCCTGAAGCTCTTTCTCTAAGTGCAGAAGTTGTTGAAAGTCGAGTCGACCTGGTATTGCGAGA
>JANOKJ010000110.1:0-3040 GCA_031419275.1 Akkermansiaceae bacterium | reverse complement strand
CTCTGGAGATTCAAGGAGCGCCAGAAGCGCGCGATACCGCACTGTTCCACGTCCCCTCACGAACCTTGATCCTCACCGAACTGGTCTTCAATTTTGGCAGCGATGAGCCGATCTGGACGGAGTTGCTCCTGCATGCCGCCGTTGGCGGCGAGCATCATCCAGGCATGTCCCGGCCAATTAAAGAGGGGGTCAAGGATGAGGCAGCTTTCCGGAGTTCGTTAGCCTCGATCCTCGAATGGGATTTCGACCGGGTGATCGTCGGGCACGGCGATGTCATTGAACAAGACGGTAAAGCAAAACTGCGCACTGCCCTTAATGCGGCGGGATTTACACTCTGATGAATCCTATCATCCAGTAATCTAACATCACACTAAAATGAAACCTATCGAACCTCTGACAGAAGAACAGCTTCACTCTGGATACAATGATCCGATATGTGGCATGTCCGTGAACCCTACCACGGCGCTCTACGCCGTGCAAGAAGGCGAGACGTTCTACTTTTGCAGCGAGCAATGTCGACAAAAGTTTCTGAAGACGACCCCTGAGCCCGACCCCTCTGGCAAGTCTGGCAGCACTGGTGACTGACGCCTGAGCGAGTCGGAACTCAAGCACTCGCCCTGTAGGTTGGTTTAGTTCCAAATCACTCTGGGGTCGTAGGGTTACACCTCATCGTCATCATGCCTCTGCATCACCTACACTCAAAAATCTATGACAACACTATTTACCTCAGAAGCGATTTCCAAAGGCGGCCGATCAGGGACTGTAAAGTCAATCGATGGACTGCTAGATATCACTTTGGGAAATCCGTTGGAAGCGGGTATTGAAACGCGCGGTCCGAATCCCGAACTGTTGTTTGCCGGTGCCTATTCCGCCTGCTATCACGGAGCAGTAGTCAATGCGGCTGAGAAGCTCGGCATCCCGATCCAAAACTCCACCGTGCGTGCAAGGGTAAGTCTGGTCGAGGATGACCATGGTGGCTACGGCCTAACCGTCGAGCTACATGCGCTGCTCCCCGACATTGAACTCGACCAAGCCGTGCGCATTATGGAGGGGGCTCACCAGACCTGTCCTTACTCCAAGGCGTTGCGTGGTGAATTTGCCATCACTCTCGTGGTGGACAGCAGCCCTTCATCTCTGCCACCTGAGCAAGAGAAGAACCTTGGCCGCGATTTTGAGATGTTCGAGGAGTTACCCACTGAGACTCAAGAGTTGAGTGCGCTCATGGATGCTTCGGAGAAGACGACCGGAAAAGAGAGAGTCGCCGTCACCAAAAGTATCCAAGAAATTGTGGAGTAAGACGCTTCACGTTAACCGGAAAATCAATCCTTGAGAGATGATTTAACTAAGTCGGGTTTTGCCCCATAGCCCCGCCTACACCGCATCGGCACCTTACGAGTCATGAGTTACCAAAGCATCAATCCTTATAACGGCAAACTAGTAAAGAGCTTCGACGAACACACCGATCAGCAGATTGAAACGGCCGTCGACACTGCATCGACGTGTTTCGATAGTTGGCGGAAGCTGACAATACCGCTTCGTTATCGACATGACATCACTCTAACAAACCTCATAACTCCATACCGTCATTTCAAACATCACCGCCCGTGAGACGATAGAAGAGTAATTATATAGTCCGGCGATAATCGCCAGTGCTGTTGATAGCGCACACCCTAGGATAGCAGATTGGCGAATAACGCTATTGATTTAACAACAAACGACCAAACTGCCCAATCGGGAAATTGTAAATTTAGTAATCTGAACATGTTAACCGAAAGCTATAACGAGAATATACCCCAAGCCCCAGCGGCGCATGGTGGTGCGGATGTCAGCCCCAAGCCCAGTGCCGAGAGTGCTGAAGTGAGCGAGAACATCTGCGCTGTGCACGAGTTCTATGTGCGCGAAGAACATAAGCGCAGCATCTCACAGCGCTACGCTGAAAATATCGGCAGCTTTGTTGGGCGGCCAGCATTTTTAATAGTTATTCTGGCATTCGTCATTCTGTGGATCGGCATCAACCTATCGCTACTCCGCTGGGGCCGGCCCATGTTCGACGAGTCGCCATTTTTCGCATTACAAGGCATCATGGGCTTGGCCGGGCTACTGACCACTGTCGTGGTATTGATCAGGCAAAACAGGGTCTCCAGACTGAGTGAACAGCGCGACCATTTGGATTTAAAAGTGACACTTTTGATCGAGCAAAAGACCGCTAAACTGATAGAATTATTGGAGGAAATGCGGCGAGACCTACCCAACGTGCCTAACCGGCATGACTCCGGTGCCGCTGTCCTACAACAAGCGATGAGCCCCGCAAGCGTGCTGGCAGCTTTGGACGAAGAAGTGATTTCGCTCGATGGCTCCGTTTCCACATCAACGGGTGTAATAGCCGCTGCGGCAGCGCCTTAATTCTCTTTAATACTTCCCCGTAGATATAACACCCCACAGCTGTAACTCGGATCATCTACTAACGTTACTTTTGTTTGCGCTACTCTTCTTTGGCCTAACCAAACTAGCTCAGCAACTCACCTCCTTTATGCAACTCACCACCAGCCGCGAGATACGACTCGCCTCACGCCCCACCGGCGTCCCCACCGCCAACAACTTCACCCTGGCGGAAACCACGCTGGATCCGCTGCAGGACGGGCAAGTGCTCGTTCGCAATCTTTTCATGTCCGTCGATCCCTACATGCGTGGCCGCATGAGCGACCGGAAGTCGTATGTGCCGCCATTTGAGATCGGAAAAGCGCTCGAAGGTGGTGCCGTCGGCGAGGTGGTCGAGTTACGCTCCAGTGAGTTCAAGGTCGGCGATATCGTCACGTCCAGTTACGGCTGGCGGGAGGCGTTCATCGCCGCACCCAAGGAACTGCATGCCATCAACAAAGCCGTGCAACCGCTCTCCGTATATCTCGGCACCCTCGGCATGACCGGCATGACGGCGTGGGCGGGATTGACGATGGTCGACGTAAAGGCGGGCGATGTGATATACATCTCAGGCGCCGCCGGCGCCGTGGGCAACATGGCCGGCCAATTGGCGAAGTTGCGT
>JANOKJ010000109.1:0-7285 GCA_031419275.1 Akkermansiaceae bacterium | reverse complement strand
TCCTCAAGCAATACATGTCCACCTGCAAACATGCAGGCGAGGACTTTTCGTATCGTGTCCTGCTGACCGCGAATCACTTCGCCTATGGTCTGCTCCAATTGATTCGCTAATTCCGTTTCTCTCATGATTAACGTATATCTTCATTGTTGCTCAGAGAGTTTCAACATACATCTTCAAAGAAATGAGTATTATTACAAAACGCGGTGACGACGGGATGACGGATTTGATGTTCGGGCGTAGGATCGCCAAGACCTCACTTCGGTTTGGGGCGCTGGGAACCATCGATGAGCTCAATGCGGCCATTGGGCTGGCTCGGGCAGCGGACGTTGAGAATCGGCACACCGCAATATTGGATAGGGTGCAGAATTTGTTGTTCGGATTGATGGGCCAGCTCGCGTGTCTGCCGGAGGACGTGGCGCAATATGCCGAAAAAGGCTACGCGATGGTTCGTGAGGAAGATTTGGATTGGCTGACTTCGACCGCGAAAGAGATCGAGGAGGGTGGCGTTAGATTCACGCATTGGGCGGTGCCGGGAGCCGAGGGATCGATGGCGAGAGCGCATCTCGACCTCGCCCGCACCGTGGCGCGCCGCGCGGAAAGGCATGTGTTAGAACTTCACGAAGCCGAAGGCGGGGTTCCGGAGGTGGTGCGGCTTTTCCTGAATCGAATTTCTGATCTGATGTGGATTCTGGCGAGGAAAGAGGGGTGAGTGATAAGCTGTAACTAGTTAGCCATCATGGTTTCGAAGATCCAATGCCTACTGCAGAAAGATTACCTTCTTCAATGAATGTAAAATTCTCATTTATTGAGGATTGGGAAGTTAACATAGGCATGGGTGCTTCTTTCTTTTGTGCAATGCCATAGGCGAGATAGAGAAAGCCTTCCTGCTTTTCCTCTGCAGACGCAGCTCTACCATATCGAATGATAGATGGTAAATACTGGCTGCCGTCTTCAAATATCTTCATTCCAGCGTTAGAAGAGATCGATTGATTAGCATAGAATCCCAAGATGTTCCTGTATTCGGGGGAGTCCTTCTTGGCTTTAGCTAGTTTATTGAACAAATACTTATCAAATGATTCAGGCAATGAACCTCCATTCGTATCCTTTAAATGTTCTGAGATACTTCGGAGATCTTGTTCTTCAGGGTGATACTTGGATTTTAGGTAAATTTCACCGAGTGGGAACTGTGGTTCGTAATAGGTGAATACGCCTATCACGTAAATGACTCCAAGTATGAAGATGGGGGCTAGTATTTTTAGTGCGGATTTCATGGGGGATAATCGTCAATGCGCGACCGCCGACAGGTCGGGGCAGGCTGGAGTCGCGAGGTCCTTTGAAATTTTGTTAGATATGATGCGTGTATTCGCTTTCTTGGAGGACGATGGCTTTTCGCTTCGTGATGAGGAGCCAGCATTCACGGGCGGTGCCTAGGACGATAATGGTAACGAAGAACAGGAAGGTGATGGTGACGGCGACGTCGATGCGGGCGTTGAAGAGTGAGGTTTGGGCAGCTTTGAGGGCAGTGCCAGTGATGCCTGTATCAATGAGGGCTTGTTGTTTTACGATTTCCGGGATGAAGCCGGCGGCACCGGGTGAGAAGATTTTCAGGTAGCCAGCGGAGAAGGTGACCACGGTGAGAAATAGCATGGGTGCGGCGGTGACCCAACAGTGGCGGGTTTTGCCCATTTTGATGAGAACTACAGTGCCGAGGCAGAGGGCGATGACAGCGAGGAGTTGGTTGGAAATACCGAAGATGGGCCAGAGGCTTTTAGCAATACCGGCGGGATCGAGGGCTCCTTGATAGAGAAAGAAACCCCATGCGGCAACGAGCAGGCCGGTGGCGAGGACGTTGCCTAGCCATGAATCGGTCTTGCCAAGTTTTGGCGAGATGTTTCCTAACAGATCCTGGAGAATGAAACGGCCCACGCGCGTTCCGGCGTCGAGGGTGGTTAGAATAAACAGCGCCTCAAACATGATGGCGAAGTGATACCAGAGCGAAAGCGCGGTTTTTCCGGGAATGACTTTTGCAAAGAGGTGCGCCATGCCGACGGCAAAGGTGGGAGCGCCACCGGTTTTTCCGACCATGGTTGGGTAGTCGTTGACGACCGTGCCATCGGCAAGTTTCACGGTCGTAGGTTCACCCATGTCGCGGGTCATGCGCAGCATGTCCGCTTCGGTGACTTTGTAAGTGCCTTTGTCGTCGATGTTGCTGATCTTTTCGATTTGTGCGCTCAGAGCTGCCTTGTTGCCTGGAGGCACGGGGGAGTTGATGGCGAAATATTCGCCGGGCTGGAGGGCACAGGCGGCGATAATGGCCATCAGTGAAACGAGCATTTCCACGATCATCGAACCGTAGCCGACGAGGCGGATGTCTTTTTCACGGGCTAAGAGTTTGGGAGTTGTGCCAGAGGCGATGAGTGAATGGAAACCACTGATCGCACCGCAGGCGATGGTGATGCAAACGAAGGGAAACACCGGACCCGGGACAACGAAGCCACCACCGTGGATGAATGGCGTGAGTGCCGGCATGTGCAGGGGAGGCGCTAAGATCACAATGAAAATCCCAAGGATCGCGACTGTGCCGAGTTTCATGAACGTGCTCAGATAGTCACGCGGAGCCAACAACATCCAAACTGGCAGAACACTGGCGGCGAAGCCGTAGATCATGATCGCCCAGGCGAGTTGCGTAGGCTTGAGGGTGAGTGCTTCTGTTAGAGATGGAGGTAAATATTTTCCAGCGACCACCGCCGCCATCAGTCCGATCACGCCAAACACGGAGGCCGCGGTGACGCCGACTTTTCCGCTCTTGATCATGATGCCCATGACAAACGCCAGAGGGATGGTGGCGGCGATGGTGAAAAGTCCCCACGGGCTTTCGGCCAAGGCTTTCACGACAACGAGTCCAAGCACCGCTAACAGAATCGTCATGATGGCCAGTAGGCTGATCATCGCGATCAGACCGATGACCGGATTCATTTCCTCTTTGAGCATCTGGCCTAACGATTTTCCGTTACGACGCATCGAGGCGAAAAGGATGACAGCGTCATGAACCCCACCGCCGAGAGTGGCACCGACGAGAATCCAGATCATGCCGGGCAAATAACCAAATTGAGCTGCGAGCACAGGACCTACCAGCGGACCCGGACCGGCGATGGCCGCGAAGTGGTGACCGAACACCACCCATTTCGGAGTTGGGACAAAATCTTTGCCATCGCTGCAAGTGACGGCGGCGGGCGCGCGGTTGTCGTCGATCGTTAGCACTTTGGCCATGAGCCAGGCGGAATAGAATCGGTATGAAACCGCGAAAGTACAGACGCCAGCCACGACAAGCCAGAGGGCGTTGACGGGTTCGCCACGTTGAAAGGCAGCTACGGCGACAGCGGTGACGCCGAGCAGGGAAATGAAGATCCAGAGAAAAATGCGAGCGATACGGGGCATGATTTATAAAAGTGGACAGGATTAAGTCGATTGCTAAAGGCTGGAGATTAAGTGAGTTTTATCTTGATCTGAAACTAGGTCAAAAAACACTCAATCCAGCTTGCGCTTAGGATTGGTATTGGGGGGCTTTTTGGGGCCGGTTGGTGGGGGAGGTTCTTCAAGTCTGTTGACTCCGAAGGGAAGCATTTCTTGATATGCGTTATTTCCGTCGATTTCCCAGCCACAGGGGATTTTCATTTCATCGGCGATTTCACGCGCTTTGAGGTAGGTGGCAAAGCCGTTGGGATGCACTTTGAAAATAATGACGCTGAATTGAGTCTCTTTTACGAATTCGCAAACTTTATGAAAACGTCCTCTGGGTTGTTCCATATCGGCGAGAGTGGCGTCACCTTTGGTTGGGTCGAAGGTGATGCGTGTGTTAAGGTAATACGCGGTTTTGTTAGGAGGAACCGTGACATTGAGATTGCGAATTTTGAGCGCTTTATCGCTAAAATGTTTCACAACTTTTGTTTGGTCATAGATGGTCACATCCGGTTTCTTCGGGGCTTTTTTTATCGAATGCGTCAATGCCCGTTCATTGCGTTTCATTTCTGCCATGATCATTTTTTTAGCTTCGATGACATCGACGAGAATTGCCTGATCCTTGTTTATGAAGCAGTAAAAAATTTGGGCCGATTCTGGGATGTCGCGGCTGTTGGGAATTTTCACCACTGTAGCTTCCGGGGCTTTGGGCAACGGCGTTTGATCGAGTTGCGCTTTGATAAGTGCTATTTCTGCTAAAATGGCATCGGTTTTTTTCTTTTCTGCGGTTTCGATCGGTTTCTGAGCATCTACTTTCTTTCTGAGATCTGATAGTTCCATCAGACTCATTTCGTGATTTTTCAGGGATACTTCCAAAATGGAGAGGTCAGCTTGAATGGCGCCGATTTCTGCTGGAGTGGGCTCGGGGGCTTTGAGCATTTGTTCCTGTTTGGTGATTTGCGCCGCTAGTTTTTCTTTTTCCAACAGAGCGAGTTCGATCTGTTCGGGAGTTGCGGGTTCGAGTTCGTTGAGCAAGCGCTCGACGGTTTGGCCGACATCGACTTGCAACAGGATCAGAATCACGATGAGCACGGCGACGACGTTGGTAAGCGCGTCCATGAGTGAGTCCATGCTCACGCCTTGTTCGTCGTTGGATTTTCTGCGGGCCATTATGGGGTTCTAGCGGTTCAAGAAAAGGGAGAGATCCAGTTCTCCTTGGGTTGGGATGGGAAGTTTGCCGGTGGTCAGAGTGTATTTATTCTCCGCTAGAACGGCGGCAGTTCGGTAGGTGCTGCTGCCATCCCCACGGATGAGAAAAAGCACGAGGTGTTTGGTGGATGATTTGGCGCGGTTGAAAGTGCTCGCGAGTTCGCTGTCGGTATCGATGGTGGCGGCTGAAACTATTTTTTTGGCCCCGCCTTTATCCAGAATGACCAGTCCGTTGGTGTTGCATTCGATGAAGAAAATTTCAGTGTTCGCTGAGATACCTGAGCCCGTTGGATTGATGCGAACCGGCGGGGTTTTGGTGTCTGGCTTGATTTTACGTTTCGCAAGTTCCGCTTTAAGATCAGCGAGTTCCATTTCAAACTTAGGGCGCTCTTTTTTCAGGATGGCAATTTGGTCGATGAGTTGCTCTAACAGTTTTTGTAAGGCTTGATCTGTTTCTTTGGGAGCTGATTTTGCGTCGTCGAGTTTTTTGCGCAGGACAATCCGTTTGTTTTCGAGTTCTTCCAATTTAACGAGGGCTGCATTGCGCTCTTTGAGGACGGCTTTGATGCGTTCAAGTTCCTTTTGCTCGTTTTTGATTTCGACTTTGATTTGCTGATGCTGCTTGGCGAGTGCCATTTCTTCTTCGCCTCGTCCGGCGGTTTCCTGCGCTTTGATATCGCTGATGATTTTGATCATCATGGTTAGAATTCCAATCAAGCACGCAAGAATACTGAGAAACGGAAATAGCGAAACTCCGGCTCCTGCTGCACTGGAAGGTCGACGCGACATCGGTTAACGAGAGAAAAAACCTTTTTTCTTAATGACGATGGTTTCGCTGCCGAGTTGCTTGAGAGTTGCGTTGAGTGAATCAACTCCCTTGGCGAGTGAGGCGAAGTATTGGTTAAGCTCAGCTGTGGGCTGTAAGAAGGCGTCTCGGGTTTGGTTGGTGAGTTTGTCCACGGATTGCTGGAAAGTGTCTTCAACTTTAGTTTGGTGGGCGTCGAGACGGGTTTTTAGGGTTTCACTCACATCGCGTAAAAGATGCGACGCGTCATTGAGTTTGATCAGAAAGACTTCATGAGCTTGGGAGAGTGAGGCGGCAAAGGCTGGGAGACTCTCGGCTTGGGATAGCAAGAGGCTGTTCGTGCCGGTTTGAGAATCATTGAGTTTCGGTAATAATTTTTCAGTACAGAAGGCATCGATCTCAGTAAGCATTTCTTCCTCGTTTTTCTGCATGATTGCCATTGGGAATGACATGATCATGGATAGAATAAGACCGAGTAAGGTGGTATCAAAGGCGACTCCAAGGCCTTTTGTTAGACTATTGATTGAGGCCTTTAATGCCTCCGGATCTGTCGCACCAGCGGAAAGTGAACCGACAGCCTGCGAGAGACCTTGAACGGTCCCGATGAAACCAAGGATGGGAATGGCCCACAGGAGAACTTTAAGTAGCGTGTATGAGCCAGAGATGCGATTGGCATCGATGTCTGACTGTGAGCCAAGGAAGGTTGAGACCTCGCCATTGTTGTTACGTTTTTCAAATAGCTCCATGCCTTTGCGGATACGGTTAACCATCAGGCTGTCGCGTAGGCGGTGCGGAAGTTTGTAAATATGATCGATGAAACTTCCGATGGTATCCGAATTGATTTCAGTGCCCAGTTTGTTAGGAACAATGTCCAACAGCATGGCTTGGCGCTGACGTTTGGTTTTTTTCCATTTCATGACCAAGATCACGATGCCCCAGACGAAGAGGAAGACTTCCGCATAGTTGACCCAACCGCGGTCGAGGAAGATGTCAGAGAAGTATTGGCCCGCGAAGGGGAACATGGCTCCAAGGAAAACAGCGGTGAACAACACGCCGTAGCCGAAGCTGATGAGAAAGCTGACGTTGGCGTGATCTGCTTCGTGCCAGCCACCACGCTGACCTTGCGGGGTTGCAGCCCGTTGCTCGGACGGACTTGCGGAGGTTTGAGCTGTGCTAGGTAGAGCGGGAACAATGAATTTGTCGTTGCAGCCGGGGCATGCGACGACTTTTCCAGCGTATTCGTTATCAGCAGTCATGCTGAGTTGGCAGTGCGGACATTGAAATTCCATAAGATTGAGGGACGAAGTTTAATTCGCTACGGACGGAGAAATCTAGGTTTAAATTTAGGGTGTGTGGGGGGAGTTGAGCTTCATTTCAGGCAGGGACGCCTATCCTAGGCGTCTATATCTTACGGCGCTTAGAAAGTTAAGGACTCGAGGGGTTGAATCATACCGTGAGATATGGACCTTTGGCCCCGACATGTAGGGGCTGCCTATTTATCTCCTGAGAAGATATTATTCATGCTGGCGAAAAAATCACTGAGATCGTCTTCACTCATTTCGGTGTTTTGGATTTCGTCGAATGAAGTGTGAGTGAGGTGCTTGTCATCTAGCTCACAGATGAAGGAGGAGGGTTGGCAGCCGGTTTTCTGGCCCCATTTGACGCGGGTGGTGCAGTAGGTGAGGGTCAGGGATTCCTGGGCACGGGTGATGCCGACGTAAAGGAGTCGGCGCTCCTCGTCTTTCGTGCCTTCGGTGACGCTGCGGCTGTGAGGCAGGAATCCTTCTTCAAGTCCAACCAGATACACGATGG
>JANOKJ010000108.1:0-3750 GCA_031419275.1 Akkermansiaceae bacterium | reverse complement strand
CACGTCCCTCCACCCATCGATCCATTCATCCAGTTGTCCGCACGCTCCGTCATCATGTTACTTTCTTCGTGAGGCGTCTTGGCGTTCGGCAATTATTCCGATTTTTCATGATGCTCGGCGTGGGCTTCATCGGATTTCCCATCCATTTCCTTCATCATGGGACATTTTGACATGGATTCCTTGCCCATCTTCATGTGCTCCATCATGTGCTTCATCATCTTCTCTTCCATCTTGGCCATTTGAACATGCATGGCCGTGCGTTGATCGACCAATTGAGTAACCACGCCGGCAAGTAGATCGAGTTTTTTATCCGCGGTCGCGCTGTTCATGGTGGCGACGGCTGCGGTGAGTTCAGCATCCTGTGCTTTCATCTTCGCATGCATCTTCTGCTTCTCTTTCTTCATCTCCTCGCATTTCTCCATCATCTTGCTTTCCATTTTCATCTCTTTGCCTTCGGCAGGCTCGGCGGCCGATGAGATTGTGGGCGTGTGGAGAGCGATCATGACGGCGAGTGCCATGCTTGAGCGGAGGATGACGTTCTTTGTAGTTCTGGTTTTCATTGGATAGATGTTCTTTGGGTAGTTTGATTGCAGTTGACGATTTTCTAAACAGGTCATCTACCACATGGTCATGCTCCACTGGCCACCCGAGTTTGACCATGGGGTTTAAACCCACCTTGGGTTTGGGGTCATTCAACTCTGTCGATAGGCCCAGTCTATTGGTCATCCAAAGGAACACCGACGACAACATACCTTCGCCCACTTCGCCGCCGCATTGATGAATGGGAAACAGTCACACTTGCTGTTGCAGCAGGTGTATTGGATCGCGATGAAATAACATCGAATCTTCGGCAGTTGTTAGTTTTAATTTGATTACAAAAACAGCGGCTTCATGTGGCGGTCGAGGAGGTTCTCGGTGACGCAGCGGGAGACGATGGTGCGGTTGTCGTGGAGGGCTTTGATGTAGGTTTCACCCATCATCGCGGCGATCTTGAAACCGACATGGAGCAATTGGCGAACGTTCGCATCGTAGAGTGGATTACTTTGATCGTGGCGGAGTGCGCCGGTGAATTGATCACTGGTCCATGCGTTGACGGTTTCAGCGGAGGGAAGTTTTTCGAAATCGATATCGATGACCGTCGCGTATGGCTGGCAGAGAGCTTCTTTTTTCGCGAGGGCTTGGGAGTAGATTTCTTTCGCGAGAGCCAGTCCGGTTCCACCGGATTCTGCGAGACCGATGACTTCTTCCAACCAGTTGGTGCCGGCGGTTTTAATGTGAAGTCCGGCACCGGTGCGGGCGATGGCTCGTTTGATGGCTGGGTAGATGGAAAATTTATCAGAACCGGAATGGACCGAGAGTTTCAATGTTTTCGGGAGACCGTAAGCGGCGACCGCGTGAGCGATGACGGCGAGGTCGTCGTTAAATTCTTTTTCGAACTGCACGACATCGCCGACGTAATCGACGCCTTTGTTGAAACGTCCGGTGAATTTAGGCGCGATGGTTTGGATAGGTATTCCTTGATCTGCGATGGCAGCGAGGATTACTAACAACTCCGGCGGGGTCTGTGGGCTGTCGGTTTCGTCCATGGAAACTTCCGTCACGAAATCTGTGCCTTTTGCAGCGACGATGTGATCGTAGATCGCTTTCGCTTTCTGGGTGGCTTTGAGGAATTGGTTTGCGGTTTTTTCTACGTCAGCACGGGTGATTTCGAATGGTTGATCGATGCCAGCGATGAAAACCGTTCCAATGAGTTCCGGGTGGCGATCGATGAACGCGGCAACGTCCGCAGGATCGGCGGCTTCGCCAATGTCATCGGCGACGTCGAGGGTGAAGAAATTGCAGGGAGCGATGAAGCGGTCGACAGTTTTGAGATTGATATGATCAGCGTCTAACAGATATTCGCCAGTCCATCCGAGGTCGGCGACGGCTTTGTCAGCAGCGTCACGAGTGGATTGGGGCTGAGAGCCGATGATGTCGTGCTCGCGGTTGGATTTGTTCCAAACTGGGCAGATATCGATGCCGAGTTCTTTAGCAGCGATGAACGCGTTGAGTTGGGCGTGCGCGCCGTTGGCGAAGCGATCGCCGACGCCGAATGTATACTTGGGACAAATTTTCATTATTTTAATAGGAAGAGGTTTTCAACGCAAAGCCGCGAAGATCGCAGAGTTACGCAAAGGTGTTGGTGTTGTTTTTTGATTCAATAATTAGCGTTATTAATAATGTTTCGCAGACGTTGATGGATTTTTTGAGGTATTTCCGGCGAGAATGTGATCTTGCCGTTTCCGTTAATCCATATCTCAGCTTTTTGCACTCCGTGTTCTTCGCTGAGTGATGCTATTTCTGATAGATGACGGTTGGTGTGTTTTCCTTTTAGCGAAGTTGCTGTTCCATTTTTTATGCAAATGGCTTGTGAGGACAACAGCCTGGAAAGGAATTTCATTCTTGTTTGAAACTTGAAATTTGAGATTTGAAATTTAACGGACTTCGATGATGGCTTTGATGGCTCCGAGGTTTGGATCTGTGAATTGGGCGAATTTTTCTGGGACTTCGTCGAAGCCGATGCGGTGGGTGATCCAGATGTCGGTGTTGATTTTGCCTTGGCGTATGAGGTTGATGATTTCCGGGAAGTCGGATGGCAGGGCGTTGCGGGAGGCGAGGAGGGTGAGTTCGCGACGGTGGAACACCGGGGCGTGTGGGAATTGGAGATCCGAGGTGGTGATGCCGACGTAGACGACGCGACCCGTGAAAGCTGCGAATTCAAAACAGGTGGACATGGAACGTGGCGAACCCGTGGCATCGATGATCACATCGCAGAGATTGCCGTTGGTGAGTTTTTCGAGATCGGCGAGGTGGGAACCGTCGGTTTTTGCGAGGACGCCGGTTTTGATGCCGAGGTTTTTGGCGCAGAAATCGAGTCGGCATTGAACCATGTCCATGACGATCACGTTCACGCCTGCCATGAGTTTGAGAAATTCCAAGCAAGCGAGACCGATAGGTCCTGCGCCGATGACGAGGACGGTTTCGCCGGGTTTTGGATTGCCGCGTTGTACGGCGTGGTAGCCGATGGCGAGGGTTTCGACGAGGGCGAGTTGGTCGTATGAGAGGTCGTTACCGGGATGGAGTTTATGGGCGGGGACGATGAAGGTGCCTTTACGAAGTCCGCCGTTGTTGTGGACACCGATGACTTGGACGCCGGGACAGCAGTTGGAGTTGCCTTTCTTCGAGGTCGGGGATTCGGGATTGTTGAAGTAAGGTTCGAGCGAGCATTTATCGCCAACCTTCACGTTAGTGACGCCTTCTCCGACCGCGACCACTTCCAAGCCAAGCTCATGGCCGGGGGTGCGGGGGTAAGCGAAGAATGGGAATTTACCGAGGTAGCAGGAAAGGTCGGTGCCGCAGATACCCATGCGATGGGTGCGGACGATGGCTTCGCCGGGTGCAGGATTTTCCTCGTTCGGACGGTCGATGACGGTGATTTTTTGTGGTTCGGTGAATTCGATGGCGTTCATGATTTGAAGAAAATTTTTCACCGCGGAGGCGCAGAGGTCGCTGAGGGACGCGGAGGAAGAGATTGAGTTTTGATTATTGATTAATGGTGTGGAAGCCGAGTTCTTTGCTTGGGATTTCGTCGGCTGTGATAAGTTGATTAATGGCGTCGAGGACGATTTGGAAGTTTTGATCGTATTTTTCCTCAAGTTTTTCGATTTTTTCAGCGAGGAGCTTGTTGGACTGCATCAAAGAGCGGAGCTG
>JANOKJ010000107.1:0-11802 GCA_031419275.1 Akkermansiaceae bacterium | reverse complement strand
CACCAAAGCCAACGCCTACTTCACCGGCTTCGGGAAACATAAAAAAATCGCCCTGTTCGATACCTTGGTCGATAAATCCACCACCCCAGAAATCCTCGCCATCCTCGCCCACGAGATCGGCCACTTCAAACTCGGCCACATTAAACAACGCCTCTTCGTCGGCATTCTACAAATGGCTCTCATCTTTTTCCTCATCGGCCTCGCAACCGATCCCAACGGCACCTTCGCCCGCCTCCTCCATGACGCATTTTTCATAGAGAAAATTTCCACCTACACCGGACTCGTGTTTTTCACGATCTTGTTAGAACCCGCTTCTAAATTCCTCTCCGTCCTCGCCAACGCATGGTCCCGCAAACACGAGTTCGAAGCCGATGCCTACGCCGCCAAATCCACCGGCACCCCAGAAGCCCTCGCCACCGCCCTCAAAAAACTCTCCTCCGACCACCTCTCCCCCCCAGCCCCCCACAAACACCGCGTGAACCTCGATTACACGCAACCCCCGCTACTCCAGCGCCTGCAGGCATTAGGTTCTTAGGTATTATATTGGTAGGGTCGTTTTGATAAAACGACCGCGTCGGTACGCAATCAATAAATCCATTGGCGGTCGTTTCATCGAAACGACCCTACCAAATGCGCCTTCTTCCTTGAAACTTGAACTTTGAAACTTGAAACTTCCCCGCATGAAATACCGACGCTGTGGCGACTCAGGCCTCCTCCTCCCCGAAATCTCTCTCGGCTTCTGGCATAACTTCGGCCACGTCGATGATTTCCAGGAATCCCGTGCGATGATGCACCGCGCGTTCGATCGCGGCATCACCCATTTCGACCTCGCCAACAACTACGGCCCTCCTCCGGGATCGGCTGAGGAAAATGTGGGACGTATTCTAGCAGAAGATTTTTCCCAACATCGCGATGAACTCATCATCACCACCAAAGCCGGTCACGCCATGTGGAACGGCCCTTATGGCGAATGGGGTTCACGGAAACATCTGTTAGCTTCGCTCGACCAATCGCTCAAACGCCTGCGCTTACCATACGTCGATATCTTTTATTCACACCGACCCGATCCCCACACCCGCCTCGAAGAAACCATGTCGGCACTCGCCACCGCTGTGCAATCAGGCAAAGCCCTCTACGTCGGCCTCTCGAAATATCCACTCGATATGCTCAAGCAGGCCGTCGAAATCCTCAAACAAATGGGCGTGCGCTGCGTCGTCTATCAACCGCCGTATTCCATTCTGAATCGCTGGCCAGAGGCAGAGGGAATACTCGATTACCTCGAACAAGAGAAAATCGGCTGCGTGGTTTTTTCACCTCTCGCGCAAGGCATGTTGAGCCCAAAATATGTCGATGCCATTCCCGCCGACTCCCGAGCCGCCCGCGCCGATGGCTTCCTCCAAGAAGACCAAGTCATCGCCCAACAGGAAAAAATCCGTGCGCTAGATCAAGTCGCCAAATCTCAAGGAATGCCACTCCACCACATGGCGATCCAATTTGCCCTGAGCCACCGAGCCGTCACATCAGCCATCATCGGCGCACGCACCGTCGCGCAACTCGATGACACACTAGCCGCCCTAGACGCACCCGCACTTTCCGAAACCACCCTGAAAACCATCGACACCATCGCGCCCACCCGCCAATCGACAGATGCCGAGTCGTAATATTTTCCTTATAACTGAAAACTTGAAACTTTTAACTCCCAGAATCCGCAGTGAACACTGCGAATTCTGGTTGTATGATTCCGATTGAAGTTTCCGGCTCGAAACCTAAGTTCCCCCGCCATGTCGTCACCTAGCCCATTTTCCGCACGCAAAGACAAAGCTCAGATCGAGGAATCCACCGATTTCGCCCCGAAATTCGATGCCGATGGTCTCATCCCTGCGATGGCCATCGATGCCACTACCAAAGAGCCATTGATGCTCGCCTACATGAATGCAGAATCCCTCAAACTCACCCTAGAATGCGGTGAGGCGGTCTATTGGTCCCGCTCGCGCTCGGAAATCTGGCACAAGGGCAAAACCTCCGGCCACACCCAAAAAATCGTCGAAATCCGCACGGATTGCGACCAAGACGCCCTGATTCTCATGGTCGATCAAATCGGCGCCGGTGCCTGCCACACCGGCCGCGATTCCTGTTTTTACCGAAAAATTGTCCCAGGCACCCCCGCAGCCCTCAAATTCACCCAGACCAACCTCTCATTCGACCCGAGCGCCGTTTATAAAAAGTAATGGGCAAAGATCCCTTTAGGGATCAAAGAAATTAGCCCGGCGGTCATAGACCCCGGGGAGCCAGCCCAAAGAAACATCCGATCCCGGCAGGGATCGCAGAACCGCATAATCAAACGTCTGGCATCCCTGCCGGGATGCGGAATATTTTTGGATCGTATTACCCGAGGTCTTCGACCATCGGGCTAATTTCTGCCACCTCGCTGAGGTGTGAAGAGATCATATTTTAGACCTCCGTGTCCTCCATCTTCCTCCTCTTCTCTGTGGTAAAATTTGCCCGCACCCATCTCCTGCCCGGATTTCGACCCCAAAAATCCCAAAATTTTGGCTGATTTTAAACTTCAGCCTTGCAAAACCCACACACATCCCCTAGCCATCTCGCCCCGCGCGTTCGGTAAACCGCCGTACCGCAACTACCACACACCTTTTCCGCAATTACGATCATGGATATCATCAAGAAAATCGAACAAGAGCAACTCAAGGAAGACGTTGCATCATTCAACGTTGGAGACACCATCAAAGTCCATTGCCGCGTGGTTGAAGGCGGAAAAGAGCGCGTTCAGATTTTCGCGGGTATCGTTATCGCTAAAGGCGGAACCGGCATCAACTCCGCTTTCACCGTCCGTAAAATTTCCTACGGCGAAGGTGTCGAGCGCGTATTCCCTCTCCACACCCCACGTATCGCGAAAATCGAAGTCGTCACCCAAGGCAAAGTCCGCCGTGCCAAACTTCATTACCTACGCGACCGTGTTGGCAAACGCGCCCTCCTCGTAAAGAGCGCTGATTAATCCTTAAATCAGCACCTAGAATTTCACCCCACCCGCATATTTTTGCCGGTGGGGTTTTTCTTTGTTTCATTCCAGACATCTCGCACTAAGTTTTCCGCCAAGCATACATGCGAATTCCTTTATACATTACCATCCCAAGCTGCATTCTCATGGTCTTGATCGTCTGGTGGATCAGCACCCGTAAGATCGATTTCCTTACGCCTCCTTCACAAGCAGAACTGGAAACCATTCACAAAAAAGCCATCGCTTCCCTCCCCATATCCAAAACACAACCTGAGATCATTGCTGTCGCCACTCCAGCCATCCCTAACATCGAGCAATCTACCGTCGATCCCTCAGTCGTTTATCAAGGCACAGTCGACCTTGGCGACCTCTCACCTCCGAAGAATCTGGATACTTATTCAGAACGCGCTCCAGATGGCGCTGCGAAATTGCTGAAACTCGCGGCCTTACTTGAACAACAAAACGCTCCCCAACGCGCCTTGCTCGCCAACGAACGCGTGCTCGATCTCTCACAAGGCAATCCCGAACAAATCTATCTCGCACTAGACAACATCCGTCGCATCAGCCCAACACTACCCGCATGGAACCAAGATCTCAAAACCTCTCATTCCATCGTTATCCATGTCGGCACTGGGAAAAAATTTGCAAAAGTCCTCCCTGAAATCATGGAAGATATCACCAAAGAAATTCAAAAGTCATCTTCCGGACTCATTCAATGTAAGTTCGAACTCAACATAGGTGAAACCATACGCACCAACGACGCACCGACACCCGTCGCTTTATGGATGACAGGCAAAAGTAAAAACAGCCCATCTACCGATGTCCTCTCCTTCACGTCCAACAATCCCGAAGCGCTCCGCAAAGAACTATTGAAAACCGTTTTCAACCTGATCCGTGGACAACTTTCAAAATCCACTTCCTACAACCCTGCCCCAGAAGCTATCGACGACCCACAGATCGCCCTGTCGTCTAACATTACACGTTTGCTATGGAACGAATTTGGAAAAAACCTTAATCCTCCCCCAAAGTCCAGATAACCCGTTTTTTCTAAGTGGACTCCCTCACGCAAGCAACACTCGGCGCCGCCATCGGCGAAGCAATTCTCGGTAAAAAAATCGGCAACCGCGCCATCATTTGGGGCGCGCTATTCGGAACCATCCCGGATCTCGATATCATTTTCACACCCCTCCTCGATAACGCCCAGGATCTCGCATTCCACCGTGGAGGTAGTCATTCGCTCCTAATTATGGTCATCGCCAGCCTTGCTCTCGCGAAGCCACTTTCTAATCTTTGGAAAGCCGAAAAAGTCTCCCCCATGCGAGCAGGAACGTTTATCTTTCTAAACTGGCTCACTCACGTTCTCATCGACTGCTTCACCGTATACGGCACCTCCGTCCTCTGGCCGTTTTCTCCTGCTCGCATCGGTTTAAACAACCTCTTCATCATCGATCCGCTCTACACCGGCCCCCTGCTCATTTCCCTCATCTGGCTCGTCTTTTACCGATCCAAAAAAGAACAACCCAAGCGCACCCGCATCCTCAACTGGGGCCTCGGACTCAGCACCGGATATGTCATCTTCAGTTTTGCGATGAAATTTTACGCATCCTCTTCGTTCGATGCCGACCTCGCCCTACGCAACATCGAATACATCCGCAGAATGGAAGCTCCAACCGCTTTCAACACTCTCCTCTGGCGCTCAGTCGTTGAGCGAGAAGATGAAATATGGGTTGGCTATCACTCGGTTTTAGAATCCCCCTCGAAACCCATTCGCTGGACAGTTTACCCGCGCCAAAAGGAAATCGTTGCTCCCTTAGCCAGCGAACGAGAAGTCCTAACCCTCGACTGGTTTTCACAAGGCTGGTGGATCGCCCGTCCCCACGCGCAAGGTATCTGGATAGCCGATATGCGCTTCGGTGAAACCCGCATCTACAATGAAAAACCCGGCATGGTCGATTCACGTTTCATGTTCTCATGGTCCTTCGAACCAAAAAAAGAAGGCGAGCGCATCAGCTATACCCGACCCTCCGCAAGAAACGCCAAAGAGACACTAAAGCGCATAGGTCAACGTATTCTAGGAAACACCAAAGCATGGGAAGCCAACCCCCGCCTAGCCGGCATGCCCGGCACATTGCCTGAAAATCTCAGGGTGGTGGAATGAAAGTAGCTGCGGCGTCTCGCCGCAGGCCGTGCAAGCTGCGTCTCGCAGCTTTCTAACAAACAAATTAACTGGAAAATCAACGAAGCAATTCGATAATACTTCTCGCACTTATCAACAGCTTATTCTCCTTCTAGCTTCATTTTTCTAAAGCCGGCACTACCTCAGGCTGATCTTTCAGATTTGCAATCGCAATAACCTCTAATAGCTCATTTCTTAAAGCTGGATCTTCGATGACAATTTGATGATCAGGAAAATAGAATAACTCCACCTTATCTTCTTTTAGTTCGGTTGAAAATTCACCCGCATCTCCCTCCGCTTTGCGCGTCACAAGATAATGTCGATACAAGGCGGTAACGATCTTGCCGTCTTTAAAATGACATTGCCACTGCCGACCCTCCGCAAAATTTTCCTTAACCGCATCAATACTAACCATACGACCCGCGACCGAAGTCACCGCGATGTTAGTTCCACCACAAGCCTGCCCCCATTCCTTATTCTCCGTGATGGGCTTCTCCGCAAAGGCAGCAAGAGTGAATACGGAAATTCCAATCAAAAGAAACATGAGTGATTTCATAGTTATGATTCACCCTAATACCTAAACCACTTGAAATAAAAGTGCGAATTACTACACAGTCATCTTTCTCACAACCTCGGCACTCTTCGCTCAAAAACCGCCACACGCACATTCACCACTCCTGCCCTCTCCATGCGTTTGGTTAGGTTTACAAAGATTCCAGCGGGAGCATTTGCTGGGATTCTAACACGCATCCCTGGCATTTCATTCCTTCCCCTGCTACGTTCGACTGCACCTCTGAGATAATGATCTAAATCCTGATCCTTCACCTTACCTGTACCAGACAACACCCATCCTCCATTCTGAGTCCAACTGATATTCTCATAATGACCTCCGCAACTAAACTTGCTGGCATTCTTAGCAACAGGTAACGGCATTCGTGGATAATCCCTCATGTCATAATCTTGAATAACATAACGAGTAAACAGGAACATCAACTGAACCGCCATCAGAACACCGACCAACGAAATACCTATCACGCGCATCATGACCTTCCTAACGGTCAGACGCATCCATTTCTTTGTCCGATTTTTCAGAACCCTTCTTCAATCCTCATTGGGGAAAATGACATCCCCCGTCACCACCTCACGTTTATTTCGGATCAAGTCATGCTCCTTGGCTCTTTTCTGAAACAACAAAAAGTGTGGAGTCAGCCGATGATCCTCCAATGCCTCCTCGTCGTCATAAAACTCCGCAAGCGTAAACACATGCGGCTCATCCTTACTCTGAGAAACAAAAAAATCCCGACATCCCGGCTCATCCGAAACCGCATCTGCTGCTTCCTCACACAAAAATTCACGGAACAACTCAACCTTCTCCGGGTTCACCTCCACAACAATCACTAATGAAATCATGCAGGGATTAAAACCTGAAATTTTAAACTTTAAACATCAAATTTAAGCTCAATCATCCAACACATTGGCTAAATCATCTATAATGACCAAGCACAACTCTCCCATCTCCACAATCTCTTCCTTGAGATTTAAAGTTTAAAACTTAAAGTTTTCCCCTTCATGTACCCCGAACTCCAAGCTCTCCTGAAAAAACGACTCGCCATCATCTCCGATCACGCCCTCCGTGATCGAGATCCTGCCGCCCAACTCGAATCCCTCAAAGAAGTTTCCATGCAAATCGATTCCTACGCAAAAGCCCACCATCAGGAATTCGATGCAAGACTCCGCCACTACCTCAGTAACTGTTCTTACCAAAAAGCCCTCGACCATCTCTCCGCATAACCCATCATCCCACCATGAAATCGCTCATCTTCTCACAATCCCCCATTCTCACAATCTTCTTATTCCTCCTCGCTATCACCTCTCCGCTCCTGGCTCAAAAGCCCAACATCATCTACATCATCACCGATGATCTCGGCTACGCTGACATTTCATGCTACGGCCAAAAAAACTTCAGCACCCCGAACATCGACCAACTCGCAACCAACGGCATTCGTTTTACCCGCCATTATTCAGGCGCCACGGTCTGCAATCCTTCACGTTGCTCATTGATGACCGGTAGAGACGGTGGTCATGCGTCGGTTCGTGGTAATGGAGCGTTCGCAATTCCTGATGAAGAAATCACCGTCGGTGAAATCGCAAAATCCGCAGGATACAACACCGCGATGATAGGAAAATCCTGCGTCACCGGTAACACCCAAACCCCGGAAAGCGTGCTCAATTCAGGATTCAGTTTTTTCTACGGAACCACCGATCACAGAGACGGTCATTTCCGCTATCCCGAATTCGTTTACCGCAATACCGAGAAAGTTCTTTTTCCAGAAAACAAACTACATTCCGGCACCCACTACGATGCCGAACTCTATACCAAGGAAACTCTCAATTATATCTCCAAGCAATCCTCCGAGAAACCTTTCCTTCTCATCCTATCCTATCCCATTCCTCACGCATCTAACTTAGCTCGCGAAGAAGACCTCAAAGCCGTCCGTCCCCTCGTCAAAGATGAAATCGAAGCATCAAAACAAAGCCACTATACGGGAACCAAAGAAGTCAAAGCCAACTATATGGGCATGATGAAGTATCTCGATGACTCAGTCGGTGAAATCGTTGCGACCCTGAAAAAACAAAACCTTCTCAATGATACTCTGATTATCTTCACAAGTGATAACGGCCCATCAACCGAGGGCGGATATAAAACCGAATACCTTGACTCCAACTCTAATCTGCGTGGTTCGAAACGCGACCTCTACGAAGGCGGCATCCGCGTCCCCCTCATCGCTTCATGGCCAGCCTCCATCAAAGCGGGACAAACCACCGACCACCCATCCGCCTTCTGGGATTTTCTTCCCACTATTTGCGATCTCGTCGGCAAACCTATGCCTGAAAAGATCCAAGGGATCTCCTTTGCTACGACTCTAACAGGTAAAGGTGAACAAGCCAAACATCCATACCTTTACTGGGAGTTTCATGAACAAAACTTCAAGCGTGCCATCCAGGTCGGCGACTGGAAACTGGTCCAAACGAATGTTGCCCAGCCAGAGAAAACCGCCACCGAACTTTTCGATCTCTCCAAAGACATCAGCGAAACCACTGACCTTGCCGACAAGCACCCCGAGAAAACCGCCGAACTTCTCGCACTCATCAATACAGCCCGAGTTCCTAACAAACTCTTTCCTGTCCCATCTCTCGATAAACCTTGATTCTCAACTCGTGCTCCAAAACCTCCGCCTCCTGGACTTCCGCTGCTTCAGCTCTCTAGCGCTGGATGCGTCTCCTTCGGGCGCAATATTCACCGGCCATAACGCTCAGGGAAAAACATCTCTGTTAGAAGCCATCTGTACTCTCATCCGCCTTCAATCCCCGCGCACAAACCGTTTCAACACCCTGACTAAATTTTCTGCCCCAGGCTTTGGCATCGCCGGAAACCCATGGGGTCAGGAACGAAAAATCCATCAAACCTCCAAAGGCCTGCTACTCAAATGCGATGGTGAACCACGCCACTCACGCACCGAATATTTAGCCGATGGTGGACTGATCGTTTGGATGGGAAATGAAGACCTTAATCTCGTTCGCGGCCCCGGCGAAGCTAGACGCAACTACCTCGATTTCCTAGGCGCTCAGCTCGACCCCAAATACCGAACCGCCTACACCCGATACCGCCGCGCACTCAAAGCGAAAAACCTCCTCCTCAAAGAGCCCAAACTCCGCCTACCCGAACTCATTGCCTACGAAGACATCCTCATCGAACACGGCGAATACCTCACCCAAGCCCGCCAACAACTCATCGCCGATCTCTCACCGCTAGCCGCAGCTGCACAGATCGATATTTCCGGGAAAAACGAAGAGCTCACCCTCAGCTACCTACCTGCATCTGGCCCCTCGATGAAGGAATCCATCCTCCAAGCCCGACAACGCGAAACTGCCACCCGCCAAGCAGTCGTCGGCCCACATCGAGATGATTTTTCCATCCGCCTCCACGGCATGCCCGCATCCGAATACGCTAGCGAAGGCCAACAACGAACCATCGCCCTCGCCCTCAAACTCGCCCAAGGCGATCTCCTCCAGCAACGCTGCAGCAAAATCCCCATCTACTTGCTCGACGATATTTTTGGTGAACTCGACCCCGCCCGCCGTAACGCCCTACTCCACCACCTCCCCAAAAATGCCCAGAAATTCATCACCACCACTCATCTCGGCTGGATGGAGTCCCAAAGCCCCATCGCCCCGCTACCCCTCTTCGAGGTCAATAACCATAAGGTTTCACCTCATTCCTAAATATATTTGAATATATCTCTCTTCCTCCCGTCCGATTAGCGAATTATACCTTTCTTTTTTTCCTGCGACTCCTATTTTGAATCTATGAAAGCGGCGATCTCCGTCTTATTTAGCGTTGCTCTTATCATAGCAACGAACGCACAAATCAAAAAAGATAAGGATTCCCTTTTAGAATCCGAGGAAGGGGTTGTTTACCTCAATCAAGTTTTCGAAAAGCCGGTTAAGCTTAATGTCATCGAACAAGCACAGGTGTTTTCAGACAAAGAAGGGAGTCATCGCTTGGGCTTCTTGAAAGCCGATCAAGTCGTAGAACTCGAAGGCATGACCGAAAAAGCTTATCGTGTCCGCGGCCAAGGAACCAAAGATGGCATTGCTGGTTGGGTATCTCCAAAAGCATTTTCCCACACCGATACGGAGTTCGTCGAAAAATTGAAGAAAGTTTTCGAGCGCCATCAATCCGTCAGCGAGATCATCAAAAAGAAAGGCCTCGCCATCGGAATGACACCCAAAGAAGTCGAACTCTCACGTGGCAAACCCACCAAAACCACGGTTCGCATCACACCCACTGGAGAATCTGGATCATGGGAATACATCAACTTTGACGAGATCAAACACTACATCACCAAAGTCGATCCGGTCTCTGGACAATCCTTCAGACAACTTTCCCACGTAACCCGCGAAGAAACCGGCAAAACCACTGTAGAATTCAAAGACGGTGCAGTCAGCGCCCTCGAAGAAATGGAAGACAAAGGCCCCGGTAACGTGAAAATCATCGTCCCTCCTGTCGTCTTCGGCTGGTGATCGTCAATCCATGCCGCGAACTTTACCCGCCGTTGGATGGAGCGTCTTCGCATTGTTTATTGTCGCGAGCCCACTTCAAGAACCTCTCCAAAATCTCGGTCAACTTGTGCGGGCCTCCGCAACCGTCGAACTCATTCTCAACTCGCCTGCAGAGTAACCAATCGTCGCCGCTTGATACGGCTTGCTCTCCAACTCCATAGGATACCTCAGGGAAATCCACTTGTTCGAGTTCAGTATCGCGCAAGTCAATCTTCACTTCCCATCCAGGATTATCGATGTTGCCAATCTTGATTCCGTAGGAGTGCTCCCAGTCACCGTCGCATTGCGAATGATACCACTCTTGGAGTTCGGTTAGCAGGTTCATTTTCTTGCGAACGTAATAGCAATGGCGGCGCCGGCTTGCACGCACAAAATTAATCAGACGGCTTCCTCGGCGTCGCCATCTGCGCCTTGTTGTGCTATTTCATTTTGTTTGCCAACTTGGGCTTCCCTTAGTGTCGATAACTTCGTCTGAACTACACACGTCGATTCGGCATCCTTGGCTCTTGGGCGGAATTGCACTCCGCCTACAAGCAGCATGACGCCGAGAACTACCCACAAAATCAGGGGATCGAATCTATCCCAACCACCGGATCCTCCTCCGCCATGTCCTGCTGCCATTTGCGAAGCGAATAATCCTGCAAAAACAAGGACGGCCACTATCAAGAAGATCGGAATACCCACGATCAAGAAAACCTTACGGGATCGAAGCCAGCCAAAGGGCAAAGCTGTGATTAGCACTAGTGGCAATGATAAAAGAAGGACAGTAATGGTGGCATTCGTCATCGATATTGTTGGGATTTATTTTGCACAACAGTATTTGCTTATTAGTAGTATCCCGACGGGTGATATCAGGCGAAGTTAACTTCTAGATGGAATCCAAATAACTTTGCAAGGACAAGGAATTTCCCAGATGAAGCGTGTGATATCAGCAAATATTTGTGAGCAGGAAACTGGCAACACTCCCATTCTGATATCACTCTGATTTCAGGTTACTAGATAACCGGATATAGCACTTTCATTTCGATCCAGTTCAAATGGTTTGTTGCATAAGAGTGATTTAAAGCTCGGGGTATTGCTCGGTTTTCAGATTTTATTTTATGTAATAATTGATAACTTTCACGTGATAAAATCTTGTATAAACCGATGTATTTGTGCATATTCCACATCGAATATAAGTAATGAAAGTTCATCGAACTAACTTACTTAAGTCACTTGGCTCCCTGTAAAACAGTTCCCCCCCCTTAACCTCCCTGACCTATTTCGTCCAGCCCCCTGGGACTAGGTCAGGGAGGTTACGACTGGGAGCTCCTCGGACTCCCTGGCAAGATAGCCATGTATGTGTGCGCAATGCTCTGCCCCCTCTCCCTCCGCTTGGTAAAGCCTCGGGATTTTTCGACACAAAAAATCCAGAGGCTTTGCAGCGTCTGGACTTCTTATTCCATAAAGGAAAGTGCTCGAAAGAGGACTCGAACCTCCACAGGTT
>JANOKJ010000106.1:0-7808 GCA_031419275.1 Akkermansiaceae bacterium | reverse complement strand
CGAAGGAGTTGTCTCTGCCGGTGAAGTTGGCGATTTCGCCGCGGGCGGCTTTGGCGTAGAGGCCTTTGACGTCGCGTTTTTCGCAGGCTTCGAAGGAGGCGTTGACGAAGACTTCGAAGAGGTTTTGTTCGCCGACGATGCCGCGGGCGAGGTCGCGGAGTTCGCCGCGAGGGGTGATGGCGGAGATGAAGACGATGACGCCGTTATCGACGAGGACTTTGGTGAGCTCGGCGATGCGGCGGATGTTTTCGAGTCGGTCTATATCGGTGAAGCTGAGGTTGGAGTTGAGGCCGGCGCGGAGGTTATCGCCATCGAGGATGATGGTGAAGTGGCCTTGTTTGTGGAGGACACGTTCGGCAGCGTTGGCGATGGTGGATTTACCGGAACCGGAAAGTCCGCACATCCAGATGGCGAGGCCTTTTTGTTCTAACAGAACTTCTTTATCGTGGCGATTGAGGAAGCGGTGATGTTCGGGAAAAATGTTCATTTGATGAAGAAGTTCTTGGTTCTTGGTTCTTAGTTCTTGGTTGAGAAGAGGAAGAGTTCTTGGTTCTTGGTTGGAATATGAAGAGAGCGAAGCGCTAACCAGGAACTAAGAACCAGGAACTAGGAACCGGTAACAAAATCTTCTCTAGCCCTTGCCGATGACAAATGCTTCGAAGCCGTGTTTGGCTAGGGCTTCGGCGGGGAGGATGGCGCGGCCGTCGAAGACGAAGGCGGGTTTCAGCATGAGGTCGTAGAGGCGTGGGAGATCGAGATCGCGGAATTCGTCCCATTCGGTGAGGGTGGCGAGGGCGTGGGCGTTCTCGGCGGCTGTGTAGGGATCGGCGACGATTTCGAGGTTGGTGTCGAGGGTTTGTTGGGAGATGCCGACAGCGAGCAGGTCGCGGTGCATGGTTTCTTTGGAGACGCGTGGATCGTAAACGGCGACGTGGGCATTTTCTGTTAGGAGATCGCGAACGATGTGGATGGCGGCAGATTCGCGAGTGTCGTTGGTGTCTTTTTTGAAAGCGAAGCCGAGGATGGCGATGCGTTTTCCGGAGACGGTGTTGAAAAGGGTGCGGACGATTTTTTCAACGAAGCGGGATTTCTGGTAGTCGTTGATTTCGACGACGGAGCGCCAGTAGGCTGCGACTTGCGTGAGGTTATAGGATTCGCAGAGGTAGACGAGGTTGAGGATGTCTTTTTGGAAACAGGAGCCGCCGAAGCCGACGGAGGCTTTGAGGAATTTGGGACCGATGCGGGAATCGGTTCCGATGGCGCGGGCGACTTCATTGACATCGGCTCCGGTGGCTTCGCAAAGTGCGGAGATGGAGTTGATGGATGAGATGCGTTGGGCGAGGAAGGCGTTGGCGACGAGTTTGGAAAGTTCGGAGGACCAGAGGTTGGTGGTGATGATTTTTTCGCGGGGGACCCAGTTGGCGTAGACGGAGACGAGAGCCTCGAGGGCGGCCTGGCCTTCGGGGGTTTGTTCGCCACCGATGAGGATGCGGTCCGGGTTTTCCATGTCGGAGACGGCAGTACCTTCTGCTAGGAACTCGGGGTTGGAGAGAACTTGGAAGGTTGCGTTGGTGGTGGAGTTTGCTGCGAGAATGGATTGGATGGCGCAGGCGGTTTTGACCGGGATGGTGGATTTCTCGACGATGATTTTATTGCCGTGAGAAACTTCTGCGATGAGGCGGGCGGCGGCTTCGACGTAACGGAGGTCGGCTGCTCGGCCTGCTCCGATGCCGTAGGATTTGGTAGGAGTGCCTACTGAGACGAAAATGAGATCGGCCGCAGCGATGGCGGGTTTGAGGTCGGTGGTGAAATGGAGGTTCTTGCCGCGGCAGGACTCGACGATTTCTGTGAGGCCAGGTTCGTAGACGGGGAGGGTATCGGAGTTCCAGGCGTCGATGCGGGCTTGGTTCATGTCGCAGACCGTGACTTGGATGTCAGGGCATTTTTTTGCGATCATGGCCATGGTAGGGCCGCCGACGTAGCCGGCGCCGAGGCAGCAGATGGAGGATATTTTCATAAAAATTTCAAATTTCAACTTTGCCTGACGGCCATGAGGAAAGACTGTGTTGGTTAGTTAAGTTCGCTAGTGCTCACAAAATCATTCAAGGAAGAGGTGAGAACGGAGAGTGGAGAGGGTTGAGCTAAGAGTAAGCAGAGAAGAGGAACCACAATGGTAGCGTAGCGGACATGGACGAACTTGGTAATTATTAAATTTTCGTCAAATGGACGCAGATGAACACGGATAAGGACAGTGGGATAGCGAATTGGATTTTAAAATCAAAAATCGTCATTCAACAATCTTCAATTAAATTGGGTTTGTTACGGTATTGTCAGGGAGGAGACGAAGAGTCAAAGGTCTAAAAGTCGAAGGTCGAGTGATCTGAATGCTCGATGCATCTAAAGCCAGGTAGGGCGCCATCGCCGAGGGCGCCGCATGGAATGAGATGTTATTGAAATGATTGATAGATGAGTCAGTTGCGTTTCGCTTCGCGCGGCGCTCTCGGCGAGAGCGCCCTACCTAAGATGCCCGATGATCTTTTAGGGAGTAGTAGAGGAAGAGGGAGTTATAGGTAAAATAGCGTTTGAAGAGGCGGCGGGGTTCCATGGCTAGGCGGTAGAGCCATTCGAGGCCTAATTTTTGGAGGAGGGGAGGAGCTTGTTTGACTTCACCGGCATGGAAGGCGAAGGCGGCGCCGATGCCGAAGTAGACGGCGGGGGGGAGGCGATGTTTGTTGCGGGCGATCCAATGTTCCTGTTTCGGGCAACCGAGACCGACCCATACGAGGTTGGCGCCGGAGGCGCGGATTTTTTCGATGATGGATTCAGTTTCGGATTCAGGCCATTCGCCGAAGGGTGGGGAGTAGGTGCCGGCGAGGATTGTGTTAGGGAATTCTTTGGAAAAACGGTCAGTTAGTTTTTCTAAGGTGCTGGATTTTCCGCCGAGGAGAAAATGGCGATAGGAGGAGTTTGGGGTGTTGGTGGCTGAGATGGTTTTAAGCATCAGGGTTGGGCCGTAGACTCGATCGGTGAGTTTTTCTTCGGGTGGGATTTGTGCGTTGAGAGACCAGATGAGCGGCATGCCGTCTGGGGTGATGAGATCGAATTTTTGGATGGATTCTGAAAATTCCGAATCGTGTCGAGCGAGGGCGGCGACGTGGGTGTTGGCGGCTTCAACGGCGTAGGGGCGGTCTGCTGCTGTGGCTTTTTCCAAGATCCATGAGATCGCGCCGGTGTAGTCGGTGACGGCGATGGGGAGGCCGATGACGCTTTTAATTTTCAAGGTTCAAATTTCAAATTCCAATTAGGATAGGACTTATGAGTCTCTGTTTTGTGTCTAACGGCGACCGAAGATCGCCGCTACTCTCGAGAGACATTCACCGTGTGCCCGTGTTGTTTTAGCAGCGCGTGTTGGCGGGCGGTGTCGAGGTCTGAGGCGACCATTTCTGCGCACATTTCCTCGACGGTGATTTCTGGGGTCCAGCCGAGTTTTTGTTTGGCTTTAGTGGGGTCGCCGAGGAGGGTTTCGACTTCTGCGGGGCGGAAGTAGCGAGGGTCGATGCGGACGATGACGTCACCGACTTTTGCAGAAGGTGCTTTTTCGGGATCGGTGATGTTGGAGATGGTTGCGATTTCATCGACGCCGGAGCCGGAGAAGGTGAGTTGGATGCCAGCTTCTTGGGCGGACATGATTACAAATTCCCTAACAGAAATTTGTTTGCCGGTGGCGATGACGAAGTCGTCGGGTTGGTCTTGCTGGAGCATCATCCATTGCATTCGGACGTAGTCTTTGGCGTGACCCCAATCGCGGAGAGCATCCATGTTACCGAGGTAGAGGCATTTTTCGAGGCCTTGGGCGATGTTAGCGAGGGCGCGGGTGATTTTACGAGTGACGAAGGTTTCACCACGGCGCGGCGACTCGTGGTTAAATAGGATGCCGTTACAAGTATACATACCGTAGGCTTCGCGGTAGTTCACGGTGATCCAGTAGGCGTAGAGTTTCGCGACCCCGTAGGGTGAGCGTGGATGGAAGGGGGTGGTTTCGGTTTGAGGGGTTTCTTTGACGAGACCGTAGAGCTCCGAAGTGGAGGCTTGGTAAAATCGGGTTTTCTTTTCGAGGCCAAGGAAGCGGATGGCTTCTAGGAGGCGGAGGGTGCCCATCGCATCGACATCTGCGGTGTATTCTGGGGCTTCAAAAGAGACAGCGACATGAGATTGGGCACCGAGGTTGTAAACTTCATCTGGCTGAACCTCCGAGATGATGCGGGTGAGGTTGGATGAATCTGTTAGATCGCCATAGTGGAGTTTGAAGCGCGAATTTTCGATATGTGGATCTTCGTAGATGTGATCGATGCGTTGGGTGTTGAAGAGAGAGGCTCGGCGTTTGATGCCATGGACTTCGTAGCCTTTTTCGAGAAGGAATTCTGCGAGGTAGGAGCCGTCTTGTCCGGTGATGCCTGTGATGAGTGCGCGTTTCATATAGCGTAGAGCGTAGAGCTTGGAGCGGAGAGAGAAGAGTGAGAGTTGAGAGTTAGAGGTGAGAGTGAAAAATGGAGTGCGGAGGCTTGCCTCCGCTTGGGAGGGGCGGAGCTTGCTCCGTGTGGTTGGGAGAAAGATGATATGCCGCACGGAGCAAGCTCCGTCTGCCGCTGGGCGGTGGCGAGCCACCGCACTCTTGGGAAGAAATGCGCGACTGGAGTCACGCGGTCCAGGGAATGGGGAAGTATTGTATGAATCAATAAAGAAATATATGCGATTTTGTTTCGCGCGGCTGTCTCCCCCGACAAGTCGGGGCTACCTTTAGAGTCTTGCCTCGCCGGTGGCGAGGGATGATAAGAAGTCTTGATAAGCTTCTGCGAGTCCTATTTCGAAAGAAATTTTTGGGGACCAGCCGGTGGATTGGATGAGAGAGATATCGAGGAGTTTTTTCGGGGTGCCGTCGGGTTTGGTGGGGTCGGTTAGAATTTCGCCGTTGTAGTCGATGGTTTTGGCGATGAGTTTGGCGAGGTCGAGGATGGAGAGGTCGGTGCCGGTTCCGACGTTTACCCAGTCGGGTGGATTTTCGAGTGAGAGGAGGTGGAAGCAGGCATCTGCGAGGTCGTCGGTATGGAGGAATTCGCGGCAAGGTGTGCCGGTTCCCCAGATGGTGACGGAGGGGGAGTTGTTTTGTTTGGCTTCGTGGAAGCGGCGGATGAGGGCGGGGATGACGTGGGAGTTTTCTGCGTGGTAGTTATCGCCGGGGCCATAAAGGTTGGTTGGCATGGCGGAGTGATAGAGAAGGTCGTGTTGGGCACGGTAATGCTGGCACATTTTGAGGCCGGCGATTTTGGCGATGGCGTAGGCTTCGTTGGTAGTTTCTAACGGAGATGTGAGCAAGCAGCTTTCCGGCATGGGTTGGGGGGCGTGTTTCGGGTAGATGCAGGAGGAGCCGAGGAAGAGGACGCGCGGAATTCCGGCCTGACGTGAGCCCTCGATGAGGTTGGTGGCGATGGCGAGATTTTCGTAGATGAAATCGGCTGGGTAGGTGGAGTTGGCGTGGATACCACCGACTTTTGCCGCGGCGATGATGACGGTGTCCGGTGCGTTTTGCGCAAGAAAATCAAACACATCCCGTTGCGAAGTGAGGTCGAGCTGGGAACGGGAAGCGGTTAGGGTTTCGATGCCTAATGCGGTGGCGCGGCGAAGGAGGGCAGAGCCGACCATGCCGCGATGGCCTATGATAAAAATTTTCATAGAAATTTTTTAATTTTCAAAATTCAAATTTCAAGATTCAAAAAAGATGGAAGAGTTCTTGGTTCTTGGTTTTTGGTTCTTGGCTAAGAAGATGAAGAGAGCGGAGCGCTAACTAGGAACTAAGAACCAAGAACCAGGAACTTATAAAAGACGCTGCCGCCCTTGGTCGATTCTTTCGGCTGGAAAGAAAACCTGTGAGGGTGGATACGGGGTGATTGGGTTGCCCTAGGAATAGGTGGGGCGTTTTGTTAGAAGACTGGGATGGGTTTGTTGGGGAGGATGATGGAGAAGAAGTCGAGGTTGACAGGTTGGACTTGGCCGAGAAATTCGAGGAGGATTTTGACGCGTTCGTTGGCGGTGGCGATTTCTTGGATGGTGCCTTTCATGCCTTGGAAGGGGCCGTTAGCGACCTCGACTTCATCGCCGATCGAGAGAGAAGGGGATACGGTGATGAGTTCTTGTTCGTCGTTGGATTGAAGGCGGACTTGTTCAATCAGAGAGGTGACGAACGTTTCTGGAACGTGAGGAATTTCCGAGCCGAAGCGGACGAGGCCGCGGACGCCTTGGCAGAAGGTGACCGCGCGTTCCATGTCTTGGAGATTGAATTTGGCGAGGATGTAGCCTGGGAAGAGAGGTTCGAGCCACCAGATTTTTCCACGGCGGGTGGCCTTGCGGTATTTGATGCGGGGGCAGAAGACTTCGATACCTTCGATTTCACGAAGGTGTTTGGCAGCGATGTGTTCGCGCTTGGTCTGGGTGCGAACGCAGAACCATTCGGAAGATGTGGAGGTTGCTGCGTTCATTGGCCGAGGATTTTCTGGAGTATGGGCAGTAATTGGCCGCCGCGTTTCATCCATGATTCGAGACGTTCGATGCGTTCGTTGAGGAAAGCACGCTCGATGGGATCGGTGGTGAGGGCAGCGGTATCTTGGAGCAGCTGGAGTTTGGATTTTCCGCTGTCGAGGTGAGGGCGGATTTGCTCGCGGATAAAGCCGCCGACGAGGCGTTTGAGATCGATTGCGGGTTCGTAGTAGGTGCGGCGGTCGTTTATGTTCTCGGCTTCGCGAACTGCGCCAAGGGTTTTGAGGGTTCTCAGGCCTTGGCTGACCGATCCTTTTGAAATTCCCAGTTTTTGCACGAGGTCATCGAGCGAGAGCGGTTCTTGAGAGATGAAAAGAAGGCCGTAAATTTCCCCTAGAGAGCGGGGTAAGCCAAGCACTCGGACGCCATCGACAAAAAAGTCCACAACCTGTTGCTGGATAGAGCTGAGGTTTTCGCTTTGGGTTTTGGAAGTGGGTGAATCCACAACCCACAAATACGAGGGCTGGAGGATTTGTTCAAGTTTTTTTGAACAGAGGGCGCCGAAGGCGCTGTTCCTGGTTCCTGGTTCCTGGTTCCTGGTTCCTGGTTCCTGGTTCCTGGTTCCTGGTTTTTACTTTGCAGCGCATTTTTACGGGCTAAGAACTAAACATTCCCCCATGAAAATTGAACGATTTGAAGATATCGAAGGTTGGCAGATGGCACGTGAGCTAACGAAAATGATCTATCAGATAGCGAAGAGTGGCAATTTCGCGCGTGATTATGGATTAAAAGATCAAATTCAACGTGCCTCTGGATCTATCATGCACAATATAGCAGAAGGTTTTGATGGAGGCAGTAATGCCGAGTTTATCAAATTTTTACGCTATTCTCAGCGCTCGTGCTCCGAGGTTCAGAGCGAGTTGTATGTCGCTCTCGACCAAAAATATATAAGCCAAGAAGAATTCAATGAAATCTATCTTCTATCCGGTCAGACACGTTCCAAAATTGGAGGATTTATTGCATACCTCATTAATTCTGATCGAAAAAGGTGAAGCACCTACGGTGCTGTTCCTCGTTCTTGGTTCTTGGTTTGACTACGCTGCGCTCCGTCCAAGCGGTCAGGACTGCGTCTTAAAGTGAAGGCTCGCTAGCGTTGACTACGCTTCGCTCCGTCCAAGCCACCACGGCTTCGCCTTAATTGTGATAGCTCGTTAACACTCGCAAGGCGTTCACTCGGCTTTGATCTCGCCCTCCGGCGATCCCCTGCGGGCGCTCGT
>JANOKJ010000105.1:0-10268 GCA_031419275.1 Akkermansiaceae bacterium | reverse complement strand
GGCTGAGCGTGAGCCTTGGTATCGAGAGACTGCGCATTTAAAAATTGATACTGCGGGTCTGGATTCCAAAGAAATCGCAACCGGAATTCTGGATAGTGCGAGTTATCATTTCACTCGCTCGAAATGAATACTTTGAATTCCAAGGTCAAAGCATTGGCCGCAGAACTTGGTTTTGATGATTGCCGGATCGCTGTGGCAAAGCGTGCGACTCATGCCGATGCGTTCGAAGTGTGGATCGAAGATGGACGTCACGGTGAAATGCAGTGGATGGAGCGAAATCCCAATCGCCGCTGTGATCCACGGGAAGTTCTACCGGGTTGTAAGGCAGTGATTTGCTTGGCGGTGAATTATTACACCAGTGACGATCCGTTTCCCGAATACCATCCTAAAGACTATCGAATCGCAAAATATGCATGGAATGATGACTACCATGATCTGATCGAAAAGCGCCTAGCGGATTTCAATACGGCTTTGGTCGAACTCGGCGGCACACAACGATATTACGTCGATACCGGACCGATTCTCGAACGCGATTTTGCAACCGATGCAGGACTTGGTTGGAATGGAAAATCAACCGTTCAGATTCATCGTCAGCTCGGCACATGGTTTTTTCTCGCGGATATTCTAACAACTCTAGATCTCTGCGCCGATCCAGCGTTCGGAGATCATTGTGGTAAATGCACACGCTGCATGGATGCCTGCCCAACTCAAGCCATCACCGCGCCGCATCAACTCGATGCGCGACGATGCATTTCTTATCTCACGATTGAGAACAAAGGACCTATTCCTGAGGAATTCCGTCGCGCGATTGAAGATCGAATCTATGGCTGCGATCAGTGTTTGGATGTTTGTCCATGGAATCGTTTTGCGAAACAATCGCGTGAAATCACTTTCCAAGCCCGGCCGGAAATTTTCGCTCATCGTCTTAGCGATTTCCTCGGAATGGATGATGAGACGTTTCGTCAAGTTTTCGCCAAATCTCCCATCAAGCGCATCAAACGCCCGAGATTTTTGAGAAACGTATGCGTGGCGCTGGGAAATACCGGGACGAGTGCCGATTTGCCAGCCCTGGAAATCGCCGCCAAGGATACGGATCCACTGATCGCAGAACACGCTGAGTGGGCGATACGGGAGATTAGGCAACGTGGGTAGATTACAGGCGATCAATGGGTTGAGTCTGTGGCTTGACCCAGTCTTTAAGTCTGCTAATCCTGACTGCAGATGACACTGGCCGATGCTGGCAGTGGCGTATGTGTCATTGCATTAGCTCCAATTCCATACCTCCCATGACTAGCGAAGATGTAAACAAGGTGATTCGAGTACTCATTACCGACGATACGGTCTTCGGGCTTGCAATAGACTCACTCCTTCGTCAGGGCGGCAACGAGATGACAGCAGGGGCGTTGCTCCGTGGTTTACAGCAATTAGATTTCTCATTGGAGAGTTTTCACGATAAGTTGTCACAGTTTATCAGAGATTTTACACAGGGAGATCCATCCATTTTGATTGGCTTTGACGATGGTCGTTGGCAAAACTTGCCCGAGGGTGAGAATACTGACGATTCTGATTTAACCAGCAGTCCCTCAGTTCACCATCTACGTATTATTCTCTCGTCAGAGGATGCTTCATTCTACCTATTCTTTGCTGGTAGCCGAATTCTTGAGGTCGGCGGCATTACTGGAGGCGCCCGCAAGCGAGAGGGTGCCATTCATCATGTGCGCGTCGAGTTATCACATCCCCGATTCTTGCAGCAGGTTCTCACTCGTGCGCGCGAGTGCCCGCACGTGGTCCGCATTGAGGAATCCACTGAGGACGAGTTTTGGGCAGCTCCGTCTCACAATCCCGGTTACTAAATCACACATCTATGAGCCGCGACTAACCCTCCCATTATTTCCCCATGCCGACAGTATTTACCAAAGATGGATTCAGATTCTTCTTTTATAGCAACGACCACACTCCAATTCACGTCCATGTGAAGCGCGGTAATGGTGAAGCGGTATTTGTCGTAGGGGGCGACATTGTTTTGCGCGAATCTGTAGGCATGAAGACGAGTGATCTTGCCAAGGCAGAAGATCTTGCAATCGAGCATAAAGAACTTATTATCCAGAAGTGGCATGAATACTTTGATTGATACACCAGCATCGGCGACTCATTTGAATGGGATCATCACCATCGTGATGGAAGGTGGATTCCAATTTGAGTTTCCGTGTGAGGCATACCCCCGATTGGCGGGAGCCACGGATAAGGAGCGATCAAATATTGAGTTGTCTCCTTTGGGGTTGCATTGGCCAGACCTCGACGAAGATTTATCGATTCGAGGCCTATTACAAAATCATTCCAAACGCTAACCACAGGACAGGTTCTTTCTTTTATGGTAGTCAGTATTTTCAACGATGTGATCGGTCCGGTGATGCGTGGGCCTTCGAGTTCCCACTGTGCGGCAGCGCTGCGGATTGGCCGATTGGCGCGGGAGTTGATGGGAAATGATTTCACAGATGTCTTGGTGGAGTTCGATCGCAATGGATCTCTACCAACCACGCATGACACGCAAGGTTCGGACATGGGTTTGTTCGGAGGTCTGATGGGTTGGGACGCGGCGGATGCGCGCTTGCCGGGTTCGATGCAGACCTTGAAAGATACGGGAGTCAGGATTGCGATCGAAACCGTGGATGCGGGCGATCCACATCCGAACACATACCGACTGACTCTGCGCAGCGATGCGGAAACGCATACGCTCCGCGCGATTTCCACGGGTGGCGGGATGATGGAAGTAATTGATATCGATGGCTTCGCGGTCTCCCTTTTTGGCGATTGCCATGAAACTTTGCTTTGGTCTGAAGGCGATACGACCGATCTCGTGAAAGCGCTTGAGAGCGAATTCGAGGCTTATGAAATTCTCGTTCACGAATCCGAGAAACGCCGCTTGATCGAGGTCAAGGCGGGTCGGTTTATCGATGAGGCTATTACTTCGAAATTATCGAATGTCCGTTCCGTCAAACGTCTTTCGCCCGTGCTTCCAGTGACATCTGGAAAAGTAACCCACGTGCCGTTCACGACTTGTGAGGAAATGTTGGCGTTCGATGCAGGTAAGGGGACTCCGCTTTGGAAGCTGGCGGTGGCTTATGAAATGGCGCGTGGCGGGATCAGCGAAGCGGAAGTGATCGCGAAGATGGTCGAGATCGTGAAAATTGTGCGCCATTCGATTGCAGAAGGTATCGCTGGAACAGAATACGAGGATAGGGTGCTAGGTCATCAATGCGGAAAGTTTGATGAAATGATGCGCGCTGGGACCTTGCTGGATGGCGGTGCATTGAATCGGATTATTTTATATGTCACTGCCCTGATGGAGGTGAAAAGCTCGATGGGAGTCATCGTCGCTGCACCTACAGCTGGCGCTTGCGCGGCCTTGCCGGGAGCCGTGGTTGCGATGGCGGATTCGATGGGTCTTGGCGAAGAGGAAATGGCGAAAGCTTTATTGGCGAGCGGGATCATCGGCGTATTCATCGCGACCCGTTGGACCTTTGCTGCAGAGGTCGGCGGATGTCAGGCCGAAGGGGGATCTGCCGCGAGTATGGCGGCAGCGGCATTGGTGACTTTGGCCAACGGCCCGCTCAATCAAGCGGTCGCCGCGTCATCCATGGCATTTCAAAGCATGATAGGCCTGATCTGCGATCCGATTGCGAACCGCGTGGAAGCTCCCTGCCTCGGCAAAAATGTCATGGCCGCAGCCAACGCGCTTTGCTGCGCAAACATGGCGCTGGCGGGCTATGATCAAGTCATCCCTCTCGACGAAGTCATTGAAACCGCCAAGCAAGTGGCCAAGCAAATGCCCCGCGAAGTCCGTTGCACCAATCTCGGTGGCCTTTCCATCACGCCAACCGCAAAAGCCCTTGAGGAAAAACTCGCTGCGAAACGGGCGAGTTCGTGTGGGAGTGGGTGTGGATGTGGGTGAGAAATATAATATTTTCAACGCAAAGGCGCAAAGGGCGCAGAGGTTCGCAAAGGAAGATTAGTTATGAATTCTGGAGTGAGGCCTCATAAGTAGGGGGAATATTAATTCATAAACATATATTTTGATTTCGCTTATCCGGCTTTGCGTAACTTTGCGCCCTTTGCGGCTTTGCGTTGAAAATCCCCCATTTTCCCCGAAATTCAGGGTTTGATTCTTTGTTTTTAGCACAACACTATCCGCGCATGTCATCACCGATTCGCATTCTCTGTGCAGGCGCGGGCCACATGGGCCGTTCACATGCTCTCGCTTACCATCGCATTCCGGGTTTTGAAATTTGTGGAATTGTAACGCGTTCACCAGAGAGCCGAAAGGCGTTGAACAATGAACTTGGCGGGGGATATCCGGAATTCGCGGATTTTTACGAGGCCCTCAAAACCACCAAGCCGGATGCGGTTTCCATTTCCACCTACCCCGATACCCATGCCGAATTTGCCGAAGCAGCGTTCGATGCGGGTTGCCATGTGTTTATCGAAAAGCCCTTGGCTGAAACCGTAGTCGAAGCAGAGCGTATCGTCGCCAAAGCCCGCGCAACGAACCGCAAGTTGGTGATCGGATATATTCTCCGTCATCATCCGAGTTGGATCAAATTCATCGATGTGGCCCAAACCCTTGGCAAGCCATTGGTGATGCGTATGAATCTCAATCAGCAATCATTCGGTGCGAATTGGAAAACACATAAAAACCTGATGTCATCCATTTCCCCAGTGGTCGATTGCGGGGTGCATTACGTCGATGTCATGTGCCAGATGACCCGCTCCAAACCGATCCGCGTTTCAGGAATTGGCGCGCGTTTAACAAATGAGTTGCCTGAAGGGAAAATTAACTACGGTGCGCTGCAAGTCACGTTCGAGGATGGATCGGTCGGCTGGTATGAAGCTGGTTGGGGCCCGATGATGAGTGAGGTCGCGTTTTTCGTGAAAGATGTAGTCGGCCCGAAAGGCTGCGTTTCCATCGTTGCGGACAAAGCCGCGGCCGAGGGTCAGAGCGCAAATGTCGATGCGCACACCCAAACCCAAGCCCTGCGCGTTCATCATTCTGAGCTCGATGCGGAAGGCAATTTTACGAAGCAGGACGAGACCATCCGTCTTCATGATGAACCGGATCACGATGATCTCTGCCACCGCGAGCAGGAATTTTTCCTCAACGCGATTCTTGAGAATCTCGATCTCTCCGATCACATGGACGATGCGGTAGCTTCGATGCGTATTGTGGAAGCTGCGGATGAAAGTTTCCGCACGGGTAAAACAGTAGACTTATAAATTTCATGAAATCACTTATCCAAATCATCACATTATCGGCGATCGCGAGCTGCTTCGTTAACGCAGAGCAGGAATTGAAAATACGTTCCTTGTTCAATGGTAAAGATCTAACAGGCTGGAAAGGTGAGGGATACATCGTTGAGGACGGCGCCATTTCCTGCACCCCAAAAGGCCGGAATTTGATGACTGAAGAAACGTTTTCCAACTACATCCTCGAATTTGATTTCCTTCTCACACCGGGTGCAAATAATGGTTTGGGAATTCATTATCCGGGAACCGGCGATGGCGCATACACGGGCATGGAAATCCAAGTGCTCGATAACACCGCAGATAAATACAAGGATCTCAAAGAATACCAATTTCATGGCAGTATATACACCTTGGCTCCTGCTAAGAAGAGCGGTCTCAAACCCGTGGGTGAATGGAATCATCAGCGCGTGACGGTCAATGGATCAAAGGTGCAAGTCATACTCAACGGCGAGACCATCCTTGAGGCTGATTTAGATGAACTCAGTAAAAAGGATACGAAGCACGAAGGCGTGAAACGCCGTGCCGGACACATCGCTTGGCTGGGGCATGGCGATAAAGTCTCTTATAAAAATATCCAAATCGCCGAGATCGCACCTGAGGCGAATGTCGAGCGCATCAAGAATGCAGGTTTCACGCAAATCTTCGATGGCTCCAGTCTCAAAGGATGGAAACACGAGGAGAACATGACCAACTGGACAGTTTCTAACGGAATTATCAAACACAATGGTCAGCCCGGAACGATTAAAGATCTTTGGACTGAAAAATCCTATACCGATTTCACCATGTTGATCGATTGGCGTTGGTCGGGTCGTGGCCAGATGAAAATACAACCCGTCGTCAAACCCGATGGCAACGATGATGGCAAAACTGAGATCGAAGAACTGGACAGTGGTGTGTTTCTCCGTGGTAATGTCAAAAGCCAGGTGAATTTCTGGAATTGGACCGTTGGCTCGGGTGAAGTCTATGGCTACCGCACCAACAAGAAATTGCCTGCGGAAATCAGAGCCGGTGTCACACCGAAAATGAAAGCCGACAAACCGCTCGGTGAATGGAACAAAACGGTCATTACCATGAAAGGCGATCGTCTCACCGTGACTTTGAATGGCCAAGTCGTGATTGAAAACGCCCAGCTTCCAGAGGTTCCAAAAGAAGGCCCGCTCGGCCTGCAACACCACGGACAGGCCATTGATTTTGCCAATATCTGGATCAAGGAACTTTAATTTCTTCTCATTTCAACTAATCTAACATAATCCCACGTCTATGACCTCAAAATCCACCGCTATCCGACTCTCAGTCATGATGTTCCTCCAGTTCTTTGTCTGGGGTGCATGGTTCGCAACACTTGGTCTTTGCCTCGGAAGTAACGGGCTTGGGAGTTTCTCAGGTGGTGCCTACGGTTCCGCTCCTCTAGGTGCGATTTTTGCGCCTTTGTTTCTAGGAATCATCGCAGACCGATTCTTTCCTTCGGAAAAAGTGTTTGGTGTGCTGTTTCTGATTGGTGGAGCAATGTTGTTAATGATTCCAAGTGTGGCGGCCAGTGGAAATGGCCAGATGATGGTTTGGTTGATGCTTGGCAATATGCTGTGCTTCATGCCTTCGCTTGGACTAGCTAACACGATCGCATTTAGCAATGTGGATCACCTGACATTCCCTAAGGTCAGAGTATGGGGAACCATTGGATGGATTATTGCGGGACTTGTTATTGGAATTTTGGGATGGTCCGCAAAATTTGAGATGTTTTACGTCGCTGGTGGCGCGTCATTGGCTCTGGGTGTTTTTGCGTTTTTCCTGCCGCACACACCAGCTCCGAGCAAGGGTCAGCCCGTCAACATGCGCGCCTTGTTCATGGTTGATGCCTTTTCACTTTTGAAACGTCCTGCATTCTTGGTCTTCATGGTCTGCTCTATGCTGATTTGCATTCCGTTGGCGTATTATTACGGAGTCACTTCGAACTACCTGCAAAACACCGGATTCCTACAACCCGCCTCGACCATGACGATTGGTCAGATGTCTGAAATTATTTTCATGCTGTTGATCCCGTTCTTTTTCAGAAAACTCGGTGTCAAATGGATGATCCTGTTAGGAATGCTGGCTTGGGTGGTTCGATATGTTCTCTTCGCTTACGGCGCACCTGATCAGGTAGTTTGGATGATTTTCCTTGGGGTCGCCTTGCACGGGATTTGCTACGACTTCTTTTTTGTCACCGGCTTCATGTATACTGATAAAGAAGCCGATCCCTCGATCCGCAGTCAGGCGCAAAGCATGCTGGTGTTTTTCACTCAAGGCGTAGGGATGTATATCGGTTACGCAATTGTTTTTGGTATCCTGTATCAGGTGCCTTCCTCACTGGCTTGGATCAAGGTGGACTTCTCAGGCTTGGGAGATGGTGTTTCCGGATTCTTGCCTTTGGAGACTGCCATTAAGGAGTCACGTGCTGGAGGTGATATCAGCTTCCTTCAACAGCTCGGACAAATGTTCTCCGTATCGATGCCTGAGGGAGTTGATAAAAATCTTTTGAGCAGCACCATGACTCAGTGGAAATCCTACTGGTTACTCCCAGCCGGCATGGCAGGGGCAATTGCGGCTTTGTTCCTAATCGCGTTCCGTGATCGGAAGAGCGGCGCGAAGGATGGGGAGTGATTTAAGGAGGGGTTGCATCCTGCTGCCCTCTTCAAAAATCCTCGGTTGTTGGGCAGCAGAATGCAGCCCCTCCTTGATTACTGGTTTGTGATTTCCCGTAACTGGTCGACTGTCTCCCCATGCAACCACCCACGCGCAGCCGTAGTCTGCTGGTATTGATCGGCTTTATCGTAGTTACGTTTATAGCACCTCTATTCGCTTTGATCTCTCCGCCAGGGGATTGGTATGCGTCATTGAACAAGCCTTCATGGAATCCGCCTGGCTGGTTATTCGGTCCGGTTTGGACGCTGCTTTATCTGATGATGGCGACTGCGGCTTGGTTGGTCTGGACGCGTTGCGGGTGGGGTAAGGCCTTGGGATTTTATGGGATTCAGCTCGTTTTGAATGCCGCTTGGACGCCGATCTTTTTCGGCGCGCATCAACTGGGTTGGGCGCTGATGGATATCATCGCGATGTGGATGGCGATTTTGGTGACGATGGTTGCATTTTTCCGGGTTTGTAAAGTGGCTGGTGGGTTGATGGTGCCTTATTTTGGGTGGGTGAGTTTTGCGATGGTGCTGAATTACACGTTGTGGAGGATGAATTGAGGAGGAGAGCCGCGTCTCTGACCGGCTGCGGTGGGTGTTACAGTGCGCGCAGTAAAAAATCGGCTGCTCAAATTGCGGCTGGGATTGACTACGCGTTCCGCTCCGTCCCTGCGGTATGCGCTTCGCGGGTGGGTTGAATTTTCGCTACTAGCGAAATCTGCAGTCAAACCCGGTTTCGCTTCGCTCAAGGGGTTCTCATCCCAGCCTGCTTGCGGTTTAGTTTGCGAGGTTGGAAAGAAAAACGCACCGCGGTATTTGCGGTGCGGGTGGGGAAAAAGTACGCAGGCTGGGATTCGAACCCAGGACCAATTGGTTAAAAGCCAACTGCTCTACCAACTGAGCTACCTGCGCGTTGGATTTGGTGTCACTTGTTGAGCGACGGGGCGGCAAGGTAGGGGAGGCTTGCTGAACTTGGCAAGCCCATTTTAGGGAAAAAATGAAAGTTTTTTAAGGCAACTGAAATAATTCTATGATGGGTATGAATCTAGAATTTTCCATCCATCAATTTATCTCGTCTCTCACGCACCAATCGCACGACGAGGGCAGTCCAGCCTGTTTGGTGAGAGGCTCCGAGGCCTTCGCCGGTTTCGCCGTGGAAGTATTCGTGGAAGAGGATGAGATCCTGCCAATTTGGATCGTCTGAGTAACGTTTTGAGATCTCGCTGTTGCCGTAGCATGGGCGGTAACCTTGTTTGTTTTTGCTGAACAAGGAGATGAGTCGGTCGCAGAGATCAATGGCGATTTCGCGTAGGGTGAATTCTTTTCCGGAACCGGTTGGGTATTCGATTTTGAAAGAGTTTCCGTAGAAATAGTAATAACGCTCAAGTGCCTCGATGAGAATAAAATTGGTGGGGAACCAGATAGGTCCGCGCCAGTTGGAATTTCCGCCGAACATATCGGTAGTGGCTTCGCCGGGGGTATATTGGACTTGGTGGATTGCGCCTGCGTAGTTGAAGATGAAAGGTTTTTCCTCATGCGCTTTGGAAAGAGAGCGAATCCCGAAGTTCGAGAGGAATTCTTTGGGGTCGAGCATGTAGGCGAGGCTCTTGCGCAAGCGTTGTTTGGAAGGGATGGCGAGCAGGACCCTTCCGGAGGATTTTTGACCTGGGACGCGGTTGGCGGTGACGTATTTGAGCAGGCCGGGCTTGTTGACGAGAAACCAATCCATGCGTTTCCGGAAACCGGGCAAGGCGTCGATGGTTTTCTGTTTGAGAACGGTGACCGCAGAAAGTGGCAGTAGGCCAACCAGCGAGCGGATCCTCAGTGGGATGGGATCCTCGTGGTTGATGATGAGCTGATCGTAATAAAAGCTATCTTGTTCATCCCAAAGGCCAGTGCCGCCGAGGCTGTTGATCGCATCCGAGATGTTGACGAAGTGTTCGAAAAACTTGGAGGCGATGTCTTCGTAAGCCGGTTTTGTTAGGGCGAGCTCTAACGCCATCGAGAGCATGGTGAGGCAATAGAAGCCCATCCATGCGGTGCCGTCCGCTTGATGTAAATGTCCTCCACCGGGGAGAGCGTGTGAGCGATCGAATACTCCAATGTTATCCAGACCGAGGAATCCGCCGCCGAAGACGTGTCGACCATCGAGGTCTTTCCGGTTCACCCACCATGTGAAATTGAGAAGAAGCTTTTGGAAGGCTTTTTCGAGGAAGAGGATGTCGCGTTCGCCTTTTTTATCGGCGATTTTATAAACGCGCCAAACTGCCCATGCATGGACGGGTGGATTGACGTCAGAAA
>JANOKJ010000104.1:0-8768 GCA_031419275.1 Akkermansiaceae bacterium | reverse complement strand
CCTGCGATAAAGTTCTCCAAAGCCAATTGATAGGCGCGTTTGATCCCCGCTCCGCCATTGGTGGAACCACCAGACTCAAGTTTATTCAATGCTTCCAAGGCTTTCACCCGACCCGCTTCGGTCATATTGGTCGGAGGCAGCACCACTCCCTCGCTTCCGGCATAGACCACGTATGAAACGCTATCCCGCTCATCCAACTGATGCAGCAAGAGCTTCAACGACTCTTTGACCAGCGGCAGCTTGTTGCTGCTCTGCATAGATCCGGAAACATCGATCAAAAACACCAGGTTTGAAACCGGACGTTTCTCAAGAGCGATCTCACGTCCCTTGATCCCGAACTTCACCAAGAGATTATCTTTATTCCATGGGCAAGTCGCGAGTTCGCTATGAACAGCAAAGGCCTTATCTTCTGTCGGCGCTTTGTAAGCGTAACTGAATGCATTGATACATTCCTCAATACGCACCGCGTCCGTAGGAATCTGGCGACCTTCACGGATCATGCGCCGGATGTTCGCATAAGATGCGGTATCAACATCGATGGAAAAAGTGGACAAAGGCTTTTCCGTCGGACGCTGCCATGTCGGATCGACAAGCTGTCCGTAACGCTCGGCATTCATTGGCTCAGTGCCGCTCAGCATACCCGTAAGACGACTAGAATCATCAATCCGTTTATCTCGGGACATCGGCAAGGTAGAAAAGCCACCGCCGCCGCCAAATCCTTGGTCAAATTCTGCGGATCTTCCGAAACTCGTCGTTGCCTTACTCATCGCGATTTCCGCAGGAATTACCGGATTCGATGATGGAGGAGTAGCAGCGATGGCATTGGTCTTGGAGGAAGACGGTGCGGATGGCTTAGCTCTCCTCTGTGCCAGTTCCATTAGCTCCGGCTGTTTTACTTCATCAGCAAGGTAATCAGATTCTGCTACCTTATCCACTTGAGGAACTAAACTTCTCTCAATTGCTTTTAACTTAGCTTCAGCTTCACGATTCGTATTACTAATTTTCGTTTCTTCTAAAACCCTTAACGGATTCTGAAGATCATCAACTTTCTCTTGGCGAACAACAGGATTCACATCAATCGTTTTCGGCTGAGAAAATTTCTCATCAAGCTGAGCTAGGGAATGTTCTTTCTTCCGAAATAGATCTAAGCCAATAACCGTGATTCCTCCCAAAGCAATCGATGCCGCGATCATTCCCAAACGTTTCGGCCACTTGGGTCGGGCTTGCGCGGGAATCTCGCTTACTTGTTCATTGAGCGCGTTTTCGATATCCGCAAGAGCCTGCTCCCTGTTTGTGCGGTTTTGCTCGTGCAACAGAGCATCGAGTAATTGATCTTCTAGTTCTTCTTGATTCGGTTTCATATTTTTAAGCGTTGGTAATAGGTTTCAGTTGCAGGCATTGGCGCAGTGCTTCACGGGCTCGTTCGAGACGTTTTCGTAAGGTTACACCGTTGATTCCGAGACGACCTGCGGCCTCTTCGGTGTTAAGTTGCTCATCATAAAATACATCAATGCTTTCCGCCAAAGTGCTGGGCAGTTTGGCTCGGCAATCCGCGAGCCGGTCGAAAACTTCGGAACGATCCGCCTGCCATGCGACGATGGTGCACTCGATCGCTTCGAGCGTCTCTTGATCCATGCTGATTTCACGGTTGTATCTACGGCAGTTTTCCCGCCATTTGTTGCGCACGATCCCCCGCAACCAACTCGACACATCCCTTGTCACATCGAACTTGCCGATGTTTTGCCATGCTGTAACGAAGGCATCCTGAACCACTTCACCAGCTTTCACTCCATCGCCCGTAATCATCCGAGCATAAGCGGTCAGTGTTGCATGGTTTTCACGAACCAAGCCGGAGAAGGTTTCACGGGTCATCATGGAGGTTTTTGGAAAAGTTTGGGCGACGGCTTTCATGGCTTCTACCCTTGATTGCCGCGAGCTCACTGATTTGTGACATTTATTTTTGAACCCTCAATGAAAGTTCAAAAATCGACATCAGAAGACATAACGTCTCTGTGCTTGCTAGTTTAGGTCTATCTTGAATTTCACGAAAACAAAGGCCGCAGACAGGAAGCTTTGAGCACGGCTTGAATTTCAGAAATTTCTTCCGCGAGATCATCTCCATCAGCATTCCCTTCCAAGGCTTGTTTCAGTGCGGTGACAAACCAATCGGACTGCTCCTCGATATCGATATCGAGAGTTTCCGGAAAAGCGGCATCGAGGAGAGCGATACCAAAATCGCCAGGCTCCATCAGTTCTTCCGCCCAGCCAAGAATAGCATCGATGGGTGACGAACCGGGGAAGCGCTGGGTGATTAGCGCAAAAATACCGCTGCGATTCTGCACATTCGCAAGCAAGGCTAGGAAAAAGCGATGTTCCGGATTGACGATAAAATGACGCATCCGAGAGATCGATTCGCGACGAAGACATTCCTCCAATGCATCAGGCACACCCGACGCGAGTTCACCGTGTTTATCTTGAAACGTTTCCAGAACTGCTTCCCGCTCATCGAGTTCTTTCAGGCGCGGCATGGCGTGACGGAGGATGTTAAAGCCACGTTCAAAATCCAAACGCTCCATCATGTCATTCACATAACTTGTGTAATTAGGGTCTTCGATGGTTTCGAGCACATCGAGCAGTTGTTTGCGCCTCGCTGTTAGTGGATCCGAATGGAGAGGGTCGATTGCGATATGGGGCGGCAGGTAATTGTATTGCGGCCCCGTGCCGGGATCGTGATGGGTGCGGATCACCACGGTGACCGAAGGAGTATCGAGGTGAAATAGCGAGTGAATACACTCCCTTCCGGAAGTGATGGGCATAGTTCTTCCGGTTTCTAACAATTCGATCCGCTTCACCTTGAGGTCTCCAATCCGGATATGGGGAGTAACGGAACGGGCACCCAAGAAATCGAATTCCGAATGCACGCTCGAACCGCGCATCACATGGAACGCGCCGGAAAATTCGTGCTGATGGATTTCCGTCGTCCCCTCCAGCCAAAACAGGATCTGAATATAAAAACGCGTATCGTTGAAAGCAATCAACTCAGGTTGGCCGAAGCCGGATTCGCTTTGAAAAGGTTGTTCATCATTAGAGAGGAACTCATGAATCATCTCGTCGATATCGACGTTTTCCGACGGCGGAGCCTCGTCGATCGCGATGCGGGTAAGTTCCGGAAAAACTTCGAGCGAGAAATTCTGCTCACGCCACCGCTCCAACACCGTCTGGCCAAGCTTTTCAAAATAGGAATTCATGTGAACTCATCCTGCATCCAACCCACACTCAGACACAAGGGATAAGAATGGGACAAATCAACTCACCATCGCCAGCCCCGCGATGCGTCCGCCGGTCCATGCGGCTTGGAAATTGAACCCCCCGGTGATTCCATCGATATCGAGGCACTCACCCGCGAAGTGCAAGCCTGGGACAATGCGACTCTCCATCCTGCGAAAATCGATTTCTTTAAGTCTCACTCCGCCGCAGGTGACGAATTCGTCTTTATTCGTCGTTTTACCTTTGACGTGAAATCGGCAATCCGTGAGCTGTTGCACCAAAGTATTTTCACGATCTTTGGTGAGCTGCGACCATTGGATTTCTGGCGCAATGGCGGTGCTTTCGAGCAAACGCTCCCAGAGTCGACGCGGCAAGCCCGCGGGTACTTTGTTTTTAACCAATGATTTTCCGGATTCAGCGCGATTGTTAGAAAACGTTTCGCGCAGCTCCTCGGCTGTGGTAATTCCGAGCCAATTGATCGAAATCTCCACCGCATAATCCTGCTCGGCAAAGCGTCGCGCCTCCCACGCGGACAGCCGTAGGATTGCCGGGCCGCTAAGGCCGCGATGCGTAATCAGCACCGGACCGCTTTGCACTGGGCTTTTAGGAATGATTTTCACTCTAGCATCCTGCACCGACAGCCCGGCCAAATCTTCCAAACGTGGATCCGGAATGTTGAACGCGAACAGCGAAGGCACCAGCGGCTCGATGCTGTGCCCGAGCGATTCAATGGCTCGGGTGAGTGGAGATGCTTTGAGCGATCCCGAAGTGATGCATACTTTGTCCGCTCTAACCGTTTCACCATTGCTGAAATGCAGGGAAAACGTTCCGTCGGGATCGGCTTCCAATTCATTCAAGGCGATGCCGGTTTTCAAAATCACCCCGGCATCACGCGCGGATTTCATAAAACAATCGATGATCGTCTGCGAGCTATCGGTTACTGGAAACATCCTACCATCGACCTCAGCCTTCAACTCTACCCCACGCGCTTCAAACCAAGCGACCGTATCCTGCGGCTGCCATTCATGAAACGCTCCGCGAAGTTCGCGCGAGCCGCGAGGATAGTTTTTGGAAAGCAACGCCGGATCAAAACAAGCATGCGTGACATTGCAGCGCCCACCGCCGGAAATTTTCACCTTGGTGAGAAACGCGTTACCCTTTTCATAAACCGTTACCTTCGCCGATGGATCAGCCTCGGCAGCAGTGATCGCTGCAAAAAAGCCTGCTGCTCCGCCGCCAATCACAACAATTTTGCGGGAAATGGGTGGCGTAGATAACATCTGGCCGGAACGTTAAGAGGAAGCGGCTAGAGAGGCAAGAACTCAACGGATTCTATAGACATTGTTTCATGTTTACTCGCCCTCAGGTTTTCAGTAGGTTAAATGGCATAACTAGAAATAGTTCTGTTTGAATCAAAACGAAGGACACCGTCCCCAACTCCATCTCGACCACTTCCAGAATATTTACTGAAAGATAAACCCATGAACCAAAAAAACATCACCCCCATCCTCGTAACCCTTGGATCCATCGCCATCACTGCGATTTTATTTGCGCAAGGCCCACCACCGGGAGGCCGAACTCATGAGGAAACGAAAGCCAAGCCTTTAAAGCTTTACCCAGCCAACCGAGACGCCCCCGGAACCAATAAAGTCAAAATCGAGATCAAAGATGACTTCCGCTTGATCACCGCTAACAGCATTCCCAAGCATCTTGTTGGAAAATTTCCAAATGACGGAAACCCTAACGAGATCTCCGCACAAGAAGTTGAAATCAAGCTTCCGCTCAAACCTGAAGCTCGCGAACAGAGCTCGCCAGCCAGAGGCTCAGTCGGAATTTTACTAAACGGAGTGTATTTGGAACCTGGCACCGCTGAATTTTGGGGAGCACAAGGAAGCGCATGGAACTATGAAGCTCTCGGAGGTGCTATTGACCTAGGTCTCGACGTAAATCACGCCCATGTCCAACCCACAGGCAAATATCATTATCATGGAAAGCCAACGGGTTACTTGAAAGACGTTGAACTCTCTCCTCAAAAACATTCTCCATTGATCGGATGGGCTTTCGATGGATTCCCCATCTACGCACTCTACGGTTATGAAGATCCAAAAGATTCCACATCCAAAATCGTGGAAATGACTTCGAGTTTCAAACTGAAATCCGGAAACCGCCCGGACACCATCAACGACCCGGGTGGGAAATACGATGGCGCGTTCGTCCAAGACTATGAGTATGCGAAAGACTCCGGCAAACTAGACGATTGCAACGGACGCTTTACCATCACTCCGGAATTCCCTGAAGGCACTTATGCCTATTTCCTAACAAACCAATGGCCGGTTATCCTCAGAAACTTCCGAGGCGAATCCGCAGTCAAACAAAACGAAGGTCCTGGCGGAGGCCAACCTGGTGGTCCAGGCGGTCCAGGCGGCGATCCAAGACGCGGCCCCGGCCCACCACCACACCCCGGAAGACCTCCCGGCCCTCCACGATGAGCTGAAAGTTGTTAGAGAGTTAGGCCGGATAGGACCTACGCTTTTTGGTAAACCTCCGCACCAGCTTCTACAAACTCTCTGGATTTCTCTTCCATACCTTTCTGGATGGCTTCTTCTTCCGAGATAGCTTGTTCAGCCGCATACTGCCGGACATCTTCAGAGATTTTCATCGAGCAGAAATGCGGGCCGCACATCGAGCAGAAGTGAGCGGATTTCGCACCTTCTTGGGGAAGGGTTTCGTCGTGGAATTCGCGGGCGGTTGCTGGGTCTAGGCCGAGGTTGAATTGATCTTCCCAACGGAATTCGAAGCGGGCTTTGGAAAGGGCGTTGTCGCGGTATTGTGCGCCGGGGTGACCTTTCGCAAGATCGGCTGCGTGAGCGGCGAGCTTGTAAGTGATCACGCCGTCTTTAACGTCTTTTTTGTTAGGGAGGCCGAGGTGTTCTTTCGGAGTCACGTAGCAAAGCATCGCACAACCATACCAACCAATCATCGCGGCACCGATGCCGGAAGTAATGTGGTCGTAACCCGGAGCGATGTCCGTGGTCAAAGGCCCGAGGGTATAGAACGGCGCTTCGTGACACCACTCAAGTTGCTTCGCCATGTTTTCCTCGATCATGTGCATCGGCACGTGGCCGGGACCTTCGTTCATGACTTGGCAACCTTTTGCCCATGCGCGAGTGGTGAGTTCACCTTGGACTTGGAGTTCGCCGAACTGCGCCATGTCGTTCGCATCCGCAATCGATCCGGGACGGAGGCCATCGCCGATGGAGAAGCTGACATCGTATTTGGCACAGATATCGCAGATTTCATCCCAATGCGTGTAGAGGAAATTTTCTTTGTGATGTGAGAGGCACCATTTCGCCATGATCGAACCACCGCGTGAAACGATGCCGGTCATGCGGCTCGCGGTCATCGGCACGAAGCGCAACAACACGCCGGCGTGGATGGTGAAATAATCTACTCCCTGCTCCGCTTGCTCGATGAGCGTGTCGCGGTAAAGCTCCCAAGTGAGATCCTCGGCCTTGCCGTTGACTTTTTCGAGCGCTTGATAAATTGGCACAGTGCCGATCGGCACTGGGCTGTTGCGCAAAATCCACTCGCGGGTTGCGTGGATGTTTTTCCCTGTGGAAAGATCCATCACGGTGTCAGCACCCCACTTGGTGGCCCAACGCATGTTCTCAACTTCTTCTTCGATGGAAGATGCGACCGCTGAGTTGCCGATGTTCGCATTGATTTTCACGAGGAAATTACGGCCGATGATCATCGGTTCGCACTCGGGATGGTTGATGTTGAGCGGAATGATCGCGCGTCCTGCGGCGACCTCGCTGCGCACGAATTCAGGAGTGATCTCTGCTGGGATGCGTTGTGGGAAACGTTTGAAAATCCCGGGAGTGTAAGGGCTGTCGGGAGATTGATGCGAACCCGCGTGCTGTTTGTTGAGATCGTTGCGAACGATATCTGCTGATTGATCAGAGATCTTCGCGCGGCGCATGTTTTCACGGATCGCGATGAATTCCATCTCCGGCGTGATGATGCCATTATCCGCATACCATTTCTGGGTCACCGGCTTGCCTGTCGCGCGGAGCGGCTTGCGACGCTCGGAAGTTAGGCCTGGAAACTCGACGAAACGGTTCGCGCGCTCCGACTTCGATGCGAACTCAGCGTGCTTTTCTGTTAGGTAACCATTGTCCTGTGGTTGAACCTCACGGCCTTCGTAAGCCTCCACATCGCCGCGTTTTAAAATCCATTCGCGGCGCAGCGGCGGTAAACCTTCCTCAGAAGTTCCTTTGAAATCAGGATCGCCCCATGGGCCCGAACAATCATACACGCGAACCGCTTCGTTTTTCTCGATCCGTCCGTTGAATGCTTTCGTATCGCTCAGAGTAATCTCACGCATCGGCACTTGCACCTCAGGATGAATCTCACCTTGCACATAAATCCGGGTCGATGCTGGCAACTGCGCGCGGGATTCATCGTGTGTGGCCGATTCCTCACCGGTGGTTTCTTCTGGGCTGATCATGATCGTTTCTGAGTTCGTGGTTAAAAATCGCGAGTCAAAAACCATCGGAAAACAAGAAAGCCCATTAGCTTTCCCGACTCCCTCCGGCGGCATGACCCGCTTCAGGTTCGAAGGGTTTCTTTCCGCGCGTCGGAAAATCTCAGCCCTCCGTTCGGAAAGCTCCCCTGTCGTCGAAGCAGAGTCGATGACCCCACCCCGCTTGTCAAGAATGCGAAAGCTGCATTGCGATTGGAATCAGCCCCTGAGTTATTTTGGGCATATTTAACAATGAGGGAAGGAGGTGTAGGAGGGCAGGGAGTTCCCTCAAATGCCCAAGAGTTAACCACGAATTTCACGAATGGCACGAATAGTTGGATTGCAATCATGGAATTGGGTGCCTTCCTCTTTAAATTCGAGCTATTCGTGTCATTCGTGGTTCAAATCTCCCAATAACCTATCCTGAAGTGAAATACTCTCTTTGCTTGCTCCGCTCGGCTCTTCCCGCTACTCCAAGCGGGACATGAGCGAAGCCACTTCCCAAGCACCCCAGTCCACTGAAGCCGAATTGATCGCCGTCCGCCGCGAAAAACTCGCCAAGCTCCGCGAACTCGGGGTTGATCCCTTCGGCGCGCGCTTCGAAATCACGATCTCCCCTGCCGATCTCAAAGCAGATTTCGCCGAAGGCAAACAAGTCACCACCGCCGGCCGCATCGTTGCGCTTCGTGACATGGGAAAATCAGTTTTCTTCGGTGTCGGTGACGCGCATGGGGCTATCCAAGGTTACCTCAGCATCAAGGAACTCGATGAAACCCAAGCTGCGATCTGGAAATGCCTCGACCGCGGGGATTGGATTGGGATTTCAGGAGAAACTTTCCTCACCCGCACCGGCGAGCCGACGATTAAAGTTTCCTCCTTCACCGTGCTTTCCAAATCCCTACGCCCGATGCCGGACAAATTCCACGGGCTCACGGATCGCGAAACAAAATACCGCAAACGCCACCTCGATCTCATC
>JANOKJ010000103.1:0-178199 GCA_031419275.1 Akkermansiaceae bacterium | reverse complement strand
ATCTCCGTGGCAATCCATCCAGTTGCATCGAGCGGATCACCAAAAATTTGGCAGCATCACTTGATTCGTTCAATGAAGCCATCTGCACCAACTTACTGCATCACGCCAAATACAGGACTATCTAATCGCAAAATGCTCTAGAGAGAGTGATTGGGAGGTCGTGCGTGAACTTGCGCGCGAGTTTCCTGAATTTGTGCGGCCTGCTTACGGGGTGCATCCCTGGTTTGCGGATACGGTCGAGGTGGGCTGGGAGGTAAGGTTGAGAAAAATATTGAGTGAAGACTTGCGAGCAAGCGTGGGTGAGATCGGTATCGATGGCTGGGTGGAATCGCCAGGGATGGATGTGCAGCGAGAGGTATTTAGCAAGCAGGTCGCGATTGCAGTGGAACTGGATCGAGTGATGACGGTGCATTGCCTGAAAGCTTGGGATGAGCTTTTCGAATTAATCGATGAGACCGAGGCATGGCCGAAAAAATTTCTCATGCATTCCTTCGGCGGTTCCATCGAAATTGCGGAGCGATTATTTAAGCATGGGGCTTGGTTTTCGTTTTCCGGATATTTTCTTCAAACTCGAAAACGAAAATCGCTAGAAGTTTTCAAACGCTTACCGATAGAACGGATTTTGTTAGAAACCGATGCCCCGGAAATGGCACCACCGCCGGAATTGATGAAATTCCCGCTGGATGGCGAATACAATCATCCAGCGAACTTAAGAACAATAGCAGCGGCATTTGAAAAAGAAATGGGAGCAGGAACGCTTGAGCGAGTGGCCGATAACAGCAAGCGCTTCTGGGGGTTGTCTGACTAGGTTGTCAATTTTTCAGCATCAGGATCAATTCTCAGTTCTTTATAAAGCATGAGATCGAGCTCAGTGATGCCTGGCTTGATGCACTCCGTATCTCCAAATTTGATAATCTGTGTCAGCTTTACCGTCTTGCCGATCACAAGGTAGATTTCCTGTCTTCCGCAGAGTCCGACATACTGGGTCGCAACCACTTTTCCAAAAAACCGCCCATCCCCTCCCTCACTTGTCATCATCTCACCTGACTGCGATTTGTAGTTCTGAAAATTGGCGCGTATCGCCGTATCGATGTATTCCTGGATTTCCTGATCGGTCATGAATGTGGGTTTGTTGAACTCTCTTTTGAAAATAATTCGCAATCTACCCGCCGGATAAAACTGGGTTGAATCCGGCTTCTGTTAGAATACGTTTTACCTCTTCCCGCTTGTCGCCTTGGATTTCGATACATCCGTCTTTTACGGTGCCACCAACACCGCAGGCTCTTTGAATTTTTTTTGCGATTTCTTGTTTTTCGGCAAGTGAGATTCCGATGAAATTTTTGACGACAGTGACGCCCTTTCCACCTCGATGCGCGGTCTGGCGCACGATATCCACGCGACCTCGCTTGGTATTTTTTTCACCACGCAGGGAGGTTTTCACAGGAATGGCTGAGGCTTCAGGCCCGGCTGGCAGATTCATAAGTCCATCCAAGGCCGCAAAACCATTGCTCAGCGGTTGCGCATTCCCAGCGCTAGCGGACTTATCCTTGTTCTGTTTCATACAATCAAATAACCGCCAAATTTAAAGAAGCTCAAGCTTGATCTACCGCTTGAATCTATTTTTGCATCCAAGGCGGAAGCGTTTGCGGATCGGCATTAACGATGGTTGTTAGGTATTTCCCTTGATGATCTGTAGAAATACATAACAGGTAGGAAGCACGTTCTCGCCCTCGTTGAACTTCGCCGATGAGTTTACCGTTGTGTTGAATTTGAAATCCTCCGCCTGTCCAATTGGGTATCTCGGTGACTTTCTGAAACACGAGTTCGATCGGTTCACGGGCGAACTGGAAACGATTCGTTTCAGGCAACATGGAAACAGCTTTAAGAGCGAACCCTTTGGATTCGTATGCAGGTATGGAGATGAAGCGGATATTTGGAGGAATGGGCTTACCATCCGATTCCAATCGATCGCTGGATTGAAGATAGATCACGATCAGGTTTGAAGCGCCTTCAACCATAGAAAAATTAGAGCTGAATTTTTTATATTCGGAATGGCTGAAAGTGATCGGTTGTGAGCCGCTTGGAATCATGAACCAACCGGTTTCCGCTCCGCTCTTCAAACCATCTGGAACCACGTTTTTACCTGCCAGATTGATTTCGCAGGTCATAGATGAGGGAATCAAATTCACCACATTAAGAAATCCGTAAGACTGCGTTTCAGCAGCATTTACGGAAATCATCCACCATGTGAGCAGCGCTGAGATTTTAATGAGAGATTTCATAATGCTTGGTGATCCGCGCCTTGCCATCAGGGACCGCTTGCCCGTTTGAGTCACGCTCGGGCTCGACCGTGATATGAAATTCACGTGTGGCACGAGCAAGGCGTTTGCCTGATTGGGTGATTACCTCGCCAGCAACGATGATGCGAAACGTTTTCGAATGGAACGTCACAAGATCCATGACCTTGCGCATGAGTTCTTCTCGTCCCGCATCATTCCATTCGATGAGATCCTTCGGGTTGTCATTATCGGTGACGCTTGGAACTTCTTCATAAAACGCAGGATTTCCGAAAAAAGGTGTATCCTCTGGCTTGGATGGATCACGGACTTCCAACGGATTTTCACGCAAGAAGTTGAGATCCGAGCAACTTCGCAACGGGCTTTGATTGCGATGCGCGATGACTCTGTCCGCGAACAAATCACCTATGCTTTCAGAATATCTAGCTTTGACATCCGGCGCCAGCGGATCGGCAGTTGATGAAACGCCTGCGATCAAGCATCTCAGAACTTCTCGCGGCGCGGTGTTGATATTGATTCGGCGAGCGTGGGGATTTGATAAAGGATTTTCAGGATGGAGAACAAATAGATCCATGAGTTGGGCAGCGCGTTGCCCCTCGATGTCGAAGGCTGGAAACTCAGGGCGGCCGATGGCGAGAGACATTCCTCCACCAGCTCTTGAGCTAGCAATGGAGCTGCGTGCGTTGACATCACTCCATTGCGCCGGATCGTGGATGTTTCCAAGTTCACATAAAGAAACATATCGACCGGAATTGGATATGAATGCCGGAGCATGACTGGGTTGATTGGCAGGATAAAAGCCGCTGGCATACGACGTGCCGTCTGAGTTCATGATGGATGTTGCGCCGGGTCGCCTCTGATCACCGACAGGCCTGACGCCCGGAATGGTGCTTGAGCCACTATCCGGCCATTGGTTGATACGGACTTCCGCGTATGGCAAGGTCGGTTTTGTAGAAGCGATGCTACGCTTCAAAGCACGGCCACCCCAATTACTATTGGCATCGTAACTGTTAGCAATGATTAGGCTGTTAATATAAATTGATGAACGTGGATCGCCGTATTGACCGATACTTATATCGTGTGCGGGTGAGGCATTGCCCTTCCATTTGCGCTCACCTGAGCCAGCTCGTAAAAGACCTGATGTTCGCTGCAAACCGCCACGGGCAAAATCGACCACATGATCGTTCCATTTCAGGGAGAAGTTGCTATCATTCGTTTCGATGAAATTCAGTTGCGATGGCATGAATGCGCCCATGGGAAATGCGTGAATATGCTCGCCGATGGGAATCACAAGGAAACCATTTGGCGGCATAGTGATTTGGAGAGGTGGAAACTCGACGGAAGTAAATAAGTGTTCTGTAGCGGGGGGAATGTTGATTTTATGTCGATTCATGTTCGTGAAACGAATTTCACCACTGATAGGAAGTTGACTCGGATTCCATAGCTCAACGAACGTTTCGAATTTGATGTTCACATAACCATTGCTGCTTCCGATCCATTCGTATCGGTCGAATAGTTCATTTACGAATGGATAGGAATCGATACCGCGATAACCATTGCCGCTCGTTGGATTACTGTCTTCATCTGCATAATCGATGATCGATGCGGCAAGAGTTTTCAGATACTCTTCCGAACCGATAAATCCGCCACGTCTAGTTGAAAATTGCGGGAGATTTCTGGCGATATGATTCGAAAGCTCAGTGACATCTCCTGTTGTGACAAACGCATTTAGATCTGGGGCTGACTGACCGGCATCGACATACCCATATCCATGAGGAATGACTTTTGGAGTATTGAAAGCCTCAGGCAGATAAACGATATATGGTTCAATTCGGCTTGCTGCTTCTTTGTCTAACATATTTCTAAAAGACGCAGATGTGCGGAGCATATCGCGTTTTTCATGCATCACTTGAGGCATGCTTCCATGAGCTGATGAAGGTTTAAAGACGGTAGTTGGATCGATTTCTGCGACACTGGAGCCTTGATCACGTGGTTCCTTTCCAACATGTTTTGCGTCCAATCTTCCGTTCAAATCCTCAATCCAGAATGCATAACGCAAAGTGGGTTCAGTAGATTTTTCTGGATCTTTGGTTAGTTCGATCCATTGAGCACGCGGAATATTTTGGTCGTATTCTGTAATCGGAATCAGGGTTTGCGCGGCTCCAGAGTATACAGAAAGTTGCGGGGCGAGTTCATGTGCAGCGATTTGGCGATCACCGAGTGAGCTGCGTGGAGCGTTACTAAACAAAGGAACCACCTGCCATGTATGGTTTTCAAATGATGCGGCGTAAGTGAAGAATTGTTCGCGATAACCAAGCGGGCGCTGACTGCTCACGACTTTGGGTTGATCCGGATCATCGATGCGGAATACCAATGTATCATCGCGGCATGAAATATCTGAGATGATCGCTATGGCATTTGCGAGACCACTTTCAAGAGCGAGTTCAGCGCGAGTGGCATCGGAATAGGATCGTGCAGTTTTACGTTCGAGCCCAAGCATGGTGAGCAATCCAATAAGCAGCAAGAGGAGCGCGCCGATGGACATCAGAGTCATCGGAAGAGCAATGCCATGCTTGAGAGATCCGTATGCTTTCATTTGCCGATTGAAATTCTTTGCTTAACCGAACGGATCATCGCCTGTTCGCTATTCGTTGGTGAAATCGCGAGACGATTCCATGCGTCTTGATTCGTGAAGCGGCGCGAAAAGGATTCATCGATGGTGTAGATGATCACTTCCACATACGACGGCGGAAGTGAGATAGATTCATCCCATGGCTCGTCTTTTCCTGTTTCAGGATTGTGATACATCGGAATTGCTTGAAAGCTCAGCACACAGTCGATGACTGGCTCATCCGTTGCGGGGTCTATTTCCGGAAACTCTGCCTCTTGGCCTTTTTCCATGAAATCTTGTGTTTCACTGGGATAGAGGATTTTACGAAATAATTTGGGAATCATCCTTTGATTTGAACTCTCAACGAATGCGACATAATAGCAGCTGGTCGCGATATCGCCTGGATTTTCAGAATTCTGCTCATCGATTGGCAGGCTTCTAACAAATGCAAGTTGATCTGAGCTTTCAGGTCCGCTGGGTGTGAACGAGCGATGTATGATTGCCGTCTCAGACATTCGAAGGGAAAGCTCGGAATCAAAAAGTTGTAAAAATGCTCGAGCTTGTGAGAAGTGATTTACGGAACGTTGTGTGAGCGCGTAGCCATCTGTGGTTTGAGAGACGATTGCACCCAAGATGATGAGTAGTGCTGATGAAATCGCCATCGTTACCAACATCTCGATCAAGGTGAAGCCTCTCGAGCCGGCTATTTGCAATGGATTTCGATCATTCATAATACTCCATCGCGCGTGCTGATAAATTGATAAGTCAATTTCTTACGCTTATTCGGTGATGCTTTTGCCGGGTATTGAATTTGGATCGAAACCCGTGCTAGTGAAGACGCCTTAGATTGGTTCAAGCGAGGCAGATATGGCTCTGCCTCGACCTTTACGATATAGATGGCTTGATCCGTTTCTTCGGCAAGTAACGCTCCATCCTGCTTATAGCTTAATTCCATCACGACCTCTGGCGAATATGCGGACGGAAAGGGAAATGCGTTTTCAATATCGGATGACGTTTCGGCTTCTGCCCACCCACTCATGATTTTTCGTTGCACATCGCGCACCAACCATGCGGAGCGCGTATCAGCTTCTGCCGCTTGCCGCGAATGATGCGCCCCGCCAGATGCCGCAACGATTAAGGGAACACTGAAAGCGATAATGCCGATCGCGATCACGACCTCTGAGAGCGTCATACCGCTTTTAAGCATATAGTTCATACAGTGCTTCGCGATCATGGCGTTATACATCGAGCATTAGCTGTTAACCGATTTACAAGAAGCAGATCAAACACGGGCGTCTGATTTGACATCTCACTGATTCGAAAGGCGCTTCCATTTCGCGCTACTTGGGCAATGGCGATATGAATTGGCGCACCGGAAGATGGATAGATGATTTGTCCATTTGAACCAAAGACGATCATGTGACACTCCATTTCCACTCCACGCTGATGAATGGTTAATGTTTTTACGTGATCCACCACGGTGGATTGATCTGATTCGATCATGGATTTTGTAACGAAGTGAAAATTTTGAACTAGTGTTGTCCATCGCTGAAGCGGTCCTACATCGCCACTTTCAATTTCTATCGGTACATAACGGTCATCGATTCTTTCTACTTCAATCAATGACATCGAGCGGAGGCCGGATTTTCCACTTTCTCTAACAGGTATTATTAATGCCGTTGAATTACGCGTAGCAATCGCATGGGCACGAGCTTGCTGGAGATGTGTTTTTACCATCTCTCGTGATATTTTTCGCGCTTGATGAGACGAATTCGATATTCCCGAAACGGCGATTCCTGCCAAAATCATCACTATCGCCATTACTACAAGTAACTCGATGAGGCTGAATGCCGGAAGAGCAGAAGTCTTCCGACACGTTTTGGATACACAGGGGGGCATGTGAACGCGTTTGGTCGCCCTTAGTTTTTTTTGTTAGGCGATAAAAGTAAATCTAATAATAGCCAACGGGGCGTTATTCTTAGATTTATTTGCTCTGTAGCTTTTCAGCCTGGATCTGCTTGAGCTTGGTATCTGCCATTTTCAGTAGGGCGACTTCATCGTGTTGATGATCATCGTCTTCCAAGATGAATGAGAGCTTATCCTTAGCTTGATCCCTTATCTCCTGAGATGAATGATTCAAAAAATCTATGTATGCCCGTATTTGGAGAGCGGGATCACGGTTTTCGTTAATGACATGATGCAGAAGATCTTGTGCCATTTCTTTGGGTAGCTGCGTATCTGCCGCCATATCCGCAAATGTGGGTAAATTCAATATCACGCCATGTCCAAGCGCTTCAGCTCTCACATTTTCAGGTATGCGTTTGTCCTGCGCAATCGCGCGTAATTGTTCGGCGACTTCTTTGTTGCTGAGTGTTTGATGGGTAATCAGCTGATCGATACGCTTCGATGCCGAATCTGCTGAAGAACTTGGACGGTTTTGCGGACGAGATTGGTTTTTTTTCTCTCCAAAACCTAGCGAGTGCCAGCCTATCCCCTTCTGATTATTTTTGGATGGATTGCTCGTTGTTGGTTGAGATGAAGCCGATGTCTGCTTTGTCTCTGGCCAAGCGATCCAGATAGAAATCAACAGCACTAACCCGATCAGAATGAGTTTGATTCGTTGCTTTTTCATCGTGGAATATTTGATACGCTTGACCTTAAAAGCAAACATCATCCATTTCTCGTGAGAAATGGATGATGTGTCTTAAAGATTAAATTAGCGTCTTGCTACGAAATCCTGAGTGATCTTGTGATTGATACCGGCGATTTCAACTGTGGAATAGAACCAAAGACCTGTGGTGTTTTCCTGGACGGTGATTTCCACCACTCCGTTGCCGTTGCCTTTTAGACCAATCAGGCCAGTAACTGGGTCAGTAACTCCACCAGATACGATTTTTGCGGTTACCCAAGGAATTTGAGTTTCCACTTCTGTTGTGACGTCTGGTGTCCCTGTAGCTGGATCACCAGGTGTTACAACGGTAGTTATCACCGTAATTGTTGGGCCGGCCGGCAAACGCACCTCCCAATCGTCAGGCGTGACGACTTGGACATAGTAGACTTGACCCGTAACAGGAACCGCTTTGGTAACAGGTGAGATAGTTGTGATTGCTGGAGCCGTGCCGTCGTGTTTCGTTACATTTATTTGTCCAGTTGAGACAGCGTGATGATAGTAGCCACGAATTTGTTTAGGTTTTTGAAGAGCGACGGCATAGCCTGCCGCCGTTGCATTGTACAAATTCTTCGCTGGTTCCGTGCGAGTGTGTGAGAAGGTCAGCAGGCCGGTCGCCGTTGTGTATACGGCAGACGTTGTATCGGTTGGCGTCGCCGGGATCGAAATTCTATGACTTAGATCCCATGTTCCTACTTTGGTTATTCCGCCGAAACCACCACCTACCATATTGTAACGAGTGTTGAAGCTCGTCGCAACGAATCCACTGATAGGGAAAAACCCAGCCGATGGAGAGGCGTATCTGGAGCCGAGCACCACGCGTTGCTGTTCTAATCCACTGATGTATTGGCCTCCAGATAATGTAGCTTGAGCAAACAAACGCAAGGTTCCATCATAATGGAGTGTAGTGCGGGTAGAGCCCATATTGATAGGACCAATCAATGTCGGCTTGTTATATGAAGCTGAAAGTGCATTCATCGCCAAAAGTTCACCTTGAAGAATAGGAGCGCTATATGTGGAACGCGCATTGTTAGGCAAATAGATGTTGAAGGATGTTAATCCAGCGACAGTAATATTACCAGTAACTGCTGCATCACCACGAGGCTCAGATAAAACAGAATCCGCTAATGGCAAGGCCATGGTGTATTTGGTTGGCGTCGGATATTTCACGGTAGTGCCGTTGTATTTTGCCCTGCGAAGCTCGAAACCAAGGAATTCTCCAGAAGAACGTTCCATGGTACCGAGGATGATCCACACGCCGGGAGATTGTAGCACATATTGCATTTTTACAGAGATCACATCAGAGAGACCTGTTGGGCCCGCGCCACTGAATTTTCCATTTTTCCAAAAATAGCCGCGGCCACTGGCTTTGATGGTGCTGAGTAATCCCTGGTAGCTGTAAGTGAACGCACGCGTGGTGCTGACCTGCATGGTCATGCTTGCGACGTGACCTTGTTCTGGGTCAAAGACGAGACCATAATATTTGGTGGCAATCCATGGCTTATCAAAAGGAACAAGACCTGCTGGAGGTGGGAGGACAGGAACTCCAGAGAAGCTATTTGGGAGGGTGGGATTCGTGCCATTGAAATATTCGTTAGAATCGGTCACACCGTCTAGGTCAGTATCTGGCTTTCTAGGGTTAGATCCGCGATATTGGAGTATATATCCGTTAGTCGCATCCTCTCGTTGGGTAATCCAATCATAATTGGTGTTCAGCGCCAGATAGTTAGCTCCGTTAGCAGTTGTAGGGTAACCAACTGCCCATAATGGACTCGCAATTACTGCATTAATAGGGACGACTAGGCCAGGATAGATCCATGTATATATACGAGGAAGCGTTGTATTTCCTTGTCCACCAAGCCAGTAGGTATTTCCGGTAATAATATTACCATTTGAGCGCTTGAATCCTTCTCGAACGATGTCGGTATCAAGTACTGCCAGAGTGCCAGAACGATTTACAGCATCGACTTTTGCTTGCGTGAAAGTCATGCTTCCATCGATAAAATAGAAAGGGAAAACTTCTCGACCATCGGTAATCTCATCACCATCAGTATCGGCATTATTAGGATCTGTCGATAATGCCACTTCTTGCCAGTCGTATAAACCGTCACCATCACTATCATTGGTTTCAAGAGTTTGGAGACGATATGTACGAATCAACGTGGCGTCGTTGAAAGTCTTTTGGAATGTTTTCACGAACCAACCCTGTGATTTCGGATCTGGGGTAAACAACGGAGGAGCTGCGACGTATCTGCCGATAATGGGTGGAGTAACGTCTGTTCTAACAAGCGGTCCGCCAGATTCTTCAAAGTGAGCAATAACTGCAGCGGGCACTTCACCATCCTCTAGTGGGGCTAAGCCATTCATCCACACCACTGATTCTTCATTGGTAACAAACATAGGGACGCCTTGTGAACTGAAAGGAATTTCCGTCACAGAGTCCAATCCGTTGATAATGCCTGTGCCGAAATCGACAATGGCTTTGATCCATAAAACCCTTGGGGATCCCTCAGAAAGAATGAGGAGCGAGCCTGTGATAGGATTGCGAACTCTTGGCGCGACCGTATTGATGGCGGCTGGCAATACAAGAGGAGCTCCCAATGCGACGATGCCGCCGTCAATCGTATAAAGTTGTAAATCTAATCCAGCGATACCATAAATGAGAATCTGTGAACCTGGGATGGTGAACTTGTCAAATTGCAAGAGCGTTACCCCTCCAGGAATTGGGTAAGGAACCTGAAGCGTGACATCGGCACCTGACTTGGTTATATCCTGAATACTGGTACCGTCAGTCATTAGGAGCCGACTGTTTGTTACGTAAATTGGATTTCCAGTAACAAAAAACTCAAAGTTAGTGATGTTCTCAGATCCTGGCACCCAAGTGGACCAAAGTATTTGATCATCACCATTAACGACTATACTAGAACCATCTGCTGAAGTCGCCAGTAATTTTGCGCCCATTAGGTTGTCATACACCGGTGTGTCGAACACTTGCACAGGCGTCCCTACAGCAACATCGTGGAAATCAAGGTTAACAACTTCGGTGCTGTGTTTCTGAATTTGACCATCGAAGGTGATTCGATATTGAGTGAAATCTTGACGATAGTCGAACTCCAAATTCCTTCTGGCTGCAATAATTGTGTAACCGGTGGGTGATCTTGTGATAGGCGCAGTGCCGAGCGCCGTACCGATAATGGGAGTGACTACAGTTGAAACAATTGCATCCAACGCATTGCGGCGATGGATGACGATTTGCGTTTCTGAATCAAAGGTGTTGTAAGTATCATCGAATCGATTCTGCCATACCACACATTCGGAATTCGATACATAGAGAGTTAAACCCAACGACGAATTTGGAATGGAAACGGCTTTATTTTGGTTATCAATCCAAATGATGAGGCCGTTAATATCTCGGATCGCAACAGAGCCGTCTTCCCCAGTCTTGTCGGTTGTCGGCACACTGCCGAAAGGTGCGAAAGCATCTGATATGGTGCCAGTGGCTTCAGGCGCGGCGACTTCAGCATTTCTGTAGAATACATCACCTGGAGGTGCTGCCACGAGACCTAAGTTAACGTTGTTAGTGCCAGCAGCAGAGCCTGGGGCTGAAGCATCGACAATTTGAGCCTGAGAAAAATTGGTGCTTAAAGCGAAACAGAGCCCTAATGGCAGAGACAGAATTCGTGGGAATTTCATACAGTATATTCGGGTTTCAAATGGGGATTTGGACAGCATTCAAGAGCTCCTGTGGTATATACCCAGCAACTACGGACTCGTTGTTATGCTAAAAAATCAAGGATAGGAAGTATTTTTTAAAAAAATTACAGTAAGTTTTCGAAACCACAGAACATGCGAGAATCACGAGAGGGGAGCTCGGGGAGCGGCAGATCATGATCAAGGTGGGAACAGAGGATTTGGTGAAACTCCTCGGGGGTTTTCATACGGCGGATGGCGTGCTCGAAATCCGGATGAATCCCATCACAGATGTAGATCAGGGTCTTTTTCATGCGTTGGATATGGCCCAGAGCGTCGAAAGATGGGGCTTCTTTGCCCAATTCGTCCGAAAGCTCGTGAATGTAGGTGAGTAAATCTCGGTATCTAGGCTGAAATGGGGAGGTCTTCTCAAAGGCGGAGATGATTTGGGAAAACAACCATGGATTCCGGATCGCGCCGCGACCGATCATCAGTCCAGCGGCCTGGGTTTGTTGGTGATAATGGATGGCGGTGGTGCGATCCACCACGTTGCCATTGGCGATCACGGGGCAGGAAAGGGACTCGACTGCCAATTTGACCAAACTGGGACGAACGGCGGTCTGGTAGCGATCCGCGACCGTGCGGCCGTGGATCGTCAAGCCATCGATCGCATGTTTGCGGAAAATCTCCAAAATTGCGGGGAACTCATCCGGGCTGTGAAATCCGAGGCGGGTTTTGACCGTGAAACGTCCCGGAATCGCATCGCGCAGGGCGCCGAGGATGGCATCGATTTGATCGGGAAACCGCAATAACCCACCGCCGGCGTTCTTTCGATAAACTACTGGTGCTGGGCAGCCGAGGTTGAGATCGATACCTGCGACAGGATATTTGGAGAGTTCTCTCGCTGTGCGGGTTAGCTCCTCGATATCGCAGCCAATCATCTGTGCAAAGATGGGGCGGCCTGTGGCATTTTCAGAAATGGATCTGAGAATATACGCATTCAATCGAGAATGGACATGCACGCGGAAATATTCCGTGACGAACCAATCCGGCAGACTGCGCCGCGCGAGCACACGCATGAAGGGCAAATCCGTCACGTCCTGCATAGGCGCGAGCACCAAGGCAGGGCGGTGATTTGGGAGTAGATCGCGCATGGCTGGAATCAGGAAATGGTTTGACAATCAAACGAGCTTCTAAATGGTTGGTGTGAATAACAACCAAACCAAACTAGTGGAAAGTGATTTGTTGCATACGGAAAAAATTTTGGCGGATCGGAAAACCTTTTTTCTCGATCTAAAGCAAAACTCTCGTGGGATGGTTGTGAAAATCACCGAGGACGTCGGTGGCAACCGCGATACGATTATGGTTCCCGCGGAAATTCTCGGAGATTTCATCGCCGCGCTCACTGATATCAAGCTGACTGCTGATGAGCATCAATAGGCCGTCGGTTAGATTATCGAAATGCTCCAAAATCAAGGTTTCAGCTTGATGAATAGCTGACTTCTCACAACCATTGACTTTACTGGCATGAACCAACGCTCCGTCAATATCGCCCGTCTTGTTTATTTACTTGTTTGCCAAGCAGGAGGCGTAGCTATCGCGCTGAGCACTCAAGATGCCGGTTTTCATTTTTCGATCACAAGCGGTTTCCTAGTAGGCTCGGCAGTGGGACTCATCTTTATTGGGATCGATAAACTCATGGAGGGTTTCACCCTGCGCGGATTTTCGACTGCAACCTTCGGCCTCGGGGTAGGCTTATTCTGCGCTTGGTTGCTAACGCGTGTGGAGATTTCTGCGCTGTTAGAAATTGCTATGCGAGATAGCATTGAAACCAGTGAGAACGGCCAAAACTTGGTCGACTCTTTACGCCTCGCCATTGATGTAACCTTGTTTTCCAGCTTGGGATTTTTAGGTGCAGTTCTGGCGCTACGCGGTAACCGGGAAGACTTTGCTTTTATCATTCCCTATGTGCGCTTTCGTGAAGATGCCAGCTCCGGCCAACCGATCGTGTTAGATGCCGAAGCCATTATGGACGGACGGATTCTCGGGTTGATCGGATCTGGGTTTGTAGGCGGACGTTTGATTATTCCGAACTACGTGTTAGAGGAAATCCAAACCTTGGCGAATGAAAGCGAGAGCGGCCAACGCCAGCGCGCGCAGCGAGGACTGGAGCATCTGGAGCGCATGCAGAAAACCCCGGAAATTCAGGTTTCCATTCATGATGGGAGGAGCGCATCTAACACAAATTCATCTCACTCACTCTTCATTGAAACCGCCAAGTTTCTCAATGCTAGATTACTTACGTTAGATGAAAGCCTGGCTAAAATTGCCAAACTTCAAGGCGTGACAGTTTTGAATTTAAACGAACTCGATCTGGCTTTGAGACCCTCGATTGCGGTGGGAGAAAAACTACGTATTGCCCTTGTCAGGCCAGGCAAAGAAGATCATCAAGCCGTCGGTTATCTTCCGGATGGCACAATGGTTGTGGTGAACCAAGCGGCGGAAAAAATCGGCATATCCGTGACCGCTATCGTCACATCAACCTTACAAACTCAAACAGGCACTTTGGTTTTCACTGAATTACAAAACTAAAGTGCATTAACCCCATCACCCTCATCCTTTTGAAAATGACCCTTCAAGACATCGCCTCGCGCTTCATTTTGCCAGGCCCTGTCGTTTTTTATGAGGAGATCGCCACTGGTCTGATTAACACGACTTTTGCCATCACTTGCCGAAGCGGGAAAACCGAAACACGTTTCATCCTGCAATCGATCAACTCCGCAGTCTTTCCTGAGCCAGAAAAAGTCATGGAAAACATTTTCCATGTTACCGGCCACATTGGCACGCGAGATCCGCATACCGAACAACTTTGTTTGATTCCCGTTCTTGATGGCAGAAGCTGGTTGAAACTTCCCGACAACACCGTTTGGCGCTGTTATCCATTCTACGAAAACACCGAGACGTTTGAAAAAATCAACTCTCCCGAATTGGCATACCGCGCCGCCGCAGCCTTCGGTCATTTCCAAGCGCGCTTGGCGGATCTCGATCCCTCAACCCTTCACGAGACGATTCCAAAGTTTCACCACACGCCCACTTACTACGCGAAGTTACTAGCGGCCGTCGAAAAAAACCCCGTGGAGCGCCTCGCTGGAGCGCAGTCCGAGGTCGATTACATCATCTCGCAAAAAAATCTAACGACACTACTAACCGATGCGGGGCTCCCCCTACGCATCACTCACAACGATACCAAAATTTCCAACATCTTATTCCCCACGAATCCGAACCTGCCGCCAATCGTCATCGATCTCGATACCGTAATGCCGGGGCTCGCGTTATTTGATTTTGGCGACCTCGTTCGCTCTGCCGCTTCAAGCGCAGCCGAGGACGAGCAGGATTTGAGGAAAGTTTACATCGATGAAAATCTCCGCAAGGCATTGACCGAAGGTTATCTCTCGACCGCAGGTGATTTCCTCACGCCAGAGGAGCTCGAGCTGCTACCTGTTGCGCCAAAAGTCATCACCTTAGAACTCGCCTCACGTTTCCTGACTGATCATCTTTTGGGCGACACTTATTTCAAAACCAAATACCCTGGCCACAACCTCGTCCGCGCGCGAAACCAGCTGGCATTGTTAAAATCGATGTAAATCCAAGCCCCGAGGAAATCTCGCACCTTCTGCGATTTTATTCGCTTCATTTGCTCCGCGCTGATTCCTTCTTGCGAAAACCCACATTCTGAGTCGAAGCTGTTCCAGGAAATCACCCACACATCATCATGCAACTCACACAAACAGCATACGGAACTTGGAGCGGCGGACGCTTCATGCACTTTGGCGAGACTCTTTCCGAAGAACGTTTTCTCGGCTGTATCAAGACAGCATACGATTCTGGGATCCGCACCTTCGTCACTTCGGATGTTTATGGAAACGGCAAAGCAGATGAATTACTTGGCAAAGCGTTGGCTGGGATTGATCGCTCCACCTACTCGCTGGTTGGAATGATCGGGCATGATTTTTATGACGGTCAACGCAAGGGCTCTCAGGGCTATCCTCGCTTTACCGATCCCGAACTCCGTGGTCCGGAAGGTTACGATGAATTCGTCCAACGCGCTACCAAGCTCTCGCTCGAGCGTTGCGGCACGGACTACTTCGATCTGCTGATGCTGCACAATCCAGACGTTCACGGCTACACGTCGGAAGCTGTTTGGAAAGCCATGGCACGCGCTAAGGAAACCGGCCTGACCCGCCAACTCGGTATGGCTCCCGGCCCCGCTAACGGCTTCACTCTCGACCTGTTAGATTTCTTCGAAAAATTCGGACACCTTATCGATTGGACCATGCTGATTCTCAATCCATTGGAGCCATGGCCGTCCAATCTACTGCTTCCCTCCTGCCAGAAACACGGCATCAAAGTGCTCACGCGTGTGGTCGACTACGGCGGCGTTTTCCATGGCGATCTCGGTGGAAATCATACTTTCAAACCCGGCGATCACCGCACCTACCGCCCACAAGGCTGGGTGGAGCATGGCATGGAAAAAGTCGAGCGCATGCGCCCGATCGCTGAGAAATACAACCTCACCTTGTTAGAATTCGCATCCATCTGGAATCTTTCCCAAGCTCCCGTAGAGTGCGTCGTTCCCACCTTCATTCAGGAAGCCGGAGAAGACGCGCGTCTTATCGAAGACAAGATCCGCGAATTCGGCAAGATGCCCGACGTACGCCTCACGGCTGATGAGGTCGAAGCCATCCGCCAGATCGGCGATAACACCGGCTGTATGATGCTCAAAGGCGCCAGCAAACGCCATGACATCAGCGAGCGCTGTGACGAATGGCCGATGCGCTCCGAGCTGCTAGAACTCGCTCAACGCGAAGGCCTCACTACGGATTGGTAGCCGGCCCAAAGAACTCGTTCTGAAACGGTTCCACCCATTTGATTTTACTGCGTCCTGGCACATCGAAACACTGTTGCCATAAAACGCCACGACTTTGATTTGTCTGCAAAAGAAGTTCAATGAACTGTTTGACTCTTCTTTTACTAGGGGCTTTTGCCTGTGTCCAAAATGAATCCAACTCGCCTTGGTAAGTGAGCTCCTCAAGATTATAGACAGCTGTTCCAAGTGCTATAACAGGAACATGATGGATCAGTCCAGAAATGCCGACCGAGCTATTGACATTCACTAACCCGATTGAGTGCTTCAAGAAGATGGGTAGGCTGACTCGGTCTACATACAGAATACGTCCTCCGCCGAGCCGTTGGTCAAACCCCTGAAGCAAATCCCTATAATCCTTGTAGCCTCTATCCATGGGATGGACTTTAAAAACCAGTTTAGTATCAACGGGCGCATGGCGCTCAAATGAAGTGACAACCTTCATAATGAATTGCTCAATGGATTGGAAATCCGAACATCTAAGGATTTGCGTATCACTGTGAACTTGAAGAGGAACCGCATAATATTTTCCCGAGAGCTCGCCGGCGAAAATGTTATGATATTCCTTGTCTCTACTATGCTCCACAAAGCGCCAAAGAAAGACCAGCCCAGATTTGACTTCGTGCCATAATTTCAACTCTTTTTGATCAACAAAGTTGGGAAATAAAAATGAAGTGTAACGGTTTAATAAAAAGTTTGTAGCAAACCAGTATAGTTTGGCGGTAGTGCTGACTTTGCAAAGTTCCGGAGGCGTTTCTACGGCAACGGTAGAGAGTTCTCCGGAGAGGATTTTATCCCAAGCTTTCGCCAACGTAGGCAAAGGCAAGGTTTCGCGGCTGAATACGGTGACGCAGTTCGGGCGAATCAAGCCTAACTCGAAGACAAAACATCCCAGATTCAATTCTTCGGCTAATTTCCAAGCTATGTCGTTATAAGGCCGATAATGGTTATAAACAAAAAAGGTGTCGAAATTTTCTTTGCTTACAAGCTCCCGCAACCATGCATCGAAATCCTGTAATGGCTTACGAAACATATGCGTTTGAAGCCCACGGATTTTGTAGATAAAATCCGGCGCACAAAAGACAACTTTATGCACCTCATGTCCTGCATCCCTCAAATCTTGGGCTAAAAGCGACATGCCAGCTTCCCAATCTCCCTGCACAATCAGGATTTTTCTGGAGTGTCCGCTCGCTAGCGAGCCCGTGGATGCAAGCTGGATGGAATCAGCCTTGGGGTTGGGAATAGTTTGAGCTCTAGGCGGAGATGAGAATGGCATACAGAATATCCGCTAATCGTTAACTATTTTCACTTTTTTGTTTCTTGAGAGCCTAAACCACCCTGTCAAAGCGAACCTATATTTTGCTATTTGCTCGTCAAGATTCAAAAAGCCGTAGCTAGAGACAGGGAGATCAAGCTAAAAAGTTGTTCGCCAAAGGAGGTGGTGTGCCAGGCTTCGAGGGCTTCCTCGGGCGAGGTATCTTTTAACTTGTGAAAAAGATTGACGGTAAGGAAACGACTAAAACAATGCTTAACCTTTGAAGCCCCTGTGATGACTGATCCAATTTCTGATGCTACGTCCGTTGAAAATCAGCATGTTCGTAATAGGACTGTTGTGCTGCTTCCGGGGTTTGATCCACGTGGGGCGTCGCATTATCACAAGATGCTTTCCAAACAGTTTAGCAAATATGCCGAGCGGGAAAATGTGATGGTTTCATTCACTGCGCGCAAACGTTGGAAACAGAGCTGGCATCGCTGGAATATCAGCAAGGAAAATTGCCACGTGACGTTTCTTTACGCGGAGTGGGATGATGTGGTTCGAGAATACTGGCAGCGTGGCAAACTTCGTTTGTTCCTAGATTCCTGCAAAATGTATCTAACGTATCTTGGCTCATTTCGTTTCGTGCGTGGTTGTTCAGGATTAAGGTATTCACAAATCAGTTTTTATTATCCGCTCGTATCGTTTCTGCTTCTCTATGCTGCTTTGATGTCAGGAATGGGTTGGATTGCACACTATGTTGGAAGTCTATTCCAATTTTCATCTCTCAAGATGTCTTTATGCGTAGCTATTGGGATTATCTGCGGAATGATTCTCTCACATAAAATATCTCCCCGTTTGAATGGTGGTTGGCTACTACGGATTTTTTGCTTCACTAAAAAATTGTCGTTCGGCGGTGTGCCGGAATTGGATGCTCGGTTTCCAAAGTTAGCTCAGGATCTTGCGGATCACCTGCGCGATGAGCCGCCAGATGAACTGCTCATCGTCGGGCACAGTGTAGGAGCTGTGATGGCGATTCGCCTCCTGCATGAATTTTTCGAAAAAAACCACTACAACGGACCTGTGAACTACATGTCTATGGGCCAATGTATTCAGCTTGTTACCTTCCTTGAGAAGGAAGACGGAGACTTCAACCGCGCACTGCTTAAAGTCGTTGTCAACCCGCAGCTCAACTGGGTCGATTTCACCATGACCTCCGACGGCGCCTGTATTGCGCTACAAGATCCTGTGCATTCATCATTCAAAAGCCCACCAGATTACCCGCACTACGATTTACCCAAGTTCCTCGGCGCAAGATTCACCGAGGGCTATTCATCCAAGCGCTTCAAAGAACTCAAACGAGATCCGTTCGAGTATCATTTCCAATACTATATGACTCATGATAAAAAAGCCGAATTTGAGTTCGCAACCATTGTTCTGAGCGACAAGCCAATGCCCGCCCGATTCGCGAATCGTAAAAACGAAGCGCACAACCGTTCTCTATGAAATTTATGCTTCCGCTAGGTAGAGAACCTTTCAACGGTTGGAGTCATTTGATTGCGGCTGTGGCTGCTATGATAGGCTCAGTTCCTCTCATACATAATGCGTTGCATCAGGGTGCGATGTTGCCCGCAAAATGTCTTTACGCAGGCACTCTGGTTCTCGCGTTTGGTGCCAGTGCGCTTTTCCATCTTGCTGTTGTAACTCCCAAAAAGCTACGAACACTCAGAAACATCGACCACATTGGAATAAGCTCTCTGATGATTGGCACTTACGCTCCAATCGCCGTAGCCATGCTCCCTCCAAAATGGAATGTATTTTGTTTTGGAGCCTTTGTCTTTTTCGTATGCGCCGGCTTATTAGTGGCTAATGCATTCAGCCGCCGTGTTTTATCCATATCTTATATCATCATTGCGTGTTTGCCGCTTATCCCTGTTCCATTCATATGGAGCCAACATTGGCAGAACATACTATGGTTTGCTTCGGGAAGCTTGATCTATTCGATTGGAGCTTTCTGCTATTTAACAAAATTTCCAAACAAAGGGAAATTCCTCCAATTTCACGGCGTATGGCACGTCTGTGCGATTATGGGTGCCATCGTTCATTATTTAGTGATTTATCATCTTTAGTATCATCATGGCCTATATCCCTCCTTTCCCAAAACCGTTAGAAAAATCTTCCAAGCGCTCGCTTTGGAAACTTTTCCAACGTGGACGTCGGTCTTGGCTAGATACGCTTTACGAAGGCAGTTACCGCGGGGACATGTCACGCATCCGCATACCTGGGATGGATCTCTTTCTCGTGAAAATTCCAGATCTGGTGAAGGACGTGCTGGTAACAAACAGCGAGTCTTTCCCAAAGCATGAGATGATCGACCGCGCGCTCAAGCCACTACTCGGCTCCAGTATTTTCACCACGAATGGCAAGGTCTGGGAGCGCCAACGCCGCATGCTCGATCCCGCTTTCGGCCAGGCAAAACTCAAAGATGTCTTTCCCTTAATGCAAGGCGGCTCAGATTCATTGCTCGGACGGATCGATAAAATTCCAGATGGCGGTGTGGTGGATATCGAGATCGAAATGACACATGTCACCGCAGATATCATTTTACGTACGATTTTATCTGAGTCGATTGAAAGCGCCACTGCCAAAATGATTTTCGAAGCGTTCAGCGAATTTCAAGAAAAGGCATCGCTCATGATTCAATTGGGCTTCATCAAAGTGCCATTTTGGCTTGCGCCGAAAACTTATTTCATCTGGAAACGCAAGGGTAAGGAGATCCGCGAACTGCTTTCTAAAACGATCCGCCTGAGATACGATGCCTACCAACGTGGGGAAGCCGCTGAGTATCAAGATATTCTCCAGGCGCTATTGGAAGTTCGTGATCCCGAAGACGGCTCAGCGTTTACCTTTGATGAACTCGTCGACCAGGTTGCGATGTTGTTTCTTGCAGGACATGAAACTTCCGCCAGCGCACTTTCGTGGTCGCTTTTTCTCATTGCCAAATGCCCTGAGATTCAAGAGCGACTTCACCTTGAGGCACGCAGCATCTTGAAGAACGATGAGCCGAACTTTAAAAATATTCATCAGCACAAGCTGATTCGGAATGTCTTTCGTGAAACCTTGCGGCTTTATCCTCCCGTCGGATTTCTAACATTTCGAAAATCCGTTGGAGAAAACAAACTTGAGAAACATGATATCCCGGAGGGCTCTCCTGTCGCGGTTTCTCCATGGCTTACGCACCGTCACCGGGATCTTTGGGATAGGCCGGACGAGTTTGATCCGGATCGTTTTGATAACAGCGGAGATATGCAACCATGTTCGTTCATTCCATTTGGGCAAGGGCCGCGGATATGCATAGGAGCCGCATTCGCGATGCAAGAAGCCATGTTGATCCTTGCTTCGCTGGTGAGAAACTTCCGTTTCGAACCCGGTCCAGGGCCTGATCCAACACCCACTGCACGGCTCACGATACGTTCTTTGGAAGGCATCAAACTCCATATCCGCAAACGCGATCTAACAACTACCGATACAGATACTTTTATCCCCGTAACCGAAGAATCGCCAACACCCAGTGGTTGCCCTTTCCATTAAGATTCCGTAAAAAACGCCGAAGCTAGCTATGTTGTGCGCGGGAGGGGCACCAGTTGCTCTTATTCGGGAGGCTCCCTTTCCGCTTTTTGACAAAGGCGATGAAGACGTGCGTAACCACGCTGAACTTCGCGCGTTTCTTGAGCCTTTTCTTTAACGTGGCTCTATGCTCATCGGAATGCCGTGTTTCGCCCTTAAAGTCATACGGCCAAGAGGCTCGACTGGATGCCCAGGACACAAACGGAGTCGGTATTTTTGTGCCATCATCGCCAATAGCAACACTGCTTCGATCAGTCCGAGGTGTTTGCCCAAGCAAACCCGCGCTCCAGCTCCAAAGGGAATATAGGCAAACGGATGGATTTTGGGCGCTCGTGGCAGGAAGCGTTCAGGACGAAACGCTTCAGGCTGATCCCACAGCAGTTCATGGCGGTGAAGCAACCATGAGGCGATGATAACCATTGAACCGGCGGGTACTTTTTCACCCATGATTTCATCCTCGTCCAATGCTTGGCGGGAAAAAACATGGACAGGGGGATAGAGCCGCAACGTTTCGTCAATCACTGCACGCGTATAAACGAGTTTGGGAATGTCTTCAAAGCTTGGAGTGGCTCCCTTGAGAACTTCATCGAGTTCCTGATGCAAAAGTTTTTCGCATTCCGGGTTCTGCTCGAGAAGATAAAATGCCCAGGATAAAGTAATGGCTGTGGTTTCATGTCCTGCTAGAAAAATGGATGCCATTTCATCACGTATCAGTTCTGGAGACATGGGTTGGCCTTGCTCATCGCGGTAGTTGATGAGCATTTGCAGAAGATTGTCTGGCATTTCGCCACAGCTGCTTTGCCCAAACTCCAGTATCTCCAGCAATACTTTATCAAATCGTTCAATCGCTTTTCTACCGCGCCGCATGCTCCATCTGGGAAATGACGTAGGAACCCCAAAAATTTCGAGAATATGCGCGCGTCCATGGGATGCTTGGTATTCTTTGAAAGCTTCATAAAGTTGGTTCACTCGCTCATTTCCCAAGCGAAATCCAAACATGATTCGGCTAATGATTTCCGCTGTGAGTAAGGTAAAATTCTCCGCGGTATCAATAATAGTTCCCGCAGGCATTTGCTTCCATTGAGCCAAAGTATTGTTTCCTTCCTCTAGGACGATCTGCGCGTAATTGGCCAAACGATTGGAATGGGTCGAAGGAGCCATCACCCTGCGCTGTCGCGTCCAGAGCTCTCCTTCACTGACAAATAAGCCGTTGCCCAACAGCGGCTTGAGCGCCTGCGTGTTCATCGGACTTTTTACATAGTTTTTGCCGTTGGTTGCCATCACCCGTTGAACTGAAGGAGGATGATTCACGATGAATAACGACCTTCGTAAAACCCGAAATGTCACCAATTCCTTTTTGTAAGAAGATTTCGGCCATGTAGAAATTACGTCATCCTGTGATTGTCTGAGTCGCTTCAAAATCAACCATGCGCTCTTAAGGCGACTCCATAAAACATTAGGCGAAGCAGCTTTAGGAGGCCTTGCCAGTTTTGAGTCTGAATTCATTCCTTGACTAGTCATGGGTGCTAAGAGAGAAGGCGATGCAATGGCTAATGACAAGCCCCTTCATCAACTGAATCACAAGCGAGGCGCCTCATTCCCATTGACTGTGTTTGAACGGTATTTACTTGCGGAAGATCGTCCGAACTATCCTTGCTGGATCATCGTCAAATTTCATTTTAATGGAGTTTTCAAGCGGGCGGAGACCCAATCAGCCTTGGATCAAGCCATAGATCGCAATCCCCTCTTACATGCTGTGCTAAGACGTGGTTTCTGTGGCAACCTGCGTTGGGAAGTTCTCTCGGATTGGAAGCCTCAAATACAATGGCTAAAAGGACCGTTACCGAACGCGTGGCCAGATTGGGAACCGATGGATTTGTTTAAAGAACCCGGATTCCGACTCTTTGCGATCGAATACCCAGATAAAACGGAATGGATTTTCCATGTTCATCACGCAATTTGTGATGGCAAGGCGTTGCGAGATGTTTTCTATGACATCATGAACCACTACGCGATTGCCATGGGGCAGCCTGTGGCTCTGTCTCCATTGCGTCCTGAAATTTTTCCCCAGCGCAACCGCCTTGCCAGCAATTGGCGAGATAGACTAAAAACTCTACCCTCACAATTCATTGGCTTGTCGCTGACTCATCGCTTACAGAAAAAGCAAATTGCACCGCTTTCACAAAACACCATCGGAGAAATCTTATCTGGACGGGCGACCTCTTATCCAGCCTTAGTCAGCCGCCGCTTATCGGAAGAATGTTTTCGCAAGGTGCGCGATGAGGCGATGCGTCAGAAAGTGACCTCAAACGATATTTTTCTGAGAGATCTCTTTCATAGCCTCAAACTTTGGAGGGATTGGAAATTGGAAGGCGACCCCATGGACTGGCTGCGTGTCGTGCTTCCAGTGGATATGCGTAAACCCGTAGATCGGTTTCTTTCCGCCGCAAATGTCACCAGTATCGTGACGCTGGATCGACGCATGAATTCTCTGGCTGACCGCCAGAATTTCTTACCACAAATCCACGATGACATGAATTGGGTCAAGCATCGGGGCTTGCGCTTCACCTTCTGGACCCTTCTGAAATTACGACGCTTTCTTCACAAGGGAATAGAGCGTTACTCGCACCGGCCATCTTGCCAGGGAACCATTATTTTTGCGAACCATTGCCAATTGATGACTCGCAGCCCATTGCTCAACAAAAAGCGGATGATTGAGGTACCGGGGGTGCTTTTGGAGGACTTAACGATGGTCTCACCCATCCGACCGGGAACGATGGCCGCACTCGTGGTTGGAACCTATGCAGGTCGCGTGCTCATCGATTTACATTACGATCCGAATTTCATCACCCAATCTCAGGCAGATAAACTACTCGATATCTTCCTTGCTCAATTCGACTCATACGCCTCAAATATAACGGGTAAAATGCCTCCTTCTGACGTTGCTTTGGAAGGCTCGGTTAAGCCAGCTTGTTAACCCCGTCCATGCGCCTGCGCTGGGTGCTGAAAGTGGGCAGTTACCCCGACTAAAGCTTACTTGGCTCTTGACAGCAAATGCCTGAGCGACATTGATCTGAGCGCGCCAATTCTTCCTGAAAAGGAGCTCTTTTCGCCTTCGACTCACTAACGGTTCACAGCATCACAAAATGACTAGACTTCATCGATCCGCAATTTTTTCTCTGAGTGTTCTGCAAGTCATCATTTTGCCGTCTTGTGCCTTCATTTCCGATACTGGTCCGCTCAAAGGACGTATCAAAGGCGATTCCGAATCTTTTGAGATCGTAGAGATCAACTCACGCGAGAAAATCCCCTCTCGTAACCGTGTTTATGGACGCGCCGAAAGACCCTCTGCCCTCACCGGACCAGGATATTCTGACAAAGTAAGGGAACGGGATTCTCTGGCTTTCGTGATTACAGATTTGTCCGAACAAAGCCCGTTTTTTACCCGTGGCGCTCCTTACAAATATGGACCTATTGAAGTTCCCAAAGATGGTTTGGTTCACATTCCTTACGTGGGTGAATTGAATGTGCTCGATCGCAGTCTTGCGGATATTTCCTCAACTTTTTCCGAAAAGATCAAACCTGTATCCAAGACGGCAGAGGTTATGGTAGTTCGGACGGAGCGATTCCTTCTAACCGCCAATGTTTTGGGCGAGGTGAAAAAACCCGGCCCCATCCCATTGGAGCGTAGTGGCATTACTTCGATCGATATTCTTGCCGCCTCTGGTGGTCCTGCGGACGCGGAACATTTGTATCAATACACCCTGCGCCGCGGAGGTCGCGATTATCACTTCGACTACAAGGGTTTCCGCCAAAAACCATTTTCCATTGAAGCGGGAGACCTGCTCACCGTCAGCACGGATGCAACCAATCGGTTCCAAATCATGGGCGCCATCAACAATCCTGTATCGGTTCCGTTTCCTGTTCCGAATCCAACACTTGCGGACGCCATCGGCGCTGCTAGGGGCTTGGATGAACGCAGATCAGATGCCTCCGGCGTGTTTGTTTTCCGCAAGGGTGACCCCGACACCGTTTACACTTTCAACCTGAAAAATCCAAGTGTCATGGCTCTTATGCAGCGGTTTCCGATCGAGGGTGAAGACATTGTTTATGTCACAGAAGCTCCTCTTACCCGCTGGAACAGACTTCTCAGCCAAATCCTGCCAACCTCAATTTCTGCCGCAGCGAACACCGCAGAACGATATCGAAATTAACATTCATTGGTTATCTATCATGAGGGGATTTCGTGTCGTTGAGTTTCATGCCGCCGTTTTTCTGAAGGGTAGTGGCACAATGATGCCCCCATCCAGTCAGGCTCTCCCAATCTGTTCTTACGTTGCAGCTGGCTCATTCTCTAAAAACCTTCGTTGAAGCTTACTATCGCACTGCACAAATGCATAAGCCCATTCCCATTCCAAAGCACTCACCCTGGAAGATCCAGATCCTGGTCATTCGGGCTCTGTTTATGCGAGAAGTGGCCACGCGCTTTGGAGAATATCAGTTGGGGTTTTTCTGGATGCTGCTTGAGCCCCTGATGGGGGTGATTGTGATGGGCTTGGTCTTCGCACCCTTTTTAGGGCATACGGTTCCCGAGATTCCCTACGCGTTTTTCCTGCTCAACGGCTTTCTCCTGCTCCAACTTTTCACCGGGACCATGAATGCAGGTATTAATGCGATCACCTCTGACCAAGGATTGTTAGTTTATCCAACCGTTAAACCCTTGGATCCACTATTGGCGCGCTTCCTCTATAATTTGATCACCACGCTATTTTCACTCGTCTTGTTTTGCATCATTGCGATGTGGATGGGGATGAATTTATCTCTTAATAGCCTACACATTCTCTTGGCAACTTACCTTATCACTTGGTTTTGTGGTTGCGGGTTTGGGTTAATTTTGGGGGTTGCGGCTGCCTACTACAAAGAAATTGAAAAAATTGTTAAATTTTCCCAACGCCCGTTAATTCTTCTGTCAGCCGTATTTGCCCCGACTAACGCATTACCCACCGCAACGCGGGAACTGCTCATGTATAATCCTTTGGTTCACACTATTGAGCTCAGCCGCAATGCTCTATTCCCTCTGTATCAGGCGGTAGGTGCCAATCTTTTATATCCCAGTGCCTTTGCTCTCGTTGTCTTTGCCATCGGGATTACCTATTTCTACAACAACCGCAACCTCCTCAGCCAGTTGTAATTCCTATGATTGAACTCCGCAACATCACGAAATCCTATCCGCTTAACAACAAACGGCATTTTATTTTTCGTGATGTGTCACTGATCCTCCCAGACCGGACAAATATTGCTATTCTCGGACCGAACGGAGCCGGCAAATCCACTTTTTTACGTCTCATCAGTGGTGCCGAATCAGCCGATAGCGGAATGATACTATGTGATTCGCAGGTATCTTGGCCTCTAGGACTCACGTCCGGATTTAAAGCAACTCTCAGTGGTCGGCAAAACGTGAGTTTCGTTTGTAACATCAACGGCCTCTGCAGAGATGCGACTCGTGAAGTGATTCAACAAGTCACCGATTTCGCAGAGATTGGCGAATACTTCGAGATGCCTGTCAATAGCTACTCTTCCGGTATGCGCGCACGTCTGAGCTTTGGCCTGTCGATGGCCTTTGATTTCGATGTCTATCTGGTCGATGAACTCACCTCCGTGGGCGACGTCATCTTCCGAGAAAAGGCCAAGGCCGCTTTTGAGAGAATCCGCAAACGGGCCTCTTTGATTTACGTATCTCACAACATTAGCTCTCTCAAAGAATCCTGCCAATCCGCCTTGTTCCTGCGTGATGGAATGGCAGATTACTATAAAAATATTGACGATGGCATCGATGCCTACGCGGAGTACACCCGTGAGCACCGCAATCATGGAGCGGTAAAAACTCCCAAGGAACAACGCGAAGTATGGCAACTCCGTCGATTCATGAAAGCACGGGAATCTTCAAAAAATAAATCCGACTCCGATAACCAAGCTTCCTCAATTTAGAATATTATGAGCTCAACATACATCCAAAACCAAAAATCTACCACTCCCCTTAAACTGTTAGGTATTACTGGTATGCTTGCCTACTGGCTTGGTATCGCCGCTATCTTGGTATATCTCTGGATCTTCACTTGGGATCAATTCACCAGCGTTGGCTCCTTCCGCGTGTCACGTGAACAGGGGTCTGGGATTGATGCCGGACTATCACAATTGGTGCTGCCGGGGCTGTCAGATTCCAACTCAGCTGACGCTCTACTTGCCATCTGCTACATTCATTCGTCAGATTTGCTCATGGAACTCGAAACAGAGTTCAAGCTCAGAGAACACTTCAGCCAACCCAAACGCGATATCGTGTTCCGGCTGGAGGCGGATGCCGCGCTCGAAGACCGACTCGAGTTCTATCGCCGCCAGATACTCCCCCATTATGTACCTGAAACGGGACAAACCACGCTTGATGTCAGAACTTTTGACCCTGATCTATCCAAGAAACTTGCTAACAGGCTTTTAGAATGTGCTGAAGAATTTGTAAATGAGGTCAATCAGGATGTCGCTGACCAGCAGCTAAGTTTCGTGCGCAAAGAAGTCGAACGCGCCGTAGAACACGTCAATGAGGTCAACCAGGAAATTGTCGCCCTGCAGAACAAGCACCGGTTCATTGATCCCAATCAAGCCATCAACGTCGCCATCACCACCATCAACGCGCTACATGCCAAGCGCATCGAGAAGGAATCTGAACTCACCACACTCCTACGTGACTCCCCGGAATCACCAAACATCGCAACACTGCGTAGCGAAATTCAATCGATCCAAGAACTTACCAAAATCGAAATGGCAACCATCTCCGGCCCCGAGCAAGATAGGCTCAACCAAATTCTCATCGAATTCCGCATCTTGCAGGAGAAGCTCACCCTTGCCACTCAGCTCCGCACCAGTGCCGAAGTGATGCTGGAAAAAAAGCGGATTGAAGCCATCGCCAGTTCTCGCTTTTTCTCCGTCATCCAGACTCCTTACTTACCAGAAGATCAAGCATTTCCCCGCCGTGGCTATGCAACCAGCATCATTCTTGTTCTCGGATTTCTTGGCTATTTGATCACGCGTGCAATCATACGTTCATTATTGGAGCGCTCCTAATTTTTCGCCTAACTTATGCTTTTTAGTTTAGCGGTAAAGGCCGCAAGCCTTGCTCAGCAATGCAATCCACATATTGGATTACGTAAAGTATACTCCGCTTATAATTTCATAACAAATAATCATGCATCACAACGACACGCTTCCTCATTTCCTCTGCATCGGAGCACAGAAGGCCGCCACATCTTGGTTGTGGTCCATGCTCCGTCAAAATCCCGGAATTTGGATGCCTCCTGTGAAAGAACTCCATTTCTTCGACCACTTATACATACCTGAAAATCGTCCATGGACGCTCGGGCATATACGTAAAGGAGTGACTGAAGCCCTCAAATGGCATGTGCAAAATGATATGGTCAATTTCGACCATTTCCGATACCTCGTTGACTTAGGCAGTAAAGAGCCTTTCACAGAATCATGGTATCGCGCCTGTTTTGATAGACCTGGTGCCTTAGGTAAGAAAGTGGGCGACATCACACCCGAATATTCGACTCTGCCAGAAGAAGGTGTCCGTTACATACATGATCTTCTTGGGCCTGACCTACGCCTCATCTACATCATAAGAAACCCCCTCGAGCGGGCTCTATCACAGCTCAAAATGAATATCACTCGCCGCGGAAAGGAAAAGGAGCCTGAAACCTTCTGGCTCGCCGCAGCCAAGGACCCCGTGCTTTTGCAGCGTGGTGACTATCAAACCTACATACCACGTTGGGAAAAATCCTTTCCTCGTGAAAATATTCTCTACCTCCCTTATCGAATGGTAAGCAGCGATCCTACGGAGGTTTTACGTAAAGTAGAGGCGCATATTGGTGTTACGCCTTTACCCAAATACAATCGTATAAGTGACCGGGTACACCGGACACCGGTCGCCAAAGTTCCAGAGATCTGCGTGACCTATCTCAAAAATATACTCTCCGAGCAGGACAATTACCTTCTCGATCGGTTTGGTCGTGATTTTGTCAATCTTATTTGAACCGCTATTCGTTACGGATATAGGAGCTCATTGACATTTTTGGGAAATCATTCGGTTTTTACAGACTCATGTAGTTTTGGGTATTTGGCCTTTAGGTGATCCATCATTTCGTGAAAATTTTCAAATATTTCACTGTGTTTTTCCACCGTTTGTTTCTGCAAACGGTATAATAATTGATCTGGCTGTTCGTTAACCCCCACAAATCTTGCCAACTCTCTGATGTTCTCGCAGCGAGTAAGTTGATCGTATCTGATCTTTACAAAACAATCGGGTTTATTTTTGACTAAGCGTTCCAAATTCCTGTTATGCAGGCGTATCTGCACCATAAGATTATCGAACTTTTCAGGTGCAAATCTAAGCTTCGCCGAGATTGGTCTGCTTTTTTTTCCGCCGCGATTAACCCAGATGCCTGTTGCATTGGCTCGTTCCAGAGAGACATAAATTTCAAATGGAGATCTAATCAGGCAAATTTTTTTGATTTCATCAGTATTCACAACCCAATCCCAGACATCTCTGTTATGACTTGGAAAAAGTTTGAAGCCCGTTATCTTTTGTGACTCCAAGCCATATAGTTTTTTTATAAAACCCAATGGATCCTCGTTTCTTTTTTCCAGAGAATAACCGAGAGCTGATATAGTCGGGTCCGGAAGCTCTATCCTTTGATTTTTGAAGATTTCCCCATAACAGATTATTTCTGGAAACTGATTTAGTAAGTCAACTAATAGATAAGAACCGGTCCGCGGATAACAAAGAATGACAAAAGGAGTTTTGTAATTGTTGTTCATTTCGCAATTTTTCAATTTAATTTGGAATTAAGATCATGCTCGATATTTTGAGATGTGTTTTACGGTCAAGTTATTGAAATTAATGTTCATAATTAATGTTTTTTAGCCACTTCAAGGGTTTTTGATTTTGATTGGCAGCTCATTTGGTAGGGGATTCAAGCAGCTAGCGCAATCAGAGGTAGTGGTTCAAAGATCTCATTTGAAGTTAGATAGTCGAGGCATTTTCTTGGTCTGCTATTTGGTTCCGATCGAACCCAATAAACTTGTGTCACTTTGAATTTCGAGAAGTTGGTCCTTAAGCAAATTGCTGACGTATCGAACTGCTAGCATTCTCATTTATTCCGCGCTCCCGGGAATGGCAGGAAAAAGTATCCCCATTTTTCTTCAGAGGACTTAACTTCAACGAGTGCCATGCTTTCCTCGGAGACACTATAGCCTTTCCATACGCAAGAGTCGGCATCTAGCTGTCCCTCCCTGTAACTGTGAGTTCTTCCTTGGTTTGATCCTCGCCGCTTCTCACGGGTGATCGTTGAGACGTTAACCCCAATAGCAACGGCTAGTTCGTCAAACCAAAATCATTACAGCCCTTGGCTATTGTCGTCCCTACCATTCTCTCTAGCCACTTGAATCCACCTCTAGTCCCATAAAATGCCTCGACTATCTAACTCCAAATGAGATCTTCAGAACATAGATTTTGATTACGCTAGCCACTTGAAACTGCCAATGAACAAACCTCGGATATTGGATAAGATTAGGCATGTTTTTTCGTCTCTCACAGCAGGACGCAAATTAATGCGTAGTCAGAATCATACACCCACGGGTATTGATGACGATGGCCTTTACCAACGTGGACGGATTTACGTGCAACGATCGGATCGTCTAGGCATGAGACTCACTTTTCTTGTGCCGACTTGGAGATTTGCCAGAAAAATAAATTATCAAACCGTGGTGATGTGGCCGTCGCACGAAGAGAATAGCGAAAAAGATCTATCGAGAGATTCTTCATATCCCTTGAGTGACTTTTTTGATGTTGATGCGACCATGCGCAGCGTAGGTGATAACTCCTTGTGTTTTGAGGAGAGCAATTTACCTAAAAATTGCCTATTCGTCGATAAAGACCCTCGCTTAGAGGGCTTGTTTCCGGGCAAATTCATTCGTGCAAAGGTGCATAATCTTCCAAAGGAAATTTATGTAAAAACTAACGCAGCGGGGCTAAAATTTAGGAACGAAGGTCCTGATCTTGTTAGGCGTGAATGCGCTGATCTCTTTAAGCTGTTGGTCCCGTCAAAGGAAGTCTTGGATGCATTGCGTTTACTTCAATCCGCAACAGGCAATCGCCGTTTGATCGGCGTGCATATTCGCAGGGGAGACCTTTTCACAACTTTACGTCATCTAATTGAGACCGCTGCATCTGGCGCTCTTGAGAATATACCTACTGGTCTTCCCCAATACATTAAAATGACCCTGTTTAAAGCTGCTCCTCTTCTCAGTTACCGAGAGTTAATTAAGAGAAGTCAGGAATCTGCGGATTCTATTCTTCTCTTTACGGACAGCCCTGAGCTCGCTGAATCAATTAAATCTGAAATCGGAGCAAAAATCCCATTTATTTTTGTACACCAAGTGGAAACCCCATCAGCAAATTCGAACCAACGATCTTTCGCTGAACTATTACTCATGATGCAATGCGATGTTCTTATAGGAACACGAAGTGCCTTTTCCAGAGCAGCAGAGTTATTCGGGCAAATGCCTTTTCACGATGCTAGTAAATTCTTATCGAAAGAAAAGCACATCGAGGCGCTATTTGAAGAATGCGCAGGTGATATTCTTATACAAAATCCGAAACTCGCCGACATCTGTAACTCTTTAGCAAAAGATGTATTAAAGTCGTATTTTTCACCTAAACCACGCAGACCTATTTGACACTTCTTTTGTTCTTTCATCACGCATTTCTAATGCGGTTACGCCGTCGGTAAGATGCGTTACTCTGACGACTTCTTCCCCTCCTCACATCATATCGCCCTCTGATAGATACTCTCTCAAAGTTCTGAAAACTAAACATCATCATCATACCAATCTCTTCTGATGAATAACCGACTCAAACAGTTTAAAATCACTAAGGATTTACTGCCCCAAAATCTCTCTCACGAAGATCTCTTGAACAACGCAACCCCTGTGGATAACAAGGACATTGCAAATGTACTCGAGCATCTGATTCCCCAGAATTGCGGGCACGAGCTCATTCGTATAGGAGGAGCGCGAGATGGTGGTTACCTTGTGCCGAATGACTTTGATGGAGTCGAATCCTGTTTTTCACCAGGTGTTAACAACTTTAAGAAATTTGAAGATGAACTGGCCAGTGCATATGGCATCAAATCTTTCATGTGCGATTTCACATCAGACCCACAGAATTTTCGTACCCCGTTGATAGAAGGATTTCAACAGTTTGAAAAGAAGTGGCTTGATGTAACCGAAGGGCCTAAAAATTTGGACATAAATCAATGGGTGGAAGACAATTCCTCCAATTCCAAGGACAGCATTCTCCAGATTGACATCGAGGGTGCCGAATACAGGAACTTGCTGCATGCTTCGGAAAAGACTCTTGCTAGGTTCAGAATCATTGTGATCGAGTTTCATAGTCTTCATCTACTTAATGAACGTAGCTTTCTGAGGGGAATTTTGGGTCCTGTACTGGAAAAGCTTTCCAAACAGTTCGTCTGCTGCCACGTCCATGGCAATAATTGTTGTGGCTTCACTCGCTTTAACGATGAGTGGGTTGTACCAAGGGTCCTCGAGGTCACCTATATACGGAAGGACAGAGTTCGTGCGACGGATTCGAAGTTGTTGATCCCTCATCCTGAAGATGACATTAATGTTAGAAGAAATCCGCCAATCCATCTCGAAGGACCTTGGCTCCGAAATGCAGATCCATCGAAATCCAAACTGATCCAGCTCGAGCAATCCATCAATTGGTTACCGAATCAAGCCGCTACTTCTCAAAAACTTCATCAGCCTTTTCAGAACCAGTCAAATTTTTCTCATAGTCCCAACAATGCATATAGCCAGCGCGGTCTGATTGGAAAATTTCGTAAGATTTTGGATAAGCTAAAATCACTGTTTTCATAAAATAGATTAAGTTCCGTGTGGAATACTCACGCCGATAAATACGTCGAGTAATAGTATTTACTACCCCCACCCATTGTTACCCAGTTTAGCTCGTATTCGAGACCCAGAGACAATACAATTCCTCTGCAGACACACCCCGAAAATAGTAATTATTTTGTGTAATAGGTATATAGGGCGATTAAGTTGCCCCAATTGCTCAACCATATATGGAACGCGCCGTTTCTTGCTTCCTGTTTATTTGCAATTGCTCATCCTCCACAATTTTTGAGCTACGCAAGACATTTCCGGGCGAGATAATTTTGTCCTCAAACCTAGAAAATGGGGATCCGAGTGAGGATACAGATTCGTGTTTAACATCGTAGTATACTGAATTTGAAATAAAATTTCCAGTGCATCCAAGACGCGCAGCTACGAAATGGGGATGAAACTTTGTAGTTAACATAAAATCGCCGGGACGCACTGGCGCACCATTTTTTGTAAGTTCTTCAGTAGAAAAGACCTGAACATGTCCCAAATGACGAACAAGTCGGATAATCGTTTCACGCTCTTTCCACGGATAGCTTTGCCAAACAAGCACATGGGGATATTTATCCCTCATTTTGTTGATTTCATCAAAAATCTTTTCGTCACAGGCCTTGGGCAAGGGCCACGAAAATGATAAGTGCATTGCTGGCTCACGGTCACACAGTGCAGACGGATGGATTTTCAATTTTTCGAGATAGTTGTCATCCAATCCGCAAGGCATGTGCAATTCGCTTCCAAATACTTGGCTTAATTTTTTCGCACTTACCGTGTCTCTACATTCAAATAATGAAAATGTATCAAGTAACTGTCTTATAACCTTGTGTTTGTCAGGCGGCAAATCAAAAGGCTCGATGCCCAATCCGGTTCCGTAAATTTTGGTTGCAAATGTTCGGCTGAGGCTCTGTGCGAGACCAAGTAAAAAACCTGCTTTAGGTTGTCTTGTTGATATAAATCCGCCTCCGTGAATGTGAAATATTGTTATGTTTTCGGCTACTGAAACGAAATTCGTTTCCGAAAAATTTTTATAATGCCCTTGGTTGAAAAAATTTGACCCCACCTCGAAGGCATCCCAAAAATCCAATTTTTCACCTACATTTTTTGCTATCTGCCACACATTGTCTGTTACAATTAAAGGCCCACTTAACTCATGGCACCGATGAGTATTTGCAGGAATATGGGTATCAACTACGAGATTTTCTGTAGGCCTCGAGTTTTGGATAAATCGAATCCACATCGACAAAATCAACTCATCCCCATAATTTGGAGCCCCACTTCCGCTAACTAAATATATCATATTATTTTCTTTTGTATTGTCTTGTGAATTTTTCAACTTAAACAGACTTGCCAACGTGATTATAGAATTATGAAATCTGGAATTTGCGAAAGATTCGGGAGAATGTCGACTTTCCGCTTCCACCAAGCTCCTCCTGTAACTTATTTCGTAATTGTATAATCAGATCTCCATATGATGACCACCCACTTCCTTTGAAAGACGTTGAGTGTACACATACAAACATATCTATTATACTATCTTCAAGAGATGTATGTCTTAGCTTTGTAGGATCATTTTTTGGATACTCAGTTTTTACTCTATCCGGATATCGTTCCTTAAAATAATCGAATGATTGTTTGTTATCCGATGCTATAAATAGACTGCCAGTTGGATTTTCATCTATAAACCTGCAAAAGTCTTCATCAGCTGTAAATTGATTATTTTTTAATGCCAATTCTGTATGATCTGTTCGTCTGACTTGTATGGCTATAAAATTACCACTCATTAATTTTACTTTTTCATCAACTTTTGCTTGGATTTCAGGAAGAAGCTTTAGCTCAAAATAAATAAATTTTTCGTTAGGATTAAAATCAGGGTGCCAATCATAACCCTTATAATCCAAGCTAAGGCGTTGAGAATCCGTCATTTTTAGAAACGTGATTCCATCGATTGGTTCAAAATAATCTAAAAAATAGCCGGGGCATAAATCGCATACTTCCCAGATAACCGTTAGTTTTTTGTTATTAACTTTGGCGTATTCCCAATATGAGAATGTTACACGTAGTTTATTGCAAAGTCCGCCTGTAGGCTTAATAGTTATCATACGTGTTACTAATTAAATTGAATTTGGCTCATCAAATCTTATTGTCGATATAGCGGCAGCAAGAGAAAAATAGCGTAACATACTAAATCAAATTTTTAGACCTCATAGCCTAGTTTCCGAATTAAATCACCAAGCTCTGTGCTACACATTTCCTGCTCTTGATCAGACATCTCTTCCCTAAATCTTGATAGTTTCCCTGTATTAAACTGGTCGATTCCTACTTTCCTGCGACTGCGTTCATCTTGGATAATTGCTTCAGCTGTAAGGTCATCGATAGTAAATCCGAATCGTTTTCCTACGGCTTTTATGATTGCGGCGGGATGGGTAATTAAGTCTTCGTATCTGACGGAAGTGACCAAGTTGCTTTCTTTCCAGTCCAACGCCAGTTGAGCGGCCCACTTTGCAGTAGGAATGGAACAAGCCACATCTTTGCAGTCCTGAAATACGGGAATACTTGTCGATTTTGAACGGCGTGCGTGGTCGATTAATGAAAGAACGACATCACGCGGATCGCGATAGGTTGAAACCATAGCGATTCTTGATTTGAGTAGTGCGCCTACGATGTAGTCGTCTTTTTTGATATGTACTTTGACCGTCAAGGGTCCTTGATCTTGTGCGATTTGTTCAATGATTGGTAGATTATCCTGATCAAGTTTTTCAACATATCCTGTGACTCCCTTTAATTTTCCTTCAGCAATAGCCTCGCACAATGCAGCATATCCATTTTTTGGAGCGACATGGTTCAGGAGGCGCTTTGTATAAGAAAAAAGCAGCGTGCTTCCGGATTTTGGCATTCCATTGTTAACGAGTATCATGGTTTTGAAATCGGGTTGAAAATGAGTTTTTAATTTTTTGAAGATCATCCCATTAGCGATTTATAATTTTGCCTAACCGCCGAAATCAATCCACATAGTGCTTGCCTCGCTCAGGTGGCCAGACTGTCAATGGATCTCCATATGTCTTGTTAGGTTCATATCTGGCTGCATAATCAGGAAGAGCAACTGGTTCTGACATAGAACTGGGCAAAAATCCCGAAAGATCGGGATGCATATTGGTTTGGATGAATCGGATCTTTGATCGGAAAGCTGGTCGATTTAGTGAACTAGAAAATACAAGCTGTCTTTCGGGATTGGACGTTTTGCGGAAATATTGGGACAGGATTGTCGCATCGGTAGATAACCAACGGATGCGTGTAAGCTTTTCAATAAAATCATCAAATGTGCCCTCAAACTTTGGGTCATTACGGTAAGCATAGAGCATAAACAAACCATCCAGAGACAATTCGGTTAGCGCTTCAAAAGACAGACCCACGCCATCTCGCCAATATGGATGTTTGAGTTTATCTATCAATGCGTATCGGTAAGCGAGTGCTTTGCTGTTCTTCCGGTCGTAGGCCAGGTTAGCAGCCCAGGGCCATTCGGGACTCAAGAAGGCAAAATAAATATTTGTGAGAATTTCCAGCTTGGTCTCGGTTTCTGGTGATACCTTCAATGGATGAAGTCCATATTTTCCTGCCTGATTCGAGATCCTTTCCACGGATTCATGCTCGATATGCCGAATATATGCGTAGTTGAAATCCACACGAATCGCAAGTTTTGAAAGCCGGGAATACAACTCGCAATCTTCCCACCCGTATGTGGTTATGAATTTGTTGTAATATCCGGTCGCTTCAACAAATTGTGATGATGCGAAAAATGAGCCGTTCAAACTAATTTCCAAATCGTTTGATGCGCTCCTCCAATTACCCGCAAAGTATTGAGATCCATCTGGCATGTGTTGTTCAAAAAAGCCCGATTCGAGCATGATTTCCGCATCCAATTTGAGCGTGAGTGCATATCTAGCCTCTTGAAGAGCCAAAGTGAAAGCTTTGCTGGCTATCCAACTCGGTTCTCCCTCCACCCGGACGATGCGGATTCTTGGATCGTCTATTCCAGCAAGGGTTTTTTCAACTTTGGTGGAGGAGGACCAATCCACAATGACGATCTCGGTGATTTCCTTGAATGGCAGCCAGCTATTTACCGCTTGTAAGAGGCCTTCGTTACGGTTCATGCAAGCTGTAACCAATGAGATCCCATCAGGCTTCGGGGAAGCGTCTTCGAGAGATTTTATGAACTGATCTGCTTCGATGCGCTCATTGCAACGTGTGCAGAATTCGATCAACTCTTCATGTGTGTAGTCGCGTTGCTCTGAATATTCAGCCAGCCATGAAGTTTTGTTAGCCTGAAGATAACCCAAAAACTCGATTCCTTTTTTATCAAACAGGTGTGAGTTTGTGCTTGGTTTGTAAGTTTGGTGAAAGATCCAACTAGATTCGTGAGAGACAACTTTTTCCCCCATAAAAATATGTTGAAAAGGAAGCCAATAATCCCACCAAGGCATTCCTAACGCAGAATCCATCATCTCATTTCCGCATGCTATTTGATGATCACTCCTCCATAGCATAAGGCCGTATCCATGACGGTAGGTATATGGCGAAATATGATATTTTCCATTGGAAAGAGTGGTCATTTCGACTCTTTTAAAAACGTGTAGCTCCTTGCCTCTGATCAGCTGACATAGTTGTGGCCAACACTGGAATGGAGAAGGAAGAATATCCGCATTGACGAAACCCATAACCGCGTATTCCTCAAGGTCATTTCGGCTCAAGTCCACCAAATCACGAATGAAAACAAGCGGCTGGCCATAGTGATGACTCGCATCACATTCCACAGATTTGGCCAACAGCCCGGGTATGTTCCAGGAGAGAATGGTTTCGCTCTCGGCGGCCGAATTCACCGTACATATTTGGAATCCGGCTCGATTCCATTCTTGAATGAAGCGTCTAGCGAATTTCTCATCCGTGGGCGGGATGCTCGTGTAGAGTATTGCACTAGGTTTTTGCGATAGATCATCTAGATTTTTTTGCAGAGTAACCGCGTATTCATCATTCTTTAGCTGTCTTAAATTAGGATTTTCGGAAATGATTAATTTTTTAATCCGTTTGAGAATGCATAAGGGAACACGTGCTAATGCGGAGCGCAGCATGCTTAGAGTAAAGTTGTATATCCCCATGAATAAAGTATATGTTTCACTTGAACGGGCCAAAGTCACTGGAATTTGTGTGGATCGCAAAGAACTGAACCACGAAGAATTGCCACAACTTAGATTTTCAGCTGAACATTTGTAAGAGTCCCCGTCAACGGTACATTTTAAAAGTAGCGCTTTAGGCGGCAATTGTTGGGGGTTTTTTAGTTGTTGTTTGTAGATTTTGGGAGGGTGATTTCCGAGGCAAGCATGAGTGCGCTGCTCGTTGTATGAGATCATCCAATCATGGATGATCTTGCGGACTTCACTCAGGTTGGCGAAGAGATGGGCGGTGAACCCCTCGCGGCGCAAACTACGGTTTGAGCGTTCAATGTAGGCGTTCTGGTTTAGCTTACCTGGTTGAATGTGATGAAGCCGAATTTCGTGCTGTTCGCACCAAGCCACAAGCTTCGAGGAGATGAGTTCTGGACCATTATCGACTCTGCTTTACTCGGGGATTGGGTGACTATCTTTGATCTGTTCTGGAACGCGTATGACGCGTTCTGCGTGAAGAGAGGTGTCCACTTCGATGCAAGTGCTTCGCGAACTCCTTCATCGATGTTGTTGAGTGTGTGGTAGCACTATCCGCAATAGAGGGTGTCGTGCATAAAGTTCATTGACCACATCCGTCCGGATGCAGAGGGAACTACAAGAAGCTGACGTAACCTCGCGGGAAGACGACGTTTAGCGCGACGCGGCAGATTGTAGTTCATTGCACGGTAAACAAGTAGGGATACGCTTGTGATTCCATGTCTCACCATGCTGGCGCAGCCAGTGGCAACACTTTCTAAAGCCCCAGCGTCCATGTTTGCTGATCACTTCGTCGAGCCTATACTTACTTGTGGTTTTTCTTGCGCTAGTATTAAATTCTCACGATCTTCACTTACTGTTTTCCTGTATGAGCAAAATTATCATTGTTGGACACCCAGACTCAGGACTTACTCAAATTGAAGATCAATTGTTTCGATATGGGATGGAGACGCCGAATCCTTCTTGTCGTGATAACCTCTCTGCGGTTGAGGTGATTGCAACCATCTGTAAGGCCATGCAATTGCCCAATGTGAATGAAGTTACTAATCTTAGTGATTACAAGCAGCACCGTCCTGAGCCTGTTTGGGATGATCATTTACTAGATCTAATGCGCTGCAATCTAAAACACGAGTTTTGGGGCTGGGCTGATAGTCAAGCCTTGTTCCTGTTAGATTGCCTAATAGACTTGAATCTGGAGCTCACATTCATTTTGGTATATGATACTCCCAAGAACGCATTACTTAACCCGTGCCGTGGTCTTAAGAGTTCTATTGCGGAGAATGTTTCCCAAGAAAAACTGGATCACTGGACTGCTTACAATGCAGCCTTACTCCACTTTTTTCTCCGGAATCAAAAAAGTTGCTTACTAGTCAATTCCAAGGGTGTTCAACTAGCTGAGGAAAAATTCTTCTCCTTACTTGAAGCACGGTTGAATAGATCTCTCCAAGTCTCCCAGAATGAGTATCAAGCAGAATTTTCCCCAAGAGCTATAACTCACTCTTCTATTGATGACAGTGCGATAGATAACTTGCTTGATGGCACTTTGCATCTCTCGAACTTGCCATCTCATTGGGCTGCCGAGGATTTCTTCGCCAATGACGCCGAGTCCTTTATAATGGGACATTACCTTTCGCAAGACTCGCCAAGCCAACAGATCTACGAGGAGCTGGAAGCATCATCCGACTTGTCTTCTGCGTATAACGACGCTTTGCCCTCTTCATCAGCGGAAGCAGCTTGGAAGGCATTTCTGAAACAACGTTGGTTTACCAGTCAGCTAGTCGGAAGAATGTATAAGGATAGACAAATACTCACCTCAGAAATCCAACGACTTACAGAGAATCAAACGTCCCTGCGAAATATGAGTCGATCGAAGGAAGAAAAGCTTCATCAATTACATGAAAAGCTTTTGGAGCTGTCTTTGGAAAACAGCAAGCTTAAGCAGCCCTCAGCTCTTACCGGGGCACCTGAGCGTGTGATGGCGCAGTTAAATTACCGACTAGGAAAAATCATGATACAACAATCAAAATCTCTCATTGGACTGCTGCGAATGCCATTGATGCTTCTCAAAGAGAAAAGAAATCATGACGAAATGCAAATTGAATCATATAATGAAATCCTTCCCCCACTGCATGAATATGCAGATGCCCATCTTGCAGGTGACGTGATCAAAAACCATCTTTCATATCGCTTGGGTAGCGTGATCGTTGACAATTCAAAAAGTTTTTTTGGTTGGCTAATCATGCCGCTTTCCATTCTAACGCAGATTCGACGGTTTCGGAAGCAACGGGCAAAGATAGCCAGTGAAACTACCAATCACCATCAATCAGAAGACTAATCCATTCGTTACAGGAATTAAAAAGCACAATGAATGCTTCCCATCCCATTGTCGCCCTGATGCAGCAGCTCACTCTTCAGCTACCTCCATCAGGCGTAGTACTTGTTGGAGCAGGAAATGGTTCTGGAGATTTAATTCCCTTCTTATCTGAACTATCTAATACCGACTGCGTTCTTGTAGAAGCTGACCAAGTAAAGTTCAAATCTCTCAAAGGCACAGCAGCTCAGAAGCCGAACTGGCGAATTTACAATGAGGTAATCTCAAATGACGGAAGTATCATCGATTTCTACAAGACCACCTTATCAAGCGAAGACTCAACAATTTCTCCTGCGAAGCTTGAAGAGTTCTGGCCCAATCTAAAGGCCTTAAAAGCTACGCAAAGAGAAAGCATCATACTTCACGAGCTCATAGACGATAGAAAACCTGCGATGAACTGGCTGTTGATCGATTGTCTGCCTGCTTTATCAATCATCGAGGGAGCAAAAGATAGACTGGACGATATCAACGTCGTCATGACCCGTGTTATTATTTCCAAGGCTAACAACCAGCTCGACTGCGCAAATTTAAAACCAGTTCAAGATTTTCTTGAAAGCAAAGGTTTTCGTCTTCACACCGTAGAGGCCTCTCGGCACCCATCACTAGGCCATGCGCTTTTCGTTAAGGAGCACTGCATAAATGACGTAGATACTCACCAAGAGTCTATACAGCCGAGGGACTACATTCATAAAGATACGATTTACTCTCCCTCGTTAAGTTACTATCAAGGGCTTGCTGCAAACTATTTGAACGACGAACCACCGCCGTTCTTATTAATTGATTCAAAGTCCCTGCCGCGCTCGGGCTTGCACTACTTAAAGAACACATTCGCCCAACTACTGGGTGATCAATTCTCATTCTGCGAATGGTATCAAGAAGTTGGCTGCTGCAAGAAACATCCATGCTCAATCCATGCTTACGCAGAACATGCAAATAAAAACGGCAACTTTCGTTTACGTCTGAAAAAATCTCACGATTTCGAACATACCGATCCTGCTATCCCCCCGAGCAAAGTCTTACAACGTCTGGTTCTCATTCGGGATCCTTTGTTTATACTTACTTCATGGTTTGAATTAGATCAGCTGACGATTTACCGTAGCGACTTGCTTAAGAATGGTATAGACATCAAGAAAATTTGGCTGATGCATGAAAAGGAATTACAAATTTCAGCATATCAAATCCTTGCGAGTGTATTCGTGCCGCCGACAACGGATGAATGCAAAGCGTGGCTTCGCGAAAAATCTCAATATATCATCCAGTTTATGAACGATTGGGTGACTCCTTCAGAAGGCGTAACCGATCCCTATTCTCGAGTTGTACAATACGAGGAAATCGATCAATATATAGTGGATATCTTAGCTCCCTACCGCACACATCTCACAAAGAGTTCAATCAGTAAGCTGGATCATTTCGCTAATCAAAAAAACGACAAATTCGTCAGTCGCTCCGACCCTTACTCGCTGCATGCAAAGCCGCTGGAAGCATACGTGCGCGAAAAGGCGGATTTATTTAAAGAAATTGTCGAACATATTGCTCACGGCAAAGAACAACTCCTAACAAAAAATGGCGCCCGTTTGTCATCGCCTAGCGGGATGTAGTGCCTTTAAAAAAGTTTTATTCATTTTGAAAAATCAAATGTCATTTTCGGAAATGGTTCAAAGATCGCAGGAAAGTGCGAAGATCGGAGAGAAAGCCGCAGCATTGGATGCTATCCAAGAAGCCCTGAGAGGAAACGTTGAAACTGCCGAAAATATTCGCAGAAGAGAGCTCCTCGATTCGCTCGCCATCATGGTAAGTGATTGTCAATTAACATCGAAGCCCGTAGTTCAAACTTCGTCTACCTCTCGCCGTAGTCCGGCACCCGCAACCAAAATCGCATCGGGAACAGCGCAACGTATTCTCGTTTGCGGAATCGGCCGTACGGGAACCACATTGATCTATCAACAGCTTGCCAAGTTACTTCAGCTCAATTCACTCAAGGTAAACTTTCGATATGAGCCCTATCTTTGGAACATCCAGTCACCTAGAGCCAAAGACAATCCTTTTAACATGTCCCAACTGCACCAATTCGGGATACTGGCACATACCACTACGCCGCTATTCCTCGACGGAGCAGATCCCATTCATGATTCTTTTTTAGATCATCTTTTTAACGAAACATGGGACCATGACTCCAAGGAACGACCAGATAGTTATCTGACGAAAGTCATACGCGGCTCAGGCCGCCTCCGCAGCTATCTGAAACGATATCCAGATCTGAAGATCGTTGCCTGCCTGCGCAATCCTTTGGATACGATTAATTCAAGCTTGGGCATGTTCTCATTTTTTGGCGAAGAATTCCACGCAGACGATCGCCCGAGACTTCGAGAAGAGCTCGAGGCACGCGGCGAGGATATTTCTCAGCTAGATATTCCAGACTTGTCGATTGAATGGTATGCGAAATGGTGGCGAGTCTTTACAGAAGAAATCCTAGCTGTTGCTGAAGAATATCCGAATAATGTGATGCTGTTCTGCTACGAAGCTTACCAAAGAACAGTCCGAGACACTCTTGAAACATTGATGGATTTTGTAGGCACCCATAATTTGGGCATTTTCATGGGTCTAAATAAACCCGCCGGACCCAGCATTAATTCCACGAATCTTACCCAGTACGACATCAAGGTATTGAGTCCACATAGCGAGTATTATACCAATACCGTTCTCAAGTCCCATCTTGGTGAACAGGATGCAATCTCGCTGACTACCAGCGTTATTTCACGGCATCTCGAGGGAACCTTTTCTTTTCCAATCGCTGGCAGCGATCTTGGACGCATGTCTCCGATCCAGCTTCGCGGCATGATCATGCAGAATACCAAAAGCCCTTTCATGTCTCTACTAATGAAGATGGCTCACACCATATCGCTCGATGACATGATTGCATTGCACCACCCCACTGCTACGTCTGATTTCCGCAAACCAGCAACTCCGGACGACACGATAAAAAAAGGAAAACGCTTTGGGGCCGTAATCACTTGTTACAACAACACCTCAACTATTGTCGGTGCGGTATTATCCTGTCTAAACCAAACCCTACCCTTCGATGAGATCGTGGTTGTCAACGACAAGTCGACCGACGATTCCCAGATATTGCTTGCAGAACTCGCTAAGCGATATAGCTGCATTAAAATTCTTAACCTCCCCTCAAATCTCGGGCCCGCGGCAGCTCGCGACTTGGGAATACGCCAACTGACCACCGATTTCTTCACTCAGCTCGATGGCGACGATCTTTTCTGGCCAACGAAGAACGCACAAGAGGCAAAAGCCGTTGCTGGAGACGAGGATATCATCGCATTTAGTGATATCCTACTAGTTCGCCCCGATAAAAGTTTTGTTCAAACAACGGCGGCCTATCACGAACTATCAGGTGAACAAGCGCGAAGATCCCTACTGGCGCGCTTACCACAAATTCCAAGAGACCTGACCGTGTCCCGAAAACTTTATTTCAAAACCGAAGGATACGATATGTCCCGGCATCTTTACGAGGATTGGGATCTCAAACTACGCCTTGCGAGAGAAAGCAAGACTTGGGTCCGGGCAGACGGAATCGCCGGCACGATCTATAATCGTCTGTCGCCCGGTCTGTCTGGAGTGGATGATGGCGAACATGCCCGAGCTCTCTCACAGATTTTCCTATCAGCACTCAAGAACAACATCGACATGCCAGATTACGAGGTGCTACCCGCCTTTGATGCCGCAATGGGCCAGTTCAAAGAACGCCATGTCGCCAAACTTACCCGAGCCGTATTAAAAGCCTGCCTTGAGCAACAAGCCTGCGAACTTACCGAACTTGCAGACTTGGTAATGCAACGCAACATGAGAGCAATAGACAATATGAGCTATGCAGCGGCACTTGACGCTTTTGCTAGTAAAGCCACTAAATTAAAGGTAACCATATGATCCGCTTTTCCGTCATTACCGTCGTCCGCAATGACACTGTTGGGGTTATTCGCACTCTAAAAAGCGTCTTTGCCCAAACCTATGAAAATTTTGAAATTATCGTACAGGATGGAGCTTCAACCGATGGAACGTCGGACGTACTACGCCGATTTGGCAGTTGGATCGACAGCCTGGTGATCGAACCAGACAGCGGCATCTACGACGCTATGAACCGAGCGCTCCGGCGTGCCACGGGTGATTATTGTATCTTCATGAACGCCGCAGATTTCTTTGTTAACAACAAGGTTCTCGAAAGGGTGGCAAGCCTGATCGACTCCGAAAAAGACGATATCTGGACAGGGCAAGCCATGAGTGATGAGCGGGGAGTTATCCACAATTTCAGGCCGCAAGACCAGTTCTGGGCCGGATCTACCTTCGATCACCAAGCTGCATTCATCCGAACTAGTCTTTTGAAGGAGCTTGAACACGATACCGCCTACAAGATAATAGGCGATCAACATTTCTTCACCCGTGCACGCAAGCAAGGGGCACAATTCAAATATGCAAAATTTGCTGTCGTGCGCAAACCTTACGAAGTGGGTGCATCGTCGGCTTTCACCGATCGTCTTAAAGACAGGCTACACATGCTTGAAGAGGCCTGGGGCGACACCTATCCGGTCAAGCATTTGCTCACTCGCGAGTTACGGATCAACACCGCGCATACATTTGATCTTGATCCAAAGCTTATCGGGGCCATGCCTCTTGAAGAGCTGTTAGCAGAGCGCGAACGGTGGCATAAGTTACTATAGTTCGTAAAAACGCCTCTTTCGATAGCTGTATAATACTAAGAGAAGGGAGCGATACCGATTAACTCAAAATTTTAACGAACACAATCTGTATTCTTCGTTTGCGGTTAGGATGTTACCGCTTCAACCCTACCCCTGCGCTATAAATTTTTGGTGTCGGGCCATATTATCCAAGTCGCTTTTTCTGATATAACTTTACAATTTCGCATTTCTGCAATTCTGTGAACATAATCTCTAACAGGAAAGTTTCCGCTCGCATTTTTCCATGTCCAATCGTCACCACAAATTATTGAATCTGGGAAATATTCATGTGCCCCAAGAAATTCTGGCCACTCTTTATTTGCATCAATATAGATTAAGTCAGGATTATAATCGTAACGCTTTAAATACTCATATATTTCTGGAGCAGACCCTCGTACAGGAGTTACTCGATCTCGGAACTCACTTACATTGTTTAGCGCCACTTCCATAATACCATAAGTATTCATATTATTTATAATTTGATCCAATTGAAAAATGTCAACTTGGGCAGAAACCCATGAAGGCAGAGTCATTTTAAGTTTCTCGAGATATGTTTTTAATCCTTCGCGCCAAGGATCAGCACATACAATATGTGTGTGAGAACTTGCGCCTAACCATTTTCGCGTGGACCCACAAAGAAATGAACCTACTTCGAGGAAATGTTTTATATCATAATTCTTTATCAGATCGACAATTATCTCGCGACCTCCTCCATCTAGTGACAATTGAATAGGTTCAAATGAAGACATAACAGGCCAAGGATTATCAGCGAATAGATTTTTAAATTTAATTGTCATATGAAATATTCTATCCTTTGTTAGATGCTGTTTATACCAATGTTTGAGCTGGTTAAGAAGCTTATTATGATCTCTTCCATTGAAGCACCATTCGCACTCCTTTAAAAGCGAATAAAAGTGCTCTTTTTTGATGCCGTTAAATCGACACAAATGACGCTTTTGAAAGCGATTTTCAGAAATCAATCCTACACTGGAATAAAGGCTCAGATGCCATGCTCAAATTAACAAAAAATCTTCACCGAAGTTTCCTAGTTGTGGAATATGAATGCATTCCCAAAAACTAGAAGCACTGCGCAATAAAGCTGGAAAAATCACTTGTCTCGCACAGCGTAGAGATGATATCCGTGGATATATCTCCAAACATGCCAAATAGAGGCAATGCCGAAAATTATTATCAAGCTTTCATGATCAAATTATGGAAGTCCATAACATCTGGCCTTTTAACGCAAATACTAACAAGTTAATCGTATGTTAATCTCACATCGCTACAAGTTCATCTACCTCAAAACAACCAAAACAGCGGGAACTTCAGTGGAAGTGGCATTGGAGCCCTATGCTCTTCCAATAAATTTCAAGCGAGATAAGGAAAATAAAAACGATGCTGTAGTGACGGAATACGGAATTGTAGGCGCGCGCGGCAAATGCGGAAACCAACATCAATGGTTCCACCATATGGGCGCACGTAAAGTGAAAGCACAGATCGGAGATGATATCTGGAACAGCTACTACAAGTTTTGCAATATTCGCAACCCATGGGACAAAACCGTATCAGCCTTTCACTTTCATCATTCAGAAATAAAGAACGAGAAAAAAGAAATTATTTTTAGAACATTTAAAGACTGGCTGGAACAAGGAGAAAACCTGATGCATGATCGGGCAATCTACTTTATCAACAACGCACCCGTAGCAGATGATGTCATACGTTATGAAACCCTTGCTTCAGATCTGCATCGAATTTGTAATAGATTTGGTGTTCCCACAGTGGAGATTCCCACTTTAAAATCTAAGGAACGTGGAGCGGAAAAGATTGATTTTCGAGAATATTACAATGAGAAAAGTAAGAAACTTATAGAAAAGTTATATAACATTGAAATTCACCACTATGGCTGGTCGTTTGACTGAATGAAGATATCTTTAGACATATATATTAAATAAATTACAACGTTAACTCATGATTGATCATAAATTTGTCATTATATGCTATGAGCGTAGTGGCTCAACGACCCTGATAATGGCCAGCCGTAGCAGCGTGCAGCCTGCCTATATTTAAACAGGGGGTCGCTGGATTCCGTGATTTTTTGTTAGAGTATAGGCCATTGACTCATCTAAATTTGCAAAAGACCTTAATTCTTTTTTGTCATATTTACTAAATAATTGTTCTCTGATAAGATCTGCGTCTGCATCAGGATACAAAACTTTAATTGCTCTCATCGGGAAGATTTTTTCAGTCTCTATTTTAATCTTAATCGCTTCCAATTAATTGTCTGTTAGTTTCATCCTATACTTTTAATTACTATAATTGATCTTAGATCAGATATTAGCATCATAGATACTACCTCTGATGTCATAGATACTAGATCCCCTTCCAGACTCCCGCAAGCGGAAACCAAGTTGCGTATTCTAGATAGGATTGGCCTGGGACATAAATGAAAGTTTTTTGGTTAACGCGCAGCTACCTGAAACAGAGCCGCCATAAGCTCGCTCATTTGCATTACGCGCACAGCCGGCCCCATTATTGCGCTATCATTACGGAGATAATCACCCGTTCGGGCATCTGTGGGGATAATGACGTCAACAAGCAAGGCGGCTTCGTGATTGGCGTGGGGGTTATGATCTTGATCGAGAAACCAACCTATGAGGAGCAGCTCGGGATGTAGAGCGCGAAGGGTTTTTAGCAGTTGGATTTCTTGTCGCTTGGAGCCGATGAGGATGACTGCAGCATTGGCAAGAGTTAGAGCCGAACCGTCCATCAGCGTGGGGAGAATAAGGCTAACGTTGGTTTGCGGTAAAGCGGCGACCTTCGCTACAACAGATTCGTAATATGGTCCGAAGACCGCAATGGTTGGGAGTTTTTCGGCATGCAGACTCCCGAGTTTGCGGTGAATCTGGATTTTGAATTCTTCAAGTAATTCGATTGGATGTTGGCGATTGCGGACCGCACATTGCTCAGCGATGCAGGCAATCGCTTGGGTGGTTTTTTGGGCGTCGTGAAGACGGAAGAAGGCGAAGGGCCAGTCAATGACTTTGAGCTTGGCTCCAGCTTTTGCGAACCGCATCCACAGATCGTAATCCATGGCATAATGGAGAGATTCGTCGAGCAGTCCGACTTTGTTGAGAATGGCTTTCGTAAAGAATACTTCCGGTTGAAAGAAAAATCTACCCTCGAACCAACACGGAAATATGCGAGCAAGCTGAGCGGTATTGAAATCTCGGTTGGTGGCTGAGGGTTTGTTAATAACCCGAAAGGCGTGATTCCTGTGTTCCGCGCAAATACCGGCGAGAACGTCCGCCCCACTTTCAAGCCAATGCAGGGCGACTTGGTGCAAGGTGCCAGGGCCATACATGTCATCGCTGTTCAGCCATGCGATAATCTCACCATCCGCCAAGCGGAACCCTTTGTTGATGGCCTGAGTTTGTCCGTCGTCCGGCTCGATGATGAGGTGGTCAATGCGGCTACGGTAGCATTCGAGAACGTCGCGGGTATCGTCCGTTGAATTGCCATCCACGACGATGTATTGCAGATTCGGATAATTCTGGTTGAGAATTGAAAGTATGGTTTCCTCAATATACTGGCCCTGGTTGTAGGATGGGGTGATAATGGAAATGCGTGGCCAAGTGGTCACTCCTTTCGGAAGAGCATAGCTTACCGTGGGCCATGGTTTGTGAGGCCATATGCTATGATTGAACGATGGCCAGCGTGTGGAGAGGGATTGTTCAGAATAATGACGTGAGACGATGCGGTAAGCGGCAAGTGCTTCCTCTGAGCGGTTCTGGGCTGTTAGAAACAGACCTATATTCCACGCGGCGCTTTGCGAATCCGGTGAGATCCGCAGTGCGGTGCGGAGGCAGAGCTCGGCTAGGATGTGGTTTTCTTGATCCAAAGCAGCGGTTGCGGCGCAATTGAGTGCGTCTGCAATTTGTTCATCGCCCAGTTGTTCGTCTTCGCCGAGAGACAATAACCACCATCGTGAGTCTCTGGGTAGGCAAGGTTGAAGGGCGGCCAGAATGTCCTCACGTGAAAGTGGTTCCATGCAAATTCGCCGCAGCGCCAATTGGCAGGCAGCCGCGAAATCATGATCACAAAGCAGGGTAATCGCTTGAGTCAGGGTGTCGAAATCGTATTCCTCCAACGGAGATTCCATGATGAACTTCCGCAAATCATCCTTGTGATCTTCCTTCTGAAGCAACGTGTGCAGTGCAAACAATCCAAAAGAGGGATCACGCTTGGAAATCAAATGATCCAGTTGTTTGGACGAAGGAGGGCAGTGGGTTTTCCCCATCGCATGATGGATGTAATTGAACCGCCGTGAAATCGGTGAAAATGAAGCTGATTCCAAAACTAGGCGATCAAACCACGTCTCCGTTGCGTCAAATTCATCCATTAGAGCCACCAGTTTATCCACGGAAGAATGGACTAGAATGCCGATTGGTATGGGTTTTAAAGAAGAACGGGTGATGTTTGGATGTATAACAAATGCTGGCGATTTCTCTGAAACGATCAGTGATGCTCCGCGTTCCACCCAGAACAGGCATAGGATGCGAAAGGAGCCTGCCGATTGCTTGCGCACGAATAGGGACTTTGGCCGTATCACCTTAGAACAACCTGGAAGGACAAATTCCAAATCAGCTGCTATGTTAATCGACGTATGAAGGGTGGCATAGAGGTGGAAGTAGTCGCCGATACGGCCGAAGGTGTGGGCCTCGAACCAATCCAAACCATCAGGCGGATTTTCTGATTTTGCTCTGTTGGCGTGGTGGCTCCAGTGCAATTTCGCGATTTCATCCAACTGTGAGCTGATGCCATCTGGCGAGATGAATCTAACAGGTTTTGGCATGTCGTAGGTGACATTCGGATCGTAGGAAGTGCGGATGTAGACCGCCCTGGGTATGCGACACAATGCAGTTGGATTGAAGGAGTCTTCGTTATTTTGAACTGCCAACGCGACCATCTCGCCGTCATAGGCGGTGTTCACCAAGGCGTCGATAAATTGCTCGGAAAAATTGTTGCGAACGGAAATCATACCCCGCGCCAGACCCATTCTGGCCAGTAATTCATCTGATAAATCAATCATATCGGGGGCGAAGGGCCTTCCAATCCAAACGGTTTGTGCATGGTTTTTCACCTGCTCACGAACATGCTCTGTAGCCGCGGAATTTTCTGTTAGAAAGACCACGAACGGTTTGTGTTTTACCTCTGGCGCGGAGCCGTTGGGATGCCCGGGGACAAGTGATGAACGCTCATAGTTTTGGTCTATGGCTGAGCGAACAAGATCTCGGGCACAGGCAAGATGGGATGGCCGTGGAATGGGCGCACGACGCGTGTGAGCGAGAGCATAAATCCCGCCGAATGCGGAGGCGGACACTTTGCGGATGAAAAAATGCGGAAGCTTGCGAATGAGGGGAATGTGATCGGGATAGATCACGTAAGGCCGACCGGTGGGTGTGAGGTGGTGAAGGGTGAGTTGGAGGTCGGCAATTTCTCTGCGTGGAATCAGGTGGGCGAGGACGGTTTGAAAAAACGATTCGTCAGGAATCCAGGTGGTGCGGTAATAGCGGATCACGCTCGGATTTTTCGCTAAGAAATCCAAAATTTTCGCGCAGCTTTCCCAGCGCAAGGTCCACCACTGGGAGCCCATGTTTGGTGTCATGCCATATGGAATTTTGCGGCGGATTTTGAGTTTGCGCTGGAGGTATACGAGGCGATCAAAGGTCTTGCGTTGGGAGCGGAAATTGACTGGGAAGTAAAACCAAAAACGCTCCATGCTGAGCCCGCCTTTGACCCACCGACGTTGCGTGATGTCACAGCATTCGATAAAGTCCTTTCCGGGATTGCGGCGGAGAAATTCTTCCAGATCCGTGATCGGGCGAATGGGGAAGTCCGCGCCACTCATGAGATGGATATAATCGGGCTTCTCGGTCATGCGCTCAAATTCACGCAGTGCGACAAGAACGGCTTTCACGAGGCTCCATTCACCCCAAACGCAACGAACCCGGCAAATCACGCGGACTTTATCGGGATAGGTTTTCTCAATGGAGCGGACGGCTTTGCGATGCTTTGCGGAACCCTTTTTATCAAAGTGAATGACCACGTTATGCCCAGCACCCGCAAGAATATCCACCTGGTGCCGAACGGCATCGGGTTGATCGTGAGCGAGAATGATGAATCCGAGTTTCATGGATCGTAACGAACGGTTATTTCCAGCAACCTGGGGTCATTAGATTGGTTTCAATCAGTGAATGGGAGTCTACGTAGCGGGTAGAGACGGGGCCATATAGGGTGAAGTTTTCCGACTCCTTAAGATGATCGAGATACTTTTGATATTCCTGCGAGCTATTGTAGTGATTTTGAAGACTAATGGCTTGGTCAATTTTCTCGCGAAAGGATGAAATGAATTTGAAATGCAATAAAGCACCGGTGGGCTCGTGGAATCCCCGATGCGCATGGTTGAGAAAAGTGGGATAGGCAACGTGAGTGCTCAGATAGTAGACGTAACGCGCTCTCCACTTGATGAGCGGAATTTTGTTCAGAGCAGGAGCGGCATTGATGTCGTTTGCATTGAAAACCCGCAACCGCGGACCACCGCGCACGTACGTATCCTCATAACCGCCATCAACCTGATAATAACCGGTACGATCAAAATATGGCGCGTGATCCAACGGCGATTCACCCGCAGGCACATGAGTGGAGCAAATGGAATCCTTCGGATACATGTCCACTAGCATACTGAACATGGATGGCTTTTCTATATCCTCAAGAAATGAAATCAAATCGTCAAAGGACCGAGTTTCCATGAATGGGTATACAAAGAACTCGTCGAGATCGACAGTGAGCGTCCAGTGGCCAACAGCATATTTCGACAGCAAGGCATTCATCCAATCGACTCCGTAGCGCGTATCCGCATAGCTTTCCTCGGTGCGCCATAATGAAACATCCGGCTCACCACTGAGGACTTCAGCCATCGGCTGAAGGGATGAGTTATCTACGAATAAAAAGTGGTCGATGCCGAGCTTGCGGTAGTATTCAAGAAAGTAGGGGATACGGCGATTTTCATCGCGACCCATGGTCATGAGCAGGCGGTCGCCTGGCTTGATACGAGAGGTATGATCTTGGATGGGCTTAAGATGTTTCATCGAGCGCGCCGCACGACGTTTCATTTCCCAGACTTTCGGATGCTGAAAGAGTCTCCGACACCTGGCGATAAATTTGTAGATCATGAATGACGTGGTAGTGGATGCGTCGTAAACTACATGGCGAAACGGCCTGCTGGAAAGATCAATTGCAAATCACGGCCTCCAATCTCCACGGCGCATGAGCCCGAGGGCAACAAAATCCGTATTTGGCTCTAACTGAACAGATCCCTCATGCCAAAGCACAGGATCAGCGATCACGCCATCATAGTATTTGAAATAGCTTTCGGAGCGGAGGAAATGTTCACACCGCTGTTTTTCTTCGGAGGATTTGTAAATCACTTCACTAAGAAACTTGGTATGGAGCAGCAAGCCCGTTGGAGCTGGATTGCCCTCGAAAAAGCCGTTGTTCAGATGAAGCGGAAAGGCAAGATGAGTGGAGCTCGCATAGGCGTAGTGCCGTTTCCAAAAAATCAAAGGCGTCTTATGTAGATGCGGTGCGAGCTCAGGCTCCTTGGTAAAAAACATCCGCATGCGCGGGCCTCCTAAAATGGAAGTATAACTGTAGCTTGACTTGAACTCATGAATATAACCATCCACATCGAACCAATTTAAAACATCCAGCGGAGTATGGCCCTCTTGGATAACCGCCGTTGAAAGAGGGCCTTTTGGATAAAGATCCAACATCATCGCTGCCATACAGGATATGCGTCGGGCACTCAGCCAGTTCGTTAGATCACGCAGGTTCAAATGGTTATGTCCCGGATAAACAAATATCTCATCCGCATCTAACGTGAGGCACCAATGATTATGGCCGTATCGCATTTGCAACCAACCAAGCCAATTCATTCCGAAGCGCGAGGCTTTATAGGAGGCCTGCGTCGTCCAGAGAGAGACGTCGGCTTGTGCTTCTAGCCACTCACGCGAACCATCATCGCTGCCGTTGTCTACAACGATAAAATGATCGACTCCCAGCTTCCGGTGATGATCAAAAAAGTGTGGCAGTCGGGAAATTTCGTTACGCAACGTAAGGAAACCTAGAATCGAATTCTTGCCGATCTGCGAAGTGCGGTTTGCGCATACCTTGATTTCACGGCGTGCGCAGAATTTCCACCAGAGCAGAACCTGCCGCCTTATTCGCATCTCAAACGCGCGAGCTATTCCCTTCCTTTCCTTTTTCATACCTGTTCCATCGCTTGTTCAAGGGTGGCTCACCGATGTGATGGAGCAATAAAGTCCGAAGCCAATGGGCCATACAAGACATTTTTGGTGGTTTGATTTTCATACGCATGACCTCTTACTTCAGTAGCAACAAGAAAATGCATGAGAGTTGACAAAGCCTGTGATGAACCAAGATGCTGGCATTTAATAAGATTAAAACCTTGAGTGATAATACGATTGCGCTAGAGACCGCGCCACTTTGGATTGAAGTGGTGACGGACACCTTCGTGCCCGATATCAATGGGGTTGCCATTTCCTTGGGCAGGCTCTGTGCGGGGCTACGCGAGCGCGGTCATCGTGTGGAAATCATTCGTTCCGGAAATGCAGGCAGTGACTTTGAAACGCCTGTATTTTCATGGCCGTTGCCGGGCTACTGGGAAATCAAGGTTGGCGCGCCATGGCCCGGGGAGTTGTATCGCCGCTGGAAACAAGACCGACCCGATATCATCTACGTGGCGATCGAAACTCCCCTGGGGTTTTCCGCTGCGGCTGCTGCTCGCCGGCTCGGCATTCCAGTCGTTGGAGGTTTCCATACGAATTTCTATGAATACCTGCAAAAATACGGAGCCAACTGGATAGGCAAACAGGTCTGGAAATATCAAAAATGGTTTCATGATCGCCTTGCTCGGACACTAGTCCCTTCACCCGATGCGTGTGAAAAACTGATCCGCGCCGGTTTTACAAAAACCACCGTGCTAGGTCGCGGCGTCGATACGAATCTTTTCACTCCCGCAAAACGCAGTGAAAGATTACGCCAGGAATATGGCGCCAAGGAGGGCGCGCCCGTCGCACTGGTTGTTGGGCGCGTGGCTTCGGAAAAAAATATCGAACTGGCACTGCGCGCCTTCACGAAAATGCGCAAATTGTGTCCGGATCTGGTATGTCGCGTCATCGGCGATGGTCCAGTGCGTACAAAACTCAAGCGCGATTATCCTGAAGTTCAGTTTCCCGGTTACCTGACAGGCGAGGCGCTCGCGGACTGTTATGCCTCCGCCGACATCATGCTTTTCCCAAGCGAGACGGAAACCTTTGGTAACGTGCTCCTTGAAGGAATGTCCAGTGGATTGGCCGTTCTGAGTTATGACTACGCCGCCGCCGCATGGCACGGAAAACACGGCGAAAACATGTTGAAAGCGCCAAAAGGTAATGAGGCTGCATTTATCGAAACTGCGCTCCTACTCCTTGAACCCTCGACACGCACCAGGCTCGGTGACGGCGCACGGCGCACCAGTGAGGCACTCTCATGGGGGAAAGTGGTGCGAGAACTGGAGAATGTTTTTCACGATGTTGTCAGGCATCACAAATTCCCCAGCTCCTAAAACAAGACCTTCCCCCAATCTCAGAAATTTCCTTGATCTCATGCCGTATCGGGTGCATACCGCCCCCCGCGACTTACTGAATTTTCCCTAACGGAGGGGTGGTAGAGTGGTCGATTGCGCCAGTCTTGAAAACTGGAGAGCCGAAAGGTTCCGTGGGTTCGAATCCCACCCCCTCCGCCATCACCCCTACCCAGCTCGTCTGGGTAGGGGTGATGGCGTTTCAGGGTTGGGCCGAGAATTCCTTGCCGCAGGCAACAGGGTTTGACTGCCGAGTTTTGCAACGGGCAAAACATTCCAATTCACCGCGAAGCGCATTCCGCAGGGACGGAGCGTAGCGTAGTCAATCCCACCATCCTGTGATATCTAACCGCTGGTTCGATGTCCGGCAAATAGGTTCATTCGGCGTAGCCGCATTCTGCTTGGTGGTGAATCGCGCCACAATCCCACCCCCTCCGCCATTCTTCGCTTCCGTGCCGGAAGCTACGAATGGCAAGCAATAGAGATAAAATGGAAGTAACGAGTGTCTCAAAATGCACGAATAGATCAAAAATAATTGGTAACGATTAACCCCCTTTTTCCCTTCCTCGACCGGCCCTCCAGTTTATTCTCCTCCATAGGTGAAAAAGCAAATTCCCTACCATCATTATATCATCTCAGCTTCAGTATTTAGTGGCGTCCAGTTAACGCGGTGGGGAACTGCGAAAGGTTTAAATTGATCCCAGTTCAGCTGTTCAGGACTTATTTTTTTTATGACCGTGGTATTTCTTACCTTTAGGTGAGAAACGGCATATTGCGTGCGGTTAGCAATGATGTAATTCACTACGGATTCGATCGCAGGGAATAAAGCGTCATCAAAAACGATATAACCCCCTACCCCACATAGCAAATCAGCCATAACGAAATCGGTCATCACGGCTTCAAATGTGTGGCTCCCGTCGATAAACACGAGAGACGCTGTTCCTGGTCCACGTTCATCGACAAGCTGTGCCAGCCCGACCTGAGAGGTTTTACTGACACGGCTGTAATGGTCCGCGAACTCTCCGCGGATATAATCCTCGACAACGAAGCCCCGACCAAGACCGTACGGATCAAATACAATGTGCTCAAATGGCTTCCCTAGAGCACGTCGCGTGGCCAAAATAGTAGTTGTGGACGATCCCATTCCAAAGCCTACATCGATCGACAACCCAGGAGGGCACGTTTTGGCAAGGTACACCAAAAGACCTAATTGCTCGGGGGTGAGCGCCACATCACCCAAATGATCTTCTCGGCCATCAGGATGAACGAAGATTCCGTTAGTCACTGCCGCAAGACATCTTTTAATTGCATCGTTGCTCGCCGCCATGACCTCAAGCTCAGCTACCAACTCGGCAGTTGCCGGAATCTCAAGCTCCTTTGCTAGACGTTCGAATTGTCCCGCCATATTCAACCCCTTATAATTGCGTAATGCATCGTTTCGCTTCCAGGTTAGCCATGGCTAGCAAAATGTCAACGAAGCGGTGAAAAAACCGCGTGAAGATAAAACAGAATACTCCAATCAAATTTTTTCTGATAAACTTTTGAAATTCGTTGAAAATGTTAGATAAACAAATTCCAGAAAACAGATGGCATTCGGAAGATTTACTCTTCGCCTCCGACTTTTACCACGCGCACGGTGTTTTCACGCTGCGCGGGACTTAGGACGCGCGCGTGATAGTCTTTCATGGCGGTTTCGAGATGTTGATAAAGTTTGTCGATGTCTGCCTTTTCACCCGTGCGATATTCCACCATGTGCGCGTGGGTGGTAGCAGGAAAAACTTTTACTGGAACATTGAGTTCTTCATCCGCAACTCTCTCAGCAATGCCACCCAGTGCTTTAAGAGTTCTCTCCGCATTCGCCGCAACTGCGCTGAGGGGAGCCATGTGATAGATGCGAATCATGCTCTGGGACTTCGTTGTGATCGTCAACTCCCTGACACGCGCAACGCCGTCCACATCATACGTTTGCACTCCAAAATGCTCAATCGAGGTAAGCGGCACTGAAACAATGGATTCGCCGATCAAAGCTTTCCAGAACAGAGGCACGATCTCCCCACGGGTGGTGCCGGTGGGCGGGCCTTCGATCACATTGGTATGTGATCCTTGCAAAGGACTTTCTGATTGGGCTGGCAATTGGCTCACAAGCAGCGTGAGGACTGACAATGGGAGAAACACGGAACGAAGGCGTGGACGATATGTTTTCATAGTGTTGGCTAAAATGAATATCATGGAAATCTGCCCACCAAAGCCAAAATGTTTGCCTGATTTACACCACAAAATTAGTCTGTAAAAATCAGCGGGTTGAAACCCATGCCACGAATGCCTGATCCGGTGTTGTGAAAAAGAACTCCTTCGTGGGAGTGACTTGAAAACGGTCGGTGGGTGTGGCCGAAAAACACGTCATCGATCTCCTCACGCCATGTGGGAAGAACATGGTCAAGGTGATGCGCGACGCGGGCAACAGTGGCCGCCTCGGGAAAGTGTTGTTCATGAAAGCGCCGTGAAAGCCCAGTGATATCCGCTAGCTGATAAAGAACTCTTCCAAGTTTGCCGCGTTGATCGTGACTGCTCCATGCATGACGGTATTGTTTCAGCATTTCCCCATCCATCTTGCGGTTCGCGCAGTCGCCATGCAGAAAAAGCGAACGATTCAGAATGAGACTATGTTCATGATATGAAAATACAGAGTTAGCTCGAGCGAGCTCTTCAATCCGTGAAGTGAATGCGCTGAGACAGTCGTGGTTGCCAAGAACGTAGTGAATCGATTCACCTTGGAATTTATCTAACAACTCAACTAACCAATCGATCGCAGCGGAGATCGTTGCCGCTTGATTTGGCAACTCACTCCAACGGAAATCGAATACGTCGCCGTTAAGCACTAACACATCGAGATGTGCGATTTCGTCCATGCGCTCCAACATCAGCCGACTACCTTCTGAGCGCGGTGAAAACAGGTGAAGATCGGAAATGACGAGGCCACGCTTCATTCAAAGATAGAGCTACTCGCTGGGAGGCGTTGGATTGCTTTTCTCTTGATTGAGAGGCATCTGGATTCTCCCTCTTACGGATGAACCGGAGGTTTCATTCGTCGCGCTGGTTTTTCCATCTTGTGGAACTGGAGGCAGGCAAATCGATCCAGTGGTTGGTTGAGGAGGCGTTGATTCCGTATTTTTATGATGCGACGGGGGGACAGCAATTTCCCCTACCACCACCCTTTTAGGCTTTTCCTGACACGCTGCTGCCGCGAGTGAAATCGCAACGGTTGCAACCTGCGCCATACGTATCGATCCGCATAGCGGACCATGCTTTTGTTCAAGCGCACGAACCTCATCCAACGAGCAATGGGTTAAATCAAAAACTTCTTTTTGGCATTTGCTGCAGAACCGCCCACGGGCCGTTGCCTGCATATCCTCCAAATTCATCGGACATTTGAAGGAAAAATAAGATTCGTTAAGTCGATCCATAAGATACGGTTTAACATGAATCGATAGGCAGGAACAAACGGAATTTAAGAGTTCCAACCCCATACGTTGACGCGAACGCCATGTGGCCATAGGGTCTTTTCGAAAAATGAAAATCCCAACCATCAACGGCATCATATCGCGGCGGCTTTTGCTGAATTACCGGATTGCTCCGGATGCCGTGCGGGGGATTTTGCCCGAGCGGTTTAAACTTAAACTCGTTGATGGTTATGCCATATGCGGGATTTGTTTGATCCGACTTGAAGAAATCCGACCCAAAGGCCTGCCCAAATTTTTGGGGATAAACAGTGAAAACTCCGCGCATCGAATTGCGGTCGAATGGGAGGACGATGCAGGTCAGTCGCACGAGGGAGTTTATGTGCCGCGAAGGGATACGAATTCCTGTTTGAACGCGCTTGCTGGGGGGCGAATTTTCCCCGGGGTTCATCATTTTTCAAATTTCACGGTGAGCGATGCAAAGGGCCGGATTTCATTGCGAGTCCAAGCTACGGACATCGCGGAGCCTTTGGTGGATATCGAGGTGAGCGAAACGGATGCTTTCCCTGAAACATCGATCTTTGGTTCGTTAGATGTATCGTCGAAATTTTTTGAAGCGGGATGCATGGGTTATTCCGCTAGGCCGGATTCGTGCATCATGGACGGCCTAATTTTGCAGGTGAAACAATGGCAGGTGACTCCTCTAACCGTTCATCATATTCGATCGGCATATTTCGATGACCGCGCGCTTTTTCCGCAAGGCAGCATCGAGTTCGATCACGCCTTGCTGATGCGCGACATCCCGCATGAATGGCACTCCCTGCCGGAGATGACAGATGGGAAATAATTGGCTTCTAAAACCGTAACAAACAGAAGTATTTTAACCACGAATAGCTCGAATTACCCGAATTTTTTAGGCTCATGGAAATGCCGCTACGGGTTTCAATGATCTAATTTATTCTCTTATTCGTGTGATCCGTGAAATTCGTGGTTATGAATCCTCACCACAAAAAAAGCGCGGATCCGTTACCAGATCCGCGCTTTGTATTTGTTAAATGGTTTTAAAGACTCGCGAGAGTCGATTTCAATGCCTCGAAATCAGGTAGATCTTTCGGATGATCTTGCACATCGACGAAACGGACGACGCCTTGTTTATCGATCACGAATGCGGAGCGCTTCGGCACACCGCCCATGATGAGGTTGGCTTCAGGGAGAAACTGTTCGTAAGCTACGCCGTAAGCCTTGGCGACGTTGTGTTCATAATCGCTGAGCAAAGGCAGGGTGATGCCTTCTTTCTGCGCCCATGCTTCTTGGGCGAATGGGTTGTCTCCGGAGATCGCGAAGACTTTGGCATCGAGTGCCTCGTATGCGCTGATGCCTTGGGAAATATCGCATAGCTCAGTGGTGCAAACGCCGGTGAAAGCCATTGGCACAAACAACAGAACGATGTTGGATTTGCCAATTTCGTCGCTGAGTTTGACCAGCGCTGGGCCGGTGGCGGTTTTGGTGACTAGGGTGAAATCGGGTGCTGGATCGCCTACTTTGATGGACATGATGGTTGGTGTGGTTGGTTGAAAAACGCGGTCACTCTAATCCCAACCGCGCTGGGGTCAACCTTGGTTGCAGGAAATTGTGACCTGATGACCACTACAGGCCTTCAGCCCGGTGCTCTCAATGCTTTTGCAATTTGCGGATCGCGGATTGATTCATCATTTGCGAAAAGCAGAACGCGACTGAGAATATTTGCACTAGGGACATCATCATCGGCAAAGGGCAGGAAAATATGTCCACGTTCGGGTTGAGGATCGCTGACAATTGGAATCATGCCGCCGGGAACCCGATGCACGATCCCGCTATCCAGATGAACCCGATAGTTAGCAAGCTTGCCTGTTATCAGAACATGTTTGTTTTCAAACGCGACATTCGTGATTTTAAGCAAGCGGCATGTCTCTCTCACTAAATCTATACGGCTTTCGATAGTGGATTTTGTGGTTTCCGGATTCACACCGTTGGCATGAGCAACGCTTACGATCAGGTCGATGTCGCGCAAAACCTCGCTGAATATGCGCGGCGGAATGGATGGAACATCAAGCGTCTTGAACGGCTTGGACGTAGTAAAATGAACTTGGCGAAGGTGGACTTCTGCGCATTCGCTAGGATGATGGAAATATTCATCAAATGAGATCCATGCGGTGATACCCTCTTTTCTGAACAAGCGATTCAAGCCGTGATCGGGATGAAAAATCCAGCCGCGCTTGCTGAGTATCCCCAGCAGTTTATGGGTTGTAAGCCGCGGATTCTCAAAGCGTTCGATACTTCCTTGCTTGGATTTGATCTCGGTCTCTGTGGGTAGATAGACTTCGCGGAAAATCTGTTTAAATGGCTGAATGATTTGACGGTCAAAGATCTCTTTCTGCCATAAGTGCCAGATATCCGGCGGCAACAAATCCACCGGATGTGCAATATAGATTTCTGTTTGTCCTGAAGGCCAGGGTGTAATCTTTCCTCCGATTCCATAAAGCCCAGCTTCGCTTGGGAACCCAAGTATTTCCCGCTCTGTGCAAAGCGCCAGTCGCCGGAGAAGCGGTCCTGCAAGCGGATGAAGGATGAGTTTTTGCCACTCCTGACTGGAGAGCGAAACATGGCGCACCATCAAATCTTCCAGAGCAGGACGTAGTCGCAATGCCTGCTGTTTCAACGCGGCCATGCGATCGCGCAGTGCGATGTAATCCGTATTTTTTTTGACCACTGAAGGAATCGTTTTCAACGCTTTCCCTTCGCGAACAGCTTGCAGCTCAAGCACTCCGCCAGGCGTGATTTCAATGGCGAACGTGATGTCGTCGATCACCGTGCTCAGCGAACCCATATCAGACACCGCCTCGGTTTCCATGGCCCATTCGAACCGGACCGTATCCGAATATCCAACACGACGGGCAAGGTTTTGAACTCCGATCTCGTAAGCCTTTTGCTCACTTGCAGCGCGTTGGGCTTTGGATTTTTTGGCTCGCTGTTTGAGGGACTGGAGCACTTCATAACGTTTCAGCAATTCCACTGCTCTTGATTTGGGATCAGCCGGAAAGGATGGCAGTCCGATCGACAAAGCAGCATCGAGGTTGCCATCTTTTTCCATCATCACTTTCAGATCACTGACTTTCATCTTGTCCATCAAAGCATCTGCAAAGAGACGGGCTCTGGTGTGGCCTCTGCCCGTGCTGGCGAATTTTGCCGCGATATAGAGCTTGTTCCAAACGCTCTCGCCAACATCAGAAAAGACACGGGCAAACCAATCCGTATCGACGGCGCCATCGATAAATTCTTCCGTCGTGATTGCCGTCTCGAAATTCAATTCTCCTGCCCAAAGCTCACGTGCCTGGTGCTCCCAAACATAATCCGATGAGCGGGTATGCGCGAAAATCCAACCGACGGCATCGCGCAAACCTTTGATTCCGGTTGCGTGCTCGATGAATTCTGTCCAGACCGGACGGAAAATGGAAATTTCTAACAATCGATCGGTCGGAATTTTCGCCTCCGCCATCAGTTTTTTGAAATCATCCGCGTTATCATTTTTAGCTGGGTGACAAACACTGATCAAATGGATCAGAACGGCTGGCCGGGTCAAATCTGGCGCGTCGTCAGAGCCACGTCGTTTTCGTGTAAGAGGCAATTTCCCAAGCGCCAGAAGCAAGCGCTGTAGATGTCGTGCTCCGTAGATGCGTTTGATTGAATTCGCTGCGTGACTCCACAATTCAGGAACTTCTCCTCGAGAAAGCTCGAGATCAACAACACGATCACAAATCCGATCGATCAAGGCACGAAATGCCGGCGGTTTAAACGCATGGTGATATGGTCCCGGGATCTGAGTCACGGATGCAAGATCGGAAAATGCACTTTTCTGATCATATTTATCGTGAAACTTACGTGGGCCGATCAACCTCCAAATCACCTCATCATCTGTTGCAATCCCTCGCTGATGGAAGATGGCGACATCATAGATCCCAAAACCAAACGGTCTTGTGCGAAATTCTTTCGGGCCCCTCGCCAGACTCCATATTCTTTTGAGAATTTCATCGGGACAATCGTCTTTCCGAATGAGCCGTTCCTCGATCAAAGCTGCCCATACATATGCCGAACCTTTGAACTTATCACTCAAACGGACATATGCGGTCTCAGCGGCATCAATCAGGTAATTGCGCCAATCTCCATACATGTCGTCTTCAGGTCTGAGAAATTTGATCCAGGAGATCAGATATTGGAGACAATACGTTTTGGATTTGGTGGTGACCTCCTCTTCCAGGCCGAATAGCGTATTCAACACATGGTAAACTCTGCCGCCAGACGGACTGAGCGCCAATGGCAAGCGTATCAGTTCATGCCCGTCAGGGTCACGCAGTTCAGGTGGACGATTGTCCCAAGCTTCGGCAAGCCCAAGCGCAGGCGGAAACTTGATCAGATTCGCCTCGACCGTCAGATCTCGGCGGACAGACGGCACTCCGGTATCTCCGATCCGCTCAGACTGATCATTCATCCAGAATCGGGTTGTTGGAATCATCACATCCGCATGATTCACCAACCATTCATCCAGCCAGAGGATGAGTTTTTTGGTAACCGGCGAGTGGAGAATGATGTTGTGTTCTTGCGGCTCTACCGGATCAATGATATTGCGTGGATCCACCATGCCAAACGCATTGTGAAAAGCAGGGGCTTCCGCCACCGATTCGATCGATTCGGATTTCTTCAGGACGCTTTTCAAGACATCGTAAGCACGTTGCTCTTCCGGTTTTTGCGGTTCATAGTTTTCCTTTTCCCAAAGTGATTTTGCTAATTCCAGCGTTGACTCATTCTCTGTTAGACGTCTGAAAATTTCCAGCGCGGCCATTCTCTCGCCGATACGTTTGCTTTTAATAAGATCAGGCAATAGCCGGGCGATCAGGTTTGGCGGCTGTTGGGCGTAAAGATGTGTGACGAAGAGGTGCTTCTTTACACTCGATGAAGCAAGGATCGGTCTCAGCAATGCCGCCTCCTCGCTGGATATCGTGAAATCTTTAACGGCCTTGAACGCATGTTCCGCAACTTCCATGCTGCGATCCCCTAGCATGGTAAGAAGCAAGCGCCGCTGATTGTAAAGTTGAGTGCCTTGATTGTCCTTGAGCCAGTTTTCCCATTCTTCTTGGCTGGATCCATGGATGATTTTGGCAATCGATCGGTTTTCCTCCGTCAAACGGTAGCGGTTAAGACGACTGACTACTGCATTCCTTGCGGATGTGTCCATGACAGGAAGCAACCCTTCGATGATGCCTTCCGCGCCGTCTGGAAAAGAGTCAGCAATCGTGTAGGTGATTCCTTCAAAATTGGGCTTTGTTGTTAGAAATGGCTCGGGGTTGGGCGGGAGGGAAATTTTCTCAGGTAAATTTCTAAGAAATTCACAAAGCCGCTCAAACCGAACTGTGCTATCCTGCGCGCCAAGAAACGGAACCCGCCATGCCGTGAGAAGTGGTGCCGCGACATTCGCCACACGCAGGTCGTCATCGGTCGCATAGTCCAAAACCAATCGCGCACTGCGTTTTGCCGGGCAAAGCCGAAGAAAATGAGCAGCAGCTATGCGTAAATCGGGCTTCAGTTCAGAAGAATCCGATATTTTATCCAACGCCACATCGCCCTGGATCGTTGCCTCTGCCCATAGCGCGAGAGTGAAATCGCCAGAGTGATTCCCCCTGTAGGCCTTATCTCGCAGCTGAGGGTTTTCATGCATTTCCACCCACCGTTCAAACCATGGATGAACGTCATCGCGCTTGTGGCTTTTCCATTGCCAATCGAGGCGAAAATTATATCTCGCCCAATAATTGATGAATTCGAACCGCAACAGATCATGATCACGAATCGTTTGCAGCAAATGCAGCCACGAGCCGGGGTGTCCACCAATACGACTGCTCATGAGCGACTCTTGGAACCCGGGTTCGTCTCCGGCATCGATCAGATAGGCATCGAGCTTTTCCCAAAGATCCGGCCGATCCGAACAGATCCAGGCGGTTTTTGTGGCACGCTTTGATCCGTTTGGCTCCTTGCCTAACAATTCCCGATCTAGGATTGATTCAATTTCGCGGGATATTTCGCTACCAGGCATCCAGCTTAGTAACGTCGCCGCCAAATAAGCTGGAGCATCGCTGTCATAGTGAAGACCGGTGGTATCCTTGAAATGATCGAGATCCGCTTCTTCAATGCGTCCCACGGCAATGTGACCGAGCTGTCGCATCACATCTGGAAATTCAAGTTCCGGAAACGGCCCAACGATGATCAGAAGTTTGCGCAACCACTCAAATTTGAAATCATCCGCTTCCTGCTGAGTCAGTGACCAAGTAAACGGCTCTCCATTTCCTTCTGCACCGCTGTCCCTACGGGCAATTTTTTCCGCGGGCAAATGCTGCCATGCAATTTCCACAAGCTCTGCAATTCTGGGAAAAGTCACCTGCCAAACGGCTTGTCGGGCCGACGCATCCATCGCTTTTAACGCTTCCTGCGCGGGACGGATCGCACTCCAATTTTTATAATGCGCGAACAACCCCTCGGCAAGAATGGGAGAGATCTCATGGACTTTGTCATAGCTCTGCTTGCGCCATACACCACGACGACGACGACTCACATCAACGGCAGATAATGTTTCTGAATTCATTACAAAAAAAATCAATAACCACGCAACGCGGTCAGTTTAATGTAACGTACACGGCTGTTTGGCTTGAGATCAAGAATTTCATCAAGTTTTGTAACCTGATTTTCATCGATGAACATCAAAACGATCTGATCCTTGAACGCCTCATTTGCCGCTCGCAGGACAAAGTTTTCATCAATCTCCGGCGCAGGCAAATCAAGCGAGCCGAATCGAACTTTGCCAGCTTGAACCATATTCTGCAGTTGTGGCAAATCGAGCCAAATAGGACCGGGATCTTTTGGCTCTCTTTTTCGATAAGCAGCGATTTCCGCCAACACGCTGTGACGTATCACGTCCTCCACCTTAGGGTTCGGCCACGATGGCAGGCTATCAGGAATCACGTCATTCATGGGCTTCATCATTCATTACATACTTCCTTTCGGAAAAGCATCGCGATTTCTTCTTGGGAAACTTCCCGCCATTCACCTTCTTCGAGCTCTTCGGGGAGTTTGAAATTTCCTATGGAAATGCGTTTGAGTGAGAGCACATGGTTGCCGACGGCGGCGAACATGCGGCGGACCTGATGATAGCGTCCTTCATGTAAGGTGACCAACGCCTCTTTATCACCGATTGCCTCGAACACCGCTGGGAGCAGCGGCTTATTTTCACTTTCTAACATCATTTCACCGGATGAGAAAATTTTGCCTTCGTTGCCATTCAGCGGCCTGTCGAGCATGACGTGATAGACTTTCAGGCAAGCGGATTTCGGATGAATGACTTGGTGGAGAAATTTCCCATCATCGGTCATCAACAACATTCCGGTGGTGTCTTTATCGAGTCTGCCTACTGGGTTTAGCCCTGGATTACGTTTGGAAAAGCGTGGTGGAAGCAGATCGTAAATCGTCTCGCCGGGATCTTCGGTGCTACAGGTAAACCCCTCGGGTTTGTTCATCACGATCACCAACGGGAACACCGAATCCAGAGGCTCGCCAGCGACGCGCACATCATCCGGATCTGCATCATCCTTATGCTTGTAGGACACGCCCGCGGCATTTGTTACAGCGCCACTGCGCAGCAATTTATCGACCTCTTTACGCGATCCATATCCGAGGTTTGCCAAAAGTTTTACCAATTTCATCTGCGTCAGAGGCTAACAGGAATTTTCAAAACGCCATGTCATTTCTCAGAATCAAGCAACGCTTTGATGGCGGGGGCGAATTTGTTGTAGAAAAGCCCCAGTAAAATCAACACTGCGCCCAGCACAATAAACGAGACTACGCGCATAAACGCGGTGAAATCCCAAACATCCGAGACGAACAGTTTGCCCAAGGAAAGCGCGAGCAGCAAGAAACCCATGACCCGCGCGACGTGAAGGCGTTGCCACAGCCCGGCGCTGACGAACATAAAACCAAGGATCGTCCACAGGACGGCGGCAGGCTTCCAATCAAAGCGCCAGACTAGCATTTGTGTCGCCCAAATGGCGATGGCCACGCAAGTCAGCCCGACACAAAATCCGAGCGATTCTTTCTTTTTATCAAACTCGTCGATCACTGTGGGTCGCAGCTTGTAAGCCGTTGTGAAAACGAGCAAGGCCAAGATCACCATCACGCCGCGCCATGATTGTTGTTCAGGGCTCGCATCCCAAGGTGCATTCATCGTTTTCACAATCAACCAGATCATCGACATAATGATCCAACCCACGCACTCCAAGAAGCATGTCCGTTTGAGTATTCCAAAAACAATGATGCCGATCACTGAAGTCAGCGCGATGCAATCTCCCCATGCTTCTGGCGAGACCTGATACCATCCCACCATGTAGGCAACGAATGCTGTAACGCGAAAAACCGTGGATGAAATGTAGCGGAGCAATATCGGGGTATTCGCGCGAATCCACGGACTATGAAGCAACCCGGCGGCAGCGAAGGCGATGAAGACCGTTGCAAAAATATGCGAGGTGACACGTCCGCTAGGTTCTAACAACAGGCTCAGACTTAAAAATCCAAGAACTGCTGTGGTGAGAATCAAGCGCGGGCAGCGGATGAAAATCGCAACCGCCAAAAGCAATGACGCAGCGACTTGGTTGCATAGAAAATTCTCACGGAAGCTCGGGCTAAGATCGGTCGCGACTTGCCAGACAAAGAATGTGACCGCAGCTGAAAACAACCATGCGGGCAGCTCAGGATGATAAGCAAGATCGAGGCTGGGATCTTCGGATTCCGTCTCTGGCTGGCGATGCCACAACCAGCAAATCGCAAGCGTAAGCACTACCATCACGCTCAGCGGCCACATGCTTTCTACATAGAAATTCATCCATACAGAAACGCCCAAGAACCATAGCGAAATCCAAATGCTTTCCGGCTGTAGGCGTTTGGGATCGAGCTTCAGATGCGCTACCGAAAGCAATCCAGCGAGCAGGCCTGCAGTGACTAACCCGGTTGAAGGTTCGAGCCGGAAAAGACATAGATGATTTACGACAAGTGCGGCTGCGATTAGAAGCAACGCCCCCGAAACACGCACAAAATCCTGAAAGCTTTCGAGTATCGGTTTTACTCTTACCATGACGATGGACGCTGCGGCGATCATCAAAGCTGTTAGAGCAATGCTCCAGATCGGGGTTGATTGTAAAAGTGATCCGTTGTTGATCACCAGCAAACCTGCGCCGCCCAATCCCGAGAGCAGCGAGAAAACCACTTCGCTGCGACTCCGGAATCTCCATGCGGCGATCGCAAGCGAGAGTGCTTCAATTCCCAGAACCAACGCTAGCTGATGCCCATCGAATTTCAAAACAATGGCCAATGTTCCAACCATGAGCCCTTGGGAAATGTTCACTCCACCAGCAACCGTGTCTTGGCGGCGCCCAATCATGCCCAAGATTAACAACGCGGAACCAAAAACTGCGGCGACTTTCCAGTAGTCTGCCTGGTCGTATTGATCGATCCACAACGGCGAGAACATTAGGAAAAACAAGGCATTGTTGATTCCCGTGAACCACGCGCGCGCGCGCTCCGAAAGGCTTTCTCGATAACGCCCCAACATACCGGGAATCGCAAACATCACCCACAGCGGCGGCAGAAACCATAAGGTAGCGAGTGGATCGGAGGTGTAACCATATTCGAAGCGGACCAGGATTTGCGATCCCAAAAACGCTCCGTAACTCCCAAGCATCGATGCCCAACCTGGTCCCGCCCAACCGGGTTTCAACATGAAAAACAAACCGATCGCTGCTAACAGAAGATTCGATACACAGGACATCCAACCGATCGGCTGGAGCATGGTCGCGTAAGCAGCGAGCACGAGACCGAACGCCGCGGTGATCTTGGCTTGGCGTATCCATGAAACTGCCGCAATCGCGCCAGCAGAGAGAAACAACAACGATGCCCCTAGCGTTGGGCTATCGATCACTTTCAGCCGTGTGACATGATGAGCAGCAAAGGTGCAGTAATAGAAAAACGCCATGCCGCCAGCTAACAGAACTTCTCCAAATCGATTGAGACTTTCTTTCTTCGCCAAACGCCTTCCCGTTTCAGCGAGAGCTCCCGCACAGAGGAAAAGTGCGGTTAGGCGCACACCGTTAGGCATGTCTTTGATCCAGTTTTGATATGCGTAGTTTCCTAAAAACACCAAGCCCGTGAGGAAAATCACAATCCCGATACGAACAAACCAGACTTTTCCAAAATCGAGCTCGAAGGATGTATCTGGTTTGGGTTGAACTTCAGAAAATTGCTCCACCACCGGCGCGGGAATATCGTCAACTGCCGTTTCAGGTTCCTGGGCAAGCTTAGCTTCAATGAAAGCTGAAAGGTCAGGAGCTTGGGAAAGCTTCGCTTGCTTGAGGGCGGAATATATTGGAAGCGGAGGCGGAAGTGCGCCGGTTGATTGCGGCTCTTCAGACACGGTGGCCAATTCCGGAGCCGCTTGTGGAGCCTCTGAAAACTTCGTTTCCAATTCGATCATCCTCTTACGGATCGAATCCAGCTCAGCGTTATGTCGGATGCTTAATACTTCTAATTGCTCAAGAAGACGATTCAGCTCTTGTTTTTCAAACGATCCTTCTTGGGAGTTCATCCCTCAATCTTTTATCAGTAAAGCTTCAGGATGAAACTTTAATTTGAGCGCTTTTTGTGAGCGCTAAGAAATCAACTGGGCTGGTTCGCAAGCCATGTTTTGATGACGGGTCTATTTAACAGAACCAGCGTAAGGATAGGATAGATAAGGCCTAATACAAATATGCCTACCATCGTGCCGGTCATGAATATCTCCATACTTGTAGATGCCATACCCGCACTCGAAGCCGATGCTCTCATCATTTCTTGACTCATCGGCGCAACGTAAAGAAAATACACACCTAAATTAATAAATTTAGATGCGATGGATAACCATGCATAGCTGTTCGAGTATTTAAGAGCGCTTCTGCGTCCTTTTAATAACAGAACTCCTGCGATGAGGATAATCACCGTGATCAATGCATATAGCGCCGTGCTCATCAAGGTAACGCCCATCATTTCCTTCTCAAGCTTTTCCTGCATCAGCATCTCCGGCGATTTCCCAGCAAACGCAAGAAACGGATTTCCAACAAACGTCACATACAACGTCCATATAATCATTAGTGTACCGATTGCTCCAAAAACGAGATGCAATATGCCTAAAACCTTAACCGTCTGCGGCTGACCAAGATGGGCATATTCCTTCGCGGAAAGATGCGCGACTTCTTCCGGCGTGAGTGGTGGTGGTTGTTGTTCCATGGCATATTTAGACAATTTTTTCGGATGGAATGTCGAGGCATTAACTTTCTCTGCGGCATTTGATGGCTTGTCAAAAGTGCGTTTTTAAACGACTAATCTCTTATGCTGACTCGGAAATCCCTATCCATCATTCCTGCTATCGCTGTGTTGGTCATCGCTTCATGTGCGGTTTCTTCGTTCGATCCCAATACGGGAGAAGTTCGCGCCAACGCGCCTTCCAGCGCGCTGGTTTCCCAAGGAGGCAAGCAATTTGATCAAATGAAGCGGGAGAAGAAAATCTCCACGAATCCCAGCTACAACGCTCAAGTCCAACGCGTTGCTAGTCGTTTGAAATCAGTGATCGATATCCCCAACGCAAAGTGGGAGTTCGTGGTCTTCGAAGATTCAACTCCTAACGCCTTTGCTCTTCCTGGCGGGAAAGTTGGAGTGCACACCGGTCTGTTTCAAATCACGCAAGATGATGCCGGACTCGCTGCGGTGCTGGGACATGAAATCTCACACGTGGTTCTCAATCATTCCCAACAACGCGTCAATCAAGCAACCGGCGTTGCGGTTGGAACACTTTTGTTAGATACCATTCTCTCCGCAAAAGGGGCTGATAAAACCACTCGTGCCGCAACCGCGACGGGAGTTGCCGCAGCTGGAACGGTCGGGCTTATTTTACCATACTCCCGCAATGCAGAACACCAGTCCGACCAACTCGGCACGCTCTACATGGCACGCGCCGGATACGATCCCGCTGAAGCAGTCAAACTCTGGGAACGCTTTTCTGCATGGCGCATCAAACAAGGTGATAGCGAGTCCCCTGAGTTTCTTCGCACTCACCCGCTAGATCAAAACCGCGTTGCGGCATTGCAGGAGTTCCTGCCTACTGCCCAACGCGAGTATAAACCGCGCTGAGAGCCGCAGGAGAATCCCCTTTAGATAGACTTACTTCGTAACCTCCGTGCCTTCAAACTTCACCCGCGAGTCCTTCACATTCACGAGTTCATCTAACTCGTAGACGTTGTGATAACCATATCCATACAAGTTGATATAAGTAGGAACATTCAATGCCATCATCAGAGGTTTAGCTTCAGCGGCGAATTGAGAATTCGATAATTGAATGCTTTTTAGTATGCTGATTTCAGGTCTGTTCTGAGCTGTCTTTATTATGTTATCTTGTAAGCTGATTGCCGGACGGATCCCAGCCGTCTTTGATGTAAAATCCACCTGATTTCCTTCGAAGTTATTATTGCAGTAAATCAGTATTTTGGTGTCGGGTGACGGAATGGTTTTTCTGAGAGTTTCTTGTGTAAAGTCCGTAAAAGCTAGATGCGTTGCACCCTTGAGATGAATGCGCTCATAACGAAACGCTGAACGAGAATCGAGAATGATCACATTCGGCTCCTTGCTCATTTTCAAAAATGTATCGAAGTCGATCAGTCGGCTGGCCCGGTGAGCTTCGACTTCCGTCACCAAGCCTTTGAAATCCTCAAAGCTGACTTTGGCTTTCGCGTATTTTGTTTCCTCTGCAGACATAAGGTTTGCTGCGATGATGATCATGGATGCTGCGATGATTTTCGTTTTCATAGTGAGACCATCGTATCCAAGTATTCGCACATCTGTGTAAAGAGCCTGTAAATTGTTGGCATCCTTTATCTGATACGGAGCGTTAATGGATTCTTGGGGCTGAAATCCCTAGCCGCCATTTAATGTGATCAGTTTACCGTCCAAGCTCTATGCAAACAGCTTTCAAATACTCGGCTTCGCGAAAAATGGCGGGGTGATCCGCTGCATGGCCGCTGCGCCAGAGCTCTCTCCACGGGCGTCCTGAGGCTTGCGCGGTTTCTGTTAGGAGCTGGAAAAAATCTTCGGCGGAAACATGTGCTGAGCAAGATGCCGCAACCAGAATGCCGCCTGGCCTCAAGCGCGAGATCGCGGCTGCATTCAAGTGCTGATACGCACGAATCGCGCCGGCGCGTTCGGACTCACGCTTCGCCAAGGTCGGCGGATCCGTGATGATAAGATCGTAATTTTCACGTGCTTCATCCATCCACCGAAACGCATCGGCTTGCACTGCATAACGTTTGACGTTGGCAATTTGAGAGTTGTTAGAATTTAAGGAGAAATTTCGCGCCGCGCTATCGAGGGCATGCGCACTGATATCCAGATCCGTGACGGAGTTCGCGCCACCTCTTGCGGCGTAAAGAGAAAATCCACCTGAAAAACTGAATACGTTCAACACATCGCGACCCTTTGCAAGGGTCTCAACACGTGCGCGGTTGTCGCGTTGATCCAGAAAAAATCCGGTCTTCTGGCCTTTGAGAACCGCCGATTCAAAACGCAATCCGTTTTCAGAAAACACCACGATTTCCTCTCCCGGTTCACCACGGAAGCCCTCAGCGATTCCATATTTCTCGGCGCATGCCGCGACGTTTCTGCTCAATCTCAGCACGAGATATTTCGGAGTAAACACCTCGCGCAAAACGCTCTCGATTTCCTCCCAGCGCGCCAACCAACTCGTTGCATAAATTTTCACCACCAACGTATCCGCATATCGATCCGCGACGATTCCGGGAAAGCCCTCGCTCTCACCTTGGATCATCCGCGCGCCATCGGTGCCGGGTTGGATGATGCTGCCCACGCGCTTCGCAAGACAGACACGAGCTTTTTCCAACCACCAATCACGATCAATTGTCGCCGGCTTCCCGACGTGGAGTATGCGCAGCCGGATCGGCGATTCCGCTTCATACATCCCGACCGCCATAAAACGATCCCGCTTGTCGTAAATCACCGCGAGCTCCCCCGTTTCACCTTCGCGGTTCTGCGTCTTGATGCTTTCATCATAAACCCATGGATGATTACTACGAATCGCGCTCTCCGCCCGAGGATACAGCGTGAGCCGCAATCTCGATTTTTTCTCATCTGTCATTGTGGATCAACGTAAGCCAACCGGTTTTTCCAAAAATTCTTTCAGCACAAATGCCTGACGAAGCTCGGAGCGATTTTTCAACCTGTCGCGAATGCTGCCGGAAGCAACGGTTTTTGCCTTCTCGCGCTTTTCGGCTTGGATGGCCTCTTGCTTGTTCTTCCTCGCCTGCTTCAAGCCGCTGAGCTGCTCGGCGATCGCTGCTTGGCGCGCAAGTTCGGCTGCTTGAGCCTCTTGAATATAATGTGGCGCGTTGATGAATGCTTTGGCTTCAGCAGCAGCCCGATTCACTTTTTTCAACATCGGAGCTTGTGAGCGATCCAATTTTGGCGGAGTTGGATTTGCTCCCGCTGGCAATGGCGGCGGAACGACTGGACGCGATTGCCTTCTTTCCTCTACCTGACCGGAAAAATACTTCTTGGTTCGCTGCTCCTCCTCCCGCTCCTTCTTGGCGTTCTGCGTAGCTTTCCACCACTGTACCAACCCGGCGGCAGCAATAATGATGAAATAGATGTTATCTAAGACTAAATCCATGCTGCTTTGCTACACCAGCTCGTATTTAAATCGAGAAGAATTAGAGTAATCCTCTTCATTGGGGTTTAAAGTTTAAAATTTAAGGTTTAGCCTGCGTCCGTGCCCGCCACCTACACCACCCACGATCTTCCCGGCGGTCCGCGCCTTGCTCATGCGCATTTGCCGGAATCCGAATGTGCGGCGCTGTCGATTTATATTCCGGTCGGTTCGCGGGATGAGACCGGAAACATTCCGTCGGGGCTCGCCCATTTTTCCGAGCACATGACGTTCAAAGGCACGAAGACCCGCTCGGCGAAAGAACTCACCCTCGCCATCGAATCCGGCGGCGGCCAAGCGAATGCCTGCACCTCGGAAGATTATACGGCTTACGAAGCACAAGGCGAAGCCGAGCTGATGCCGGCGCTGATCGATGTGCTAACAGATATGGTTTGGCACTCGACCTTTCCTGAAAATGAAATCGAGCTCGAACGCGATGTGATCGGCGAGGAAATCACCATGATCCGCGAGACGCCATCAGATCACATCAACGATCTGTTAGCTGCCGCGCTTTGGCCGGAACATCCGCTCGGACAATCCATTTCCGGCTCGCTCGAATCCATCGAAACCATCGACCGCGCCTGTCTGCAAAAATTTGCGAACGATCATCATTTCCGCAAAGACATCGTCATCGCCACTGCGGGGCCGATGAGAGCAGAAGCCATTCTTGAAATCCTTATCCCGCTCCTGCCGAAACAGTTCAAGACCACAGCGCCACGCGCCAGTCAAGCGTTCACACCTTCTCTTGAAATCATCGAGCGGCGCCCCACCGATCAACTCCAGCTCGCCCTCGCATGGCACACTCCAGGTCGCCATGCGCCAGAACGCCATGCCCTGCGCATGCTCTCACTCATCCTCGGCGAATCCTCATCTTCACGTTTGTTCACCGAGCTCCGGGAAGAACGCGGTCTCTGCTATCAGGTGGGTTCTGAGCTCTCGCTTTTCGAGGAAGCCGGCGCCCTACAAATCCTCGCCGGCCTCGATCCAGAATCGCGCGAGGAATCCCTGAAAACCCTTTTCAAAGAAACCGAAGACCTCGCCCAAAACGGCCCGCGCCCCGGAGAGCTGGACCGCGCCAAACGCCTCGCCATCGCGCAATCCAAACTCAGCTTTGAATCCACTTCCGCCCACTGCTCATGGGTCGGCGAAGGTTTGCTCTTCTTCGGTCACATTCCTTCACCGCAACTCGCCCGCGAAAACCTCCTCAAAGTCACCGACGCCGAAGTCCAGGCGATTGCGAAAAAAATCTTCGCTCAAAATCCAGCAATTGCTGAGATTCGAGCGTGACCAACTCCAGCCATTTTTTACCATTTCGTTCTCTGGCATTTTCTCAATGTCCTCATTTTCTTCCTCTGTGCTCCTGTGGTAAATAAAAGTCCGACCCAAGAACATGCCCGCAAATCCATTTCATCCATTTTCCAAAGAGCATTTCATCACATTGGCCATTGGCTTTGTGATCATTGGATTGATGATCTTTTTTGCGAAACGATCGGAAAGAAACCAACGCGTCACCACAGCCATTCTCGCGTTTTGTAACCTGATTTCTTATCCCTTCGCGCTCTACGCATGGAGAGATCATCCACATTCGTTAGACAATCTTTTACCCTTTCATCTCTGCGACCTCGCGGCGGTGGTCGCGGGGTTTGCCTTGTTCACTCGCAAGCCCATCCTGCTCACTCTAACTTATTTTTGGGGACTCGCCGCCACCACACAAGCGCTCATCACACCCGCCCTCAGCATCGGCCCGCCTGAGCTTCCGTTTATCCATTTCTTCTTCCAACACTTCGTGATCGTCGCCGCGGCACTTTACATTCCCATCGTTCTGAAATGGCGCCCAAAACAACCTTGGTGGAAATCCCCACTCATCGTGCTCGGCATTTCCATCGGCTACCAAGCCACCGCGTTGGTCATCAACCATTTCCTGAAAACCAATTTCGCCTTCGCCTCCCACGTGCCGGACAATCCCTCCCTCATCGATCACCTCGGCCCATGGCCGGTCTATGTCTTCGCGATGCAAGGCCTTGCGCTGATCTTCTTCCTCCTTCTGGCCTTGCCGTTCCGCCGATCTTCGACCGCATAAATAGTCATTCAATCTTCATTGTTCTCTAGCTAGATTCGCAACAGCCTTCACTATGGAAACGACTCCACCTATCAAGTCCGTTCCGCGAATATCTGGTATGGAGATTCTCGGATACATCGGCCTAGCCGTGATGACCATGTGTGCTGCTATCTACGCAATAGCATGGATTAAAGATTCGGAACGTCAGGCCTGCATTATGAATATCCGTAATGTTCAACAAGCTGTTCAAGGTCATATGAATATGAATTCTCTCAAGATTGAAGATCCTATCGACTGGCATTATATCTTTGGCCCTGATGGTTATTTACCAAAACCTATCTGCCCAGGCGGCACTTACACATTCGCAATAGTAGATCCTGGAGGTGAAAAATTCGCATGCACTTGCAGCCACGCTGATCACGTGCCCCCAATCTACGCAGAATAGTGATCACCTCGCCGTTTATCCCAAACCAATTTGTAATTGCCATTTACTTCTAAATCGAAAATTCCGTTCATTTGTTATACGGGTCTCGCTTGGATGAAAGCGGATAGGTAAATGATTCTTGCCCACTAGCTAGATGCGCCGCAGCCTACGCTATGGAAACGACTCAACCTCCTATCCAACCCGTTTCCAAAGTATCCTACTTAGCCATTGCAAGTTTGGTCACAGGTCCCATCTCTATAGCTATTTTGCCTTTAGCATCGCCTCTCACAATTATTTTCGGGCACATGGCGATGTCTCGAATCAAAAAATCATCTGGTCAAGTATCAGGATTTGGCATGGCTCTCACTGGAACGATTCTGGGTTACGTCGGCCTTATTTGGGCTATTACTGCCATGATCATGATCATCAACCGAGCTACAGTATCGACAGAAGAATCAGATCGCCACGGCTGCTTCATGAATATCCGTAATGTTCAACAAGCGGTACGTGTTCATGCAAATATGAAATCTATGAATATTGGCGATCCTATCGACTGGAAAGTAATTGTTGGTCCTAATGGTTATTTACCACAACCTAGCTGCCCAGCCGGCGGCACCTATACCTTCACGAATACCATCCCGCCTATCGGAACGGTGATATGCAAATGCAGCCACGCGGATCACATGCCTACAGGTACTTCAACTTGGTAAAAGCATCTCGGAGCTGCGAGAACTCGGATTTTTTGTTCGTAAGTTAGCACTTATTGCGAACAATGTCCGCCCATGAGTTTTAGAAATTCGAATCTCGCCGCCGCTTTCCTGCGCACTGCTTCTATCGGAATGTTTTCCATCCTGAGCGCCTCCGCGCTGACCGATGAAGCGCCAGCCAAAACCGAAGGCACTGCTAACCCGCAGCCTCTGCCTGCACAGGAAGAGGAAAAGGCCATCCTCGCGAACATCAAAGCACCCGAAGGCATGGTGACCAAACTCTTCGCCCGCGAGCCAAATGTCCAAGATCCCACCGCGATCACTTTCGACGACCAGAACCGTATATACATCGCCGAGACCCATCGCTTCGAGCGCGGCATCGAGGACAACCGCCGCAACCCATGGGTGGCGGATGACTACAAGCTCACCTCCACCGCCGAGCGTTTGGAGATGTTGAAAAAATACGCGGAGAAATTCCCGGATAAAAAGCCCATGGAATATTTCACCAAGTATTCGGAAAAAATCCGCGTCATCGAAGACAAGGATGGCGATGGGAAAGTCGATTTTGGACAAATTTATGCTGAAGGTTTTAACAATCCTCTCGACGGCACCGCAGCCGGTGTGATGGCGCTTGATGGAAAAATTTATCTCGCCTGCATTCCTCATGTTTGGCTGTTAGAAGATACCGATGGTGATTTAAAAGCAGACAAACGTGAATCCCTCCAAGAAGGCTACGGTATTTCTGTTAGCTTGAGCGGACACGACCTGAACGGCTTCGCGCTCGGCCCTGACAACCGGATTTGGTTCACCATCGGCGACCGCGGCTACAACCTGAAAACCAAAGAGGGTCGGCACCTTTATTCACAATACGAAGGCGCGGTGTTCCGCATGGAGCGCGATGGCAGCAATCTCGAAGTGGTGCACACGGGTTTGAGAAATCCCAAGGAACTTGCCTTTGATCGCTACGGAAATGCCTTCTCCGTAGATAACGAGGCGGACATGCAGGATATGGCCCGTTGCGTCGATGTCGTGGAAGGCGCGCACTCCGGCTGGCAGCGCGGCCATCAGGCATTCCAGAAATTCACCAACCTCATCCAAGGCACGAGCCGTCACGACACCAACTGGATGAGAGAACGTCATTGGGATATGGACAGCCCGCTTCGCCCGCGTGCCATTCTCGCACCTGCAGGGTGGGTCAGCAAAGGTCCATCGGGTCTCGCTTACAACCCGGGCACAGGTCTATCAGAAAAATGGGACAACCATTTCTTCGTATGCGATTTCGTCGGCGCAACAAGCGCGGTGATCGGTTTCCGCATGGAACCCAACGGCGCGGGTTTCAAGGTAGCCAACAAAGAAAACTTCGTTTCCGGCATGCTCTGCACGGATATCGAGTTCGGCTACGATAGCAAAGCTTACGTCACCGACTACGTCGGCAGTTGGCCGACCCATGGTTTTGGAAATATTTTCTCCTTCGAAGATCCTGCTCAAACCGCAAAGCCGGAGACGAAGCAAGTCCGCGAACTTTTCGCCAAAGGCATCGAGAAACTATCCCCGGAAAAACTCGCCGAGTTACTTCGACATCCCGACATGAGAGTCCGCCTCCGCGCCCAATTTACCCTCGCTGGAAACACTGCGAATCGTAATTTACTCCTCACCGCAACCCTGCCAACTGAACCCATCACAACTCGCCTCCACGGGGTTTGGGGTCTCGGTAACCTCGCACGGTTGAAAAAGGACTCAGCCTCCGCTGAGGCTCTCGTGAAACTTTGCTCGGATAACGAAGCCAAAGTCCGCGGCCAAGCCATTCAAGCCCTTGGCGACGCCGACCACAAAGCTGCGGTCCTAACAAATATCAAACTCCTCTCAGATTCCGATCCACGCACACGCATGCTCGCCGCTATCGCTCTCGGAAAACTTGGAACCAAAGAACACGTTACCGCACTGATGACTCTTGTGGAAAAAAATAACGACCAAGACGAATACGTCCGCCACGGTGCAGTGCAAGGCATGGTTCGCATCGCTGATGCCGATGCCATTTACGCCTTCGCCAATTCCAAATCTCCAGCCGTTCGCCGCGCCGTGGTCCTCGCCTTTCGTCGTATGCAAGACGCCCGCATCGGCGATTTCGTCAAAGACTCGGATCTCTCCATCGCCGTCGAAACGGTTCAGGCCATCAACGACAATTACATCGAAGGCGCTCGCCCTGCACTCGCTGCAGCAACCCACCTCATCGGCAAGTCAACATGGGCGGTCGATCTCCGTATCCTCAACGCCATGATCCGCGCAGGCGGCGATGAAAATGTCCGTCGTTTGCTTGCAGTCGCTGCTGATGAATCGCTTTCTGAAAATGCCCGCACTGAAGCGGTGTTTCTTGTTAGACGTTTCGAAAAAATCCCGCCCACCGATCCAACCACCGGCATGTATCGCCCGATCACCGAGCTTCGTAGCATCGAGAAAATGACTCCGGAAATTCGTAAAACCATAGAATCCCTGCTCACCAAATCCTCTGGCAATTTGCTCGTCGAAAGCATCGGTGCTGCAGGACAATTCAAAATTTCCATCCCACGTGATGCCATGTTTGGCCAACTCACCGGCAAAGATATACGTCCAGACATACGCATCGCCGCACTCAAGACACTTGAAAATGATGCACCGAACGAATTGCCAAAAACTCTCGTCGGACTCACCGAAGATGCCGATCCTCGCATCCGTGGTGCAGCGCTCGAATCGCTCGGCAAACTCGCACCAGAAACCGCGTTCGAAGTCGTCACCAAGATCCTTACCTCTGGCAGACCCGACGATCAACAACGCGCATACGCCCTACTCACCAAACTCGATCATCCCAAGGCAGGAAGCACGCTTTTAGAGAAATTGAAAAAACTCTCCACACAACCTGTCGCCGTCCAACTCGACATCCTCAACGCCGCCGCAAAACGCCCCGAGCCGGAATTCAAAGCCGCCATCGCAGAATACGAAGCTGGCTTGGATAAAGCTAATCCACTCGCTGCATTCCAAATTGCTCTTGAAGGCGGAAACTTGGAAAACGGCCGCAAAATCTTCCACGGCAGCGGAAACTGTGTCCAATGCCACAAAGCTGGCGACCGCCCTGGCGGCGAGGCTGGTCCCAATCTCAATGGCGTTGGAGCCCGCCAAAACGCGGCTTACATTTTGGAATCCATCGTCACTCCCAACGCCAAACTCACGCCCGGCTACTCGCCCATCGCTATCACCATGAACGACGGATCCCTCGTCGCTGGAATGATGATGAAAGAAACCGATACCGAAGTCGTCGTCCGCAATATCGAAACCAAAGTTGAGACCGTCTGCAAAAAAACCGATATCAAAACCCTCCCGCCCGCCATGTCCACCATGCCGCCTATGGGATTGATTCTGAGCAAATCCGATATCCGCGACCTTGTGGCCTTCCTCGATTCGCTGAAAAAGTAATTTCTGGTTTCTGGCCTCTTGATTCTGGTGTCTCTTACTCCCATGTCCGAACCCGCCAACAAACGACCTCGCGTCAACGTCCGCCGTCCGGACGTGATGGAACTCGTCTCTGCCGAGGTCGCGGTTCATTACCAATCGTCGTTAGTAGAAAAAATTAAAGACCAAGGCGGAAAACTCATTATCGGCAACACCACCCTCCTCCTCGCCCAGGATTTCGGTTTCTGTTATGGCGTCGAGCGCGCCATCGATCTTGCTTACGCCTCACGTAAAGTATTTCCTGAAAACCGAATTTTCCTCATCGGTGAAATCATTCACAACCCCGAGGTCAATCGCCAACTCCGCGAGATGAATATCGTTTCGCTGCCATGGCGCGAAATCGATTCGAGCTACGATGATCTAACAGAAGATGATGTCGTAATCGTTCCTGCCTTCGGCGCGCCAACGCATTTCATGGACAAGATCGAGGAACGCGGTTGTTACACAGTCGATACGACTTGTGGCGACGTGATGAAAGTCTGGCGCCGCGTGCGTGGCTACGCGAAGGACGGGATCACTTCGATCATCCACGGAAAGTCCGATCATGAAGAAACCCGCGCCACTTCATCCCGCGCACTCGGCGAGCAGGGCCAAGGCCATTACCTCGTGATCCTCACGCTCGCGGATACCGATTTCGTCTGCGATTACATCCGCAACGGTAGCGATAAACAGGCATTTCTCGAACGCTTCCACGGCTCGTATTCTAAGAGCTTCGATCCTGATATTCACTTGCAAAAAATCGGCGTTGCGAACCAGACAACCATGCTGAAAAGCGAGACGCAGGAAATTCAAAATCACCTCTCTAAAGCCATTACGGATCGTGACGGCTCTGCCGAAAACTTTTCGGTTTTCGATACAATTTGCGGCGCCACCCAGGAGCGCCAGGACGCCTTGTTCGAAATGCTGAAAACCAAAATGGACCTGCTTCTCGTCGTTGGAGGCTATAATTCATCCAACACCGCGCACCTTGTTGAAATCGGCGAAAAGGAACTTCCCACCTTTTTTATCCGCGATGCCTCCCAGATCAAATCACTGGAGGAAATCGTCCACTACGATCTGCATCACCAAAAAGAAACCACCACGAACTACGCGGATGTGTTTGCAGGAAAAGATCACATCATCATCGGCCTCACCGCTGGCGCATCTTGCCCGAACAATCTCATCGAGGCGACCGTGAAAAAGGTTTTCGAGCTACGCGGCGAGAAACTTTCATAGACCGCTTGCCAGCCCACCGTGAATTTACAAATCTCTCGCTATGGAACATCACGTTTATTTCTGGCTTAAAGACGAATTCAAAACCGAAGCAGGCCGCTCCCGCATTGAAGCCGCGCTCACAGAGTTGTTGAAATCTCCAAATGTCTCCAAATCTCACTGGGGCAAACCCGCCGCCACCGAACAACGCCCGGTCACCGATCATTCATGGGACTACGGCATCTCAGTCCACTTCGACAGCATGGAAGCCCACGAGAAATACCAGAAAGCCGATCCCATCCACGACGCCTTCTCCGGCGGTCACAGGGAAATGTGGGCCAAAGTGTTGGTGATGGATTTGGCGTAATTAGCAGACCCGATTACAAATACTTTATGAACGCCGTATAGACTTCCGGCGGAATATCTAACAATCCGTAGTCTTTCGAGGAAACGAACAACAGACTCTGTTTGCCTTTTCCTAACAGCTGACCTTCCGCACCAAAAATCTGGTGCTCAAGCGTGCAGAACTTCCGGTTTGCTTCGGCAACCTTGATCTTCACGGTGATCGTGTCGAACTCGCGGGTTTCACGCACAAACTTGTGCTCGAAAGAACGCGTGAGAATATAAAATTTCGTCGTCTTCAAATCGAAGTCCGGCATCGCTGCATTGAAGAACAACTCACGGGTTTTTCCGACATAGAGTGGATACATCCCGAAGTACACGTTTCCGACAGAGTTCGTGTCTTGGTAGGTTGCAATCATGGAATAGACAAACCACTTGCCCTCAAAGTGCCCTGCAAGGTTGTGATCGCCTCCCGCACTAGGTGCGGAAACTTCCGAGCTTGCGACAGCAGGCTCTTGCCTAGCAATCGCTTTGATCGCGGGAATCTCCGAAGCTGCATGCATCACTTGATCCGCCTTTTCCGTAACCAAGCGCAACAGATCCGTCGTCGTCACCAACCACACGACATACGCCAACGGAAGCAGTGATCCGACATACAACAGCACATTCAAATCAACCATGTAACCAAAGGCGAATATCACCAAGCACAAGCAAGCCATTGAAAACATCCGAATCTGTGGCAGCGGTTGCTGGCTGTTAGGAACGAAACAACGTGCGATTGCCAAGGCCGCATAGCCCACGAAAAACGACGCGTAAAACACCATGAAATACTCCACCTCAAACTTCGCAAAATACCCAATCAAGGCAATAATCGCCACCACCACAAACGTCGGAATAGGAGATGAGACGATCTGCTTCGGAATAATCGAAAGCAACATGTTCTCGCTCTTCTCCACGTTCTTTTCCAAGAACCACTTGAGCGAGACATATCCGCTGTCCAACGTCGTTAACACACAGATCACCAGGAACCCAAAATAAGCCGCAGGGATCCATGAGTTCCCAACAAACCCTTTGGTGAAATATTCCACCACCAGATGATGGCCATATACAAGATCATCGAGTTTTGAGGCGACGAACACGAGGTCCTCTGACGCGTTGCCCATCACCCACATCGCTAAAAAGCCATGGAACAATAATAGGCAGAAGAAAATCATTCCGCCAAAAACATAGCTCAAGCGAATGGAAGTATTTTCACGATGAATCTGAATCGCACGCTGCCAATGTTGTAAATCCAGCCAAGGCCCCACCAGCAGGCCAACCACTAAAGGCACAGCCAAACCCCAGAAACGCGTTTCTTTATAGCCATGGTCTTTCCCAAGACCCAGCACCCCATCGCCCACATCCAGCGAACTAAGCGAAGTCAGAATTGTTACAATACATGCCAACAGTAAAACTCCCAGCAAAGCATGTCCCGCCTTGATTTTTCGAATCCCAAATTCTTCTCCAAACAAGCACCCCACCGCCAAAAGCACAAAAACCGACATCGCCACCGCTAACGCGAATACCGCATTTCCAGAAAACCCATCAAACGTCACCAACAACGGCACAAACAGATATTTCACCAACGCAAAAACCGTCAGCGACAACGCGACGATTTGATAAATGTAAAAAATCAACCGGAACGGCTTGGCAAATTTGTCGAAAAACAGCGCCAGAGACTCCTGCCCACCTTGGTGTTTCTTCGCCACAATATGAGTCAAACAGCCAAAAAGCATCAGCCCGATCGCGTTCGGAACCGCAAACATCAGCAAGCCGCGCACCCCAAACATGAACGATATCTGGACGCTAAAAAACAGCCCCAAGCCCCACATCCAAGCGAGCGCGACCGAATTTCCCCATAACAACGCATTTAACCAACGCAAATTCATTCCCCAAACAACCCACAAACCCACCTTTCCGCAAGCCTCTTCACCGCAACTTACCAATCCGAACCATCATTTTCGTTAAAGTTTAGGGTTTAAACTTCTGATTTTACCGCTTAACTCTCCCGCCCAGCCCTCGCGCCATGATCGAAAATTTACGCAAATACACCGTCCTTATCATCATTCTCTTTGTCCTCGTCATTATCGGATTCGTTCTGATGGACACGTCGAATATGAGTAAATCACAAGGTGGAGTCCCGGCTTTGAAAATCGCCGGACGCACCTACACTGATGGCGACCTCAACAAATACGGCGCCAACGGCTATCAACTCACCATGGCTATTGTGCAATCCGGTGATTACCAACTCTTCGGCTTTCTCACCATGCTTGCAGGAGATGCAACCTCTGAATCCGAAATTTCGGATAACTTTTTCAGCAACCGCATGCTACTTCGTGCCGCTAAAGAAGAATTTGGCATCTATCCCAGCGAGCAAGAAATCGATTCCAAAATCCGCAGCTTCCGCGTATTCACCAGCGCTGACGGCGCTTTCTCCCAAGAACAATACCGCAACTTCATCGAACGCGGCCTCGGTCGCCTCGGCCTAGCCGAAGCCGATATCCGCGATCTCGCTTCCGACATCATCGTTCACGGCAAGATTTCCGACATCCTCAGCGCCGGCCTCTCCTCAGATCGTAACATCGTCGCTAAACAAGTCGCCATCGACGGCCAACGCATCAACGCCAAATTAGCCCGTATCGATATTGCGCCGCTCAAAACAGCCATCAACCCAAGCGAAGATGATATCAAAAAATATTGGGAAACCGTCCAAGACGCTTTCAAAACTGAAGAGAAACGCAAGTTCACCTACTTCATCGCCAAACCAACCCTGCCCGCAGAACCTGCAGCCATCGCTGCCCTTCCAAAAGATGCCGATGCCGCCGCGAAAACCGAACACGATAAAAAAGTAGCCGAGCGCGATGCCGCCATCGCTGAAGGCAAGCGCATCGCCAGACTCAATACCGGCAAGTTGGTTGATGATTTACTCTACCAACTCGAAACCCAGGAAGCCCTCGATTTCAAAAACCTCGCAACAGAAAAAGGCTTCAAGCTTCAAACCACCGAGCTCATCGCAAAAAGCCAAGCCCCCGCTGATTTATTAGCCGAAAGCCGCGGTTCTAAAATCGAAGGCAGCGCTGCAGAAGCCTTGTTCCGCCTAGCCGTCACTTCCGATCCTGCCTCAAAAATCATCGACCTCGCTATCGGCGAAAATGATTGGCTCGTCGCCTACGTCGATGAAGTCGAGGTCAGCCGCGTGAAAACCTACGATGAAGCCAAACCAGCAGCTCTAGGCCAATTGTCTGCTGACCTAGCCGCCGCAGCCCTCACCAAAGCCGCCAACGAGGCTCAGGAAAAAGTCAAAACCGCCCTCGCCGAAAAGAAATCTTTCGAGGATGCAGCCAAGGCCGCCGGCATCACAGCCGAAATCAGCAGTCTTACCGAAACCAATAGTACCACACAATTTGATACTACCAAATATCCTGTCGGCTTTTTTGAAGCCGCAAAATACACCACTCCCGGCGAACTCACCGAACCCATCATCGAAACCGACCGTGCGTTCATCGTCCTCGTTGAAAAACGCGAATTCGTCAAAGACGCAAACACCGAGAACACTATCAATAACGAACTCAAAAGCGAAGTTCGCGCCAATGGCATCAATGCATTTGAAGGTTGGTTGAAAAACAAAGCCGAGGCATCCAACGTTGAACGCCTGAACCGGAAAAAATAATCACCACGGCCCTCATCCTTGCGGGTTGAAATCCTAAACCTGAAATGTTGAGCGAAGCCATCCAATCCTTATTCGACGACGCCAGCGGCCACCTCGCCCTTGGCGAACTCGAACAAGCCACCGTCCTCTACCGCCAATGCGTGGAGCTCGACCCCGCTCACTTCGATGCCTGGCACGCCCTCTCCATGGTGCTCCTGAAAACCGATCACCTCAAAGAAGCTCTCGGCGCATCCCTACAAGCCACCACCCTCCAGCCTAACGACCTCCTCGCCTGGACCGCCCTTTCACAAATCTACGTCCGCCTCGGCGACATCCCCAACGCCGAAGCCGCCAAAGCCAACTCCCGCATCCTCTCCATGGGTGGAAAAATTGTCCGCGACTCTCCGTCTAAAAACTGAAAACTTCCAACTAGCAAACTTTCGCATGTTCTTCGTCACCACCGCCATCGACTACACCAACGGCTCACCGCACATCGGACACGCTTATGAAAAAGTATTGGCCGATGTTATCACGCGCTACCATCGCCTCGCCGGAGAGGACTCGTATTTTCTAACAGGCGTCGATCAACACGGCCAGAAGGTTCAGCAAACCGCTGAGAAAGAAGGCATCTCTCCAGCCGAATACGTCAAAACCGTCACCACCAGATTCAGCGCGTTATGGGAAAAAATTGGAGTACATTATGATGGTTGGGCGGAAACCACAGATCCCCGCCACATCCGTTGCGTGCAGGACATTCTTTCCGATCTCTACGCTCAAGGACAGATCTACAAAAAAACCTACAAGGGTTTCTACTCCGTTCGCCAAGAACAGTTTCTAACAGATCGTGATCGCGATGAAACCGGCAACTTCGGCCCAGAATGGGGCGAGGTCACTGAGATTGAAGAAGAAAATTACTACTTCAAACTCTCCGATCACACCCCATGGTTGCGTGAGTTTTTAGAAACCTCCGAAGACACCATCCTCCCAGGCTTCCGCAAATCCGAACTCATCAACGCACTGGAAAAAAACACCGGCGCGGATCTCTGCATTTCACGCCCCAAAGAACGCCTCACCTGGGGGATCGAACTTCCATTCGATCAGGATTTCGTCACCTATGTCTGGTTCGACGCACTCATTAACTACATCTCGTTCATCGGCTACACCCCTGACGCCTCACTGCCCGATTTCAAAACCATCTGGACCGGCCGCCCTGTTCACATCATCGGCAAAGACATCCTCGTCCCCGCCCACGGCATCTACTGGCTCGCCATGCTCAAAGCTCTCGGATTCGCTGACAACCAAATGCCTCAACTCCTCGTCCACGGTTGGTGGAACCGCAGTGGCGAAAAAATGTCCAAATCCCTCGGCAACATCGTTGATCCCGACGAGCTCGCCGATACTTTTGGCGTCGATGCCCTACGCTACTACCTCGTGCGCGACATCCACACCGGCAAAGATTCCAACTTCGATGTCGAGCGCCTCGTTATGCTTTTCAATACCGAGCTCGCCAATGAGCTCGGAAACCTTTGCAACCGCGCACTCAACATGAGCGTGCGTTTTACCGCAGGCATCATCTCTCCAGGTGGCGTTCTAACAAAAGACGATACCGCGCTCCAACAATCCCTCATCGATTCCACAGCCGCCTATCGCAAAGCCATGGACAACCATGAAATTTCCATGGGTCTCGAAGCGCTCAACCGCCACGTCGTGCATTGCAACCAATACGCAGAGCGCATGAAGCCATGGGAGATCAATAAAAATCCCGAGAACAAAGATCGCCTCGCCACGGTTCTGCATCACCTTGCCGAATCCGTCGCCCACTGCGCCGTCTTGCTTTCACCCGTCCTCCCAGACGCCGCCGCAAAACTCGCAGCCCAGCTCAAGCTTCCACAACTCTCCCAACTCAAGCTCGACGATCTCACTTGGGGCCTCATCCCCAACGGCCACGAAATCGAAAAACCTTCGCCTGTCTTTCCTCGGATCGAGGTGAAAGCAGCAGAGTAAGGAAAAAGCGCTCACACGGGATCTCCTCGCGAATTTCCTCTGAATTCGTAAATTCCCTGTTAGACCTTTTTTTGCGCTTTTTGATAGAAAGCTGATTTCTAGCCGTAACAATGATACTGCTTTTACGTTTCTCTTGTTTTTGGCACTAACCATGCTAAATTGAACCTGTCTTCAGGCCACCCCCACCCCCCTCCATGTCGAATAGACAATTCCATACACCCCCCCAATCACGCACACTTCGCTGCGTTAAGCCTATTTTGAATAAAATTTCCCAGCATTGTGAAATAATGGCACAACCCATGCTGTATCAAGATTAGCGGTCCGACTGAGACGCCTCGGGTTAATGGGTTTTTCCCGGGGATGATCGGTCGGGCCGCTTCCGTTTTCATGGTTTTAGTTCAGGGTCAGCCACTTAGGTTGACCCTGAATCGTTTTAGGCTGTTAACCATCTGCATCACTCAAGATCCTCTTCGATACGCTCTTGTTTTGTTGGGCCATTTTTCATTCGCGTGGCGGGGTCCATGATTCACCCCAAAGCGTGGTTCAATTTGAAACGAAAGCCGGGAAGGCAACCGTCGAGAACCCATCTTCTCTAATGCCCGAAAACCTAGACTGTTTGCCATTTTGTCCGCCCCTCAGAACACATTGGCGTAAACAGTGTCCGTGTGCAGCACGTAAATAACAACGATTGTGAAATGCCATCGTCATCCATCTTGCGCTTCGTCAGTGCAATACCTGTTTGGCTAATATAATATCAAGTATGACAAATGGAATTCCAAGCAGCCCACGTAGAAAGGGTTTTTTCGTTTTTAATGGTTCGGATACTTTTACGGATGAGGAATTGTGTATGAAGTCGGGTGCCAGTTTTTATGAATAATTTTGACTATAACTTACCTATCCCGCGCACTTTATGAAAAGGACGAAAGTCTCAGGCAAAACGTACGTAACTCATGCAGAATGTCTGTCCCTTAGAATGACTTTAATTTCTGCCGTGCATCTTGATCGATCGAGCGTAGAGTCCCGGCGTGATGAAAGAAGATCTCCAAATCTTTGAGGCGGAAGTTGTCGAAATTGACGGCGTGGCGGTCGAACCGCGTCCACAAGTCGATGCGTCTGGCAGCGGGGGAAGCCGCAAGGTCGATTGGCGGGGCTTGCAGGGAAAAGTCCGGGTGCTTGATAAACGCTGGATGCCGCTATGGATCGTGCTTGGTTTGATTGCCTTCGTGTTACTTGTGACCGTTGGATTAGTGACCGCCGTTATCGTGATGATTTATATGATGGTTAAAGCGCTTTTGCGTGCTGTGTTTTCCCTTTTTACGGGATCGGATCACACCTTGAATCGGCGCTCATAATCCTGAGCGGGTAATCATCAGCAACCGCAATCCATTAAGGCAGACAAGCACCGTGCTGCCTTCGTGACCGATCACACCGATGGGAAGGGGAAGGGAAAATCCGAGAGCGGCGACAACGAGAACCACGATGATGCTTGCCGCGAAAATCAGATTTTCTAACAACACCCGGCGCGCCCGTCTTGCATGTCTGAGAAGCAAGGGAATATTTTCTAACCGATCTCCCATCAACACGATGTCCGCCGTTTCCATGGCGACATCGGTTCCGGCCGCACCCATCGCGACGCCGAGATCCGAGGTGGCGAGCGCAGGAGCATCGTTCACACCATCGCCTATCATCATGACCCGACCTTCTTTTTTAAGTTCGCGGATGATGTTGAGTTTGTGTTCAGGAAGCAACTGCGCGCGGATGTCATCGATCCCGATTTCTGCACCGATCGAATTTGCAACCAGCTGATGGTCACCGGTGAGCATCACCACTTTTTTCACCCCGAGTTTGTGCAATTGTTCGGTTAAAAATTTTGCTTCCGGACGAATCGTGTCTGCCATCACCAGTACCGCTTTGGCAATCAGCCGCTCGCCTTCGCGCACGCCTAGCCAGACGCAGGTGTGGCCTTTTTCCTGAAGTTCCTTGGCATACACGGCTAACGCGTCCATTTCTTGAGCTGCGGATTCTCGTAACCAGCGTTCGCTGCCAATGAGGTATTGCACGGATTCCACCGTGGCCTCGGCACCATGGCCAGTGACGGATTGGAAAGCGGTAGCCTCGGGAACGGAAAACTTTAATCGCTGCGCCGCATCAACCACAGCTCTTGCCAGCGGATGTTCGGATCGTGATTCGAGTGCTGCCGCCGCACGCAGGATCGCTTGTGCATCCGCATCTAACGGATCCGCCAACGATTGAATACCGGTTGGCAAAACCATTTCCGTAAGCGATGGCTTGCCTGCGGTGAGTGTGCCGGTTTTATCCAATGCTACTATATCTATCGTAGCTGCGCTATCGAGATGCGATCCACCTTTGATCAAGATCCCGAGGCGGGCCGCGCCACCTATCGCCGATAAAACCGTTGCCGGGGTACTGATGATCAACGCACATGGAGATGCAACGACCATGACTGTCATCGCACGATAAAACGCTGCAGAAAATTCCTGTCCCATCATCAGCCAAGGAACGAGAAACACCCCAATGGTGAAAAGGATAACGCCCACGGCATAAGCTTGTTCTGCGGATTCAAGAAAACGTTGCGTCTTGGATTTTTCCGCCTGTGCCGCTGCAACCAGCTTGACCATGCGCGCCAACGCCGAATCTTCCGAACGCTTCTTTACCTGTATTTCAACACCACCACTTTGGTTGATCGTTCCCGCAAACACATCACTGCCAACGGTTTTGGCAACCGGCATCGATTCACCTGTTAGAGATGATTCGTTTACAAACGTATCGCCTTCGATCAATTTCCCATCGACAGGTATTTGCTCGCCCGGCTTGACGATCACGATTTCGCCCAGCTCCAGTTCCTCAACTTTTACCAAAACTGTTGCGCCGTTGCGTTTCACCAACGCTTGATCCGGCCGCAGCTTGAGTAGGGACTGGATCGCGTTATGTGTGCGATCCATCGCGTATCGCTGAAGCACATTCGAAAAGCTAAACAAAAACAGCAGCAGAGCGCCCTCGAACGGTGCGCCAACAATGGCCGCGCCCAAAGCTGCAAGCACCATCAAACCATCGATATCGATCACCCATTTCCGCAATGACGCGAGAGCAGACATCAATCCTTTATAACCCGCGAAAATATAGGCTCCGGCGTATAGTCCGTGTATGATATTTGAAGTACCGTGGTTTTTTTCAACCACTGCCGCGGCAATGAGAAACAATAACCCAATCACACAGGCGATCTCTTCGCGATAACCGCTGGTGCGTTCGTGGGTGTGATGTTCCATGTCTATGCTCTTCTATGAAAAAGCATCCACTTGGTCGAGATGTGAATTATCAAAGAAGGTAGGGTGCCATCGCCGAGGGCACCGCGCAAAGCGGATCGCTTATGATACGTCCTTAAATCAGCAAATACTTCCTCATTTAATGCGGTTCCCTCGGCCCCGACAGATCGGGGTGTACGAGGGAACCCTACCCAAATAAATCCAGCTTTAGCTAAATTTATATTTTCCTGGAACTGGCACTGGAGCAACCGGATGTGCGTCTGACATCTTGAAATCATCCGGAGAGAGATCTTGTGTAGAAGCCTGAAGTTGATCCCATGTTATACGCTGTCCGGTATGCGCGGCCTCACGACCGAGAAGACCGAGCATCGTGCTGTTCGCCATGAATTCGCCAGCGTTGAGTTCTTTGCCAGCGCGGATCGCGGCGAACCATTCGTTATGGCAAACCTGATACATGTTTTCCGGCTCACCGCGGTATGCCCATGTGATTTTTCCTGTAACATCTTTTGTCATCACCCGGCCTGGAGCTTCGAGCATGCCTTTTTCGCAAAAGATTCGATCGACCACTTCGTTAAACGCACCTGACATCTGACGTTGTGCAACATGGCACATAACACCACCCGGATATTCGTAAACTACATCGTAATGATCGTAAACGTTGCCTTCATCAGAGCGTTGGAGGCGACCACCGGAAGCTCTCGCGGCGATAGGCGCGACATCGCCCATGGCCCATGCAACTTTATCCACCGTGTGAATGCATTGTTCTAACAGCGGACCGCCAGAAAGCCATTCGTGCGCCATCCAGTTGCGCATTTGCCATTCTCTATCGCCCCAATCTTTGTTGCGCATATCGATGTTTGTGGACGGCTTTGGAACATTCGCCATGTAAGTTCCGTAAATGGAAACCACGCGGCCGAGTTCACCAGAAAGAAGTTTTCCGTAACCCTCACGAGTGTTTGGAGAAAAGCGCCAGCAGTAACCATGCTGCAAGGTCGTGCCCTTGGCTTTAGCGATTTTCGCCGATTCCAAAACGGATTTGATGCCAGCCATATCGACAGCCATCGGCTTCTCTGCAAAAACGTGTTTACCTGCCTCAACTGCCGCTCTGAGATGCATCGGGCGGAAACCCGGAGGGGTGGTGAGAAGGACAACGTCCACACCGCTATCGATCACTTTTTGATAGGCATCGATTCCGGAAAACTGACGGGCTTCAGGGACATCAACTTTACCGCCAAATTTTTTGAGATTGTTCAGAGCCGAAGCGATCTGTGGAGCAAACGCATCCCCGATCGCCCAGAGCTGGACATTGGGATCTGCGGAAAGGGCTTGAGTCGCCGCGCCTGTTCCACGACCACCGCAGCCAATCAGACCGATTTTAAGCACTTTGGCGTTCTGGGCTTCTTGGGCGCGCAGGACAGTTGGAAATGACATGATAGCGGCAGCGGCACCACTGGTAGCAAGGAATCGGCGACGGTTGGGAGATTCATGTGACATAACAAATATTCGGTTTCAGATTTATGATTACTTGGCAGAGTATAGGCTACGCCATTGAAGCGGCAAACTTTCAATTTGTTGTGAACTCTATCGAATTGCAGGACGCTATTCTTACTTCACAGGTGCTAATTTCAGCAACTCCAAGAAAGTCGGTAAAATCTTGAAAAACAGGGAATTCTTACCGCCCCGTGAAAGTTGTTGAGCCACAAGGTCGGCGGAGGGCAAAGGATCGGCTGGTGAAAGCGAGGTCACGTGATAATCGCCAGATTCGATTTCACGCAGGAGATGGGTCGAACCTTTCTCGTGACTGACGCGCACCGTGGTTTTTCCGCAGGAAAGTTCAACTAAGCCTATCGGCGCCGCAATCTCCGAGGCCTCAATATAAGCTTGGATTTTATGCCCCCCTTTGGACTCAAAGGTGTAATTGCCGCGTAGTTTACACCCTGCTTGGACCGACAGCCATGCGAGGAGTTGAAGGGCTGTGTTGCGATTCGAAGTTCCATGCTTAATATGGATTTTGTCGATGTGATCAAGCGCGCTTTGGGCAACAATATCATCGAACAAACTGGCGATACTCACGCGAAATTGCCAGCAACGTGTCCACGCGAGATCTTGCACGACGAGAGAGGGATTGGCTTTCAGTGCTTCACGAATGCGAGCGAAGGAAATTTGTGTGTCGCGCCACAGCGAGCTATCGACGATGAGCCTATCCATCACGCTGGCGAGGCGCTCGGTGAAGACATCTGAGAGCTCGCCCTGCCACCAGAAGATGAGCGGGAGATCGGAGTTGAGGTGAGCGAAAACCGTGTTGCGGAAACGACCGGGGACACGACCTGTTAGACGGAAAGAAATTTGCTCGCAGCAAACGGATTTCTGGCCGTGTGAAAGATGGCAATGCGCGGTGATCCATGCGCGCAAGCTGGCGGCTTCCTCACGATCGATTTCGACGAGAATCGCGCGACAGGCGTTGTCGCGGGTGAGATCGTTGATGATGCGTGAATTTTCTAACAGGCTTCCGGATTTCTCAGAATAGACCACGAGATTCATCAGCGAGGCATTCGTCCGCGCTTCGTCCTGTTCCCAGAGCTTGCGCAGCTCGAGATCGATCTGAGAGATGGAAACTTCTTTACCAAGCTCGACAAATTTATCTGTAAGTGTGGTGCTCATTCACAGCGATAGGATGCCATCTTGAATCAATTTCTTTTTGAGATCCTCCCAAGGATAGGATTTCTGATTTTTACGTCGTTCGATGAGCGCAGCAGAATAGATGTCCTGAAGCAGATCTTCATACTCGCGAATCGGTAAAATCGCCGCGATTTTCTTGCCCTTGTTGTTGGTAACAAACTTTGTGCTCATAGAATCAGATTGGGGGAAAAGTGGTGAAGGCGCAAGTCGCCAGAAGTTTAGAGCCTGCGCCATGTGTTGCCATCCTTCTGAATCATGTCATCTGCCTCGCGTGGGCCCCATGAACCGGCGACGAATTCAGCCATCGGAGGTTTGTTATCCGACTCATGCCAAGCGCGCTCGATGTGGTCGATGAAACGCCAGGCTTCCTCGACTTCGTCGCGGCGGGCGAAAAGGGTGGCATCGCCAGCCATCGCGTCGAGGATGAGGCGCTCGTAGGCTTCTGGGCTGCCTTTGCCGAAGCTGGTGGCGTAATGGAAATCCATTTTCACCGGCTCAAGACGCAAGCTCGTACCGGGAATTTTCGAAACCATGCGCAGGGAAATTCCTTCGTCGGGCTGGATGCGAATCACCAACACGTTGCCGCCGGGAACTCCGCCGGGAAGCGCACCGAATAACACGGATGGCGCGTCTTTGAAATGGACGGAAATCTCTGTGGATTTTTTCGGCAAGCGTTTGCCCATGCGGATGTAAAACGGAACCCCGCTCCAACGCCAGGTATCGATCAACAAGCGCACCGCCACATATGCTTCGGTTTCAGATGTTGGTGAAACGCGATCTTCCTCGCGGTATCCGGGGACGGCATTGCCATCGACGTGACCCGCCGTGTATTGCGCACGGACGACGTTTTCTGCGACCTTTTCCGGCGTGTCCCATTGACGCAACGAACGGATGACTTTCACTTTTTCATCGCGCACACCATCGGCTGATAGATCGGTCGGCGGCTCCATCGCCACCAAGCTGAGAAGCTGCAACAAATGGTTCTGCACCATGTCGCGCAGCGCTCCGGATTTTTCATAGTAACCTCCGCGTCCACCTTCCATGCCTAAATTTTCCGAGCAAGTGATTTGAATGTGACTGATGTGTTTGCTGTTCCACAACGGCTCGAAAATCGCATTTGCGAAGCGCAACACCATCAGGTTCTGCGCAGTTTCTTTACCGAGATAATGATCGATACGATACGTGTCGGCTTCGTGGAAAGTTTGATTCACGACCTGATTCAAATGCTGCGCCGTTTTAAGATCGGTACCGAAAGGTTTTTCGACAATCACGCGTGCCCAGCAACCCGGCTTGGCTTCGTTGAGTCCGGCCTTTTTGAGGTGCAGTAAAATGTCATCGAAAAACTCCGGCGCGGAAGCGATATAGAACAAGCGGTTGCCTTTACCACCGCGCCCCGCATCGATCACATCCAAACGTTTCGCCAGCGATTCATATCCAGCATCATCCGTGAATTCCGATTGATGATACGTCACGCTATTGATGAACGGAATCCAAACTTCCTCATCATGCCCGTTGCGGGAAACCTTGCGGTTCAACTGCTCAAGACCTAAACGGAATTCTTCATCGGTTTTCTCGCGGCGAGCAAAGCCAATGATGTTCACTCCGGTCGGCAACTCACCATCAACAGCTAAGTTGTAAAGCGCAGGAATGAGCTTGCGGTGAGTGAGGTCTCCGGTCGCGCCAAAAATAACCACAGTGCATGGCTCTGGACGATTGCGGGAAACGAGATCTTCGCGGAAGGGATTGGACATAGAACGTCGGGAGTTTCAGCGGATCAAGCCCTCTAGGGAAAGCCAAATTCTGCATCGATACTTAAATGCGACTCATGACGGGGGTGAGTCGGACGATTTGAACCCAAGGAGGGGCGGCATTCTGCCGCCCATTTTTTCTATCAACGACGACCAAACGCACTGTATGACGAAGTGGCCACGGCCAAACGACGATTTGCGAAGAAATTGATGCCTTTGCAAAGCTGTGACATCATCGGGAAGATCATGATCATTGCCAATGGTGCAAAGAACACTCCGATACAATAAAGCAGAAAGGTTGTCTCATTGAGTTTTGGCGCAGCTTTCAGATCTTCGTAACTAGATACAATGCGATTCCAGTCTTTCGGCAAACCATTGATGGCCACGAAAACCCAGTAAAGATTGAAAAAAGGAATGAACATGAAACCAATTGCTTTTCCGGGAGTCGTCTGCGCGCCGCCTGGCTGAAGGCAAAACCATGCACGGTAGATGGTCATTAGCATGAAGATCGAAGAAACCAGCAGCACAACTAAGCTCAGCATATAAAGAATTCCAGCCATCCCCATTTGCCCTGCACCAGCTAGTTCTGTGGTTTCTTGACCTGAATTTTGCGCTGCTGCTGCTGCTGCGACACTCGCAGCTGCACCTGAGATCAACATGACAACGGAGATAATAAACAAAACAAAACCGCCAATAAATGTGCCCAGCCAAAGTCCGAAACTCGATCCCTTCACAGAGATCATCGGATATTCTCCACCAACGGTTGCTATAGCCGTTCCTGAGCCAATCGGTCGTGCGCCGGCCACCGCCACTGCGCCACCAGCGCCACCAGCGCCTGCAGCGCGTCTGGCTCCCGGTGGAACCCAAGCGTTAGAGGTTGTTGCCACCGCAGCAGCTACTGGTGCTGGTGCTGCTGCTTCTGGGAGAAGGCCTGGAATTTGCGAGGCTGACAACCATTCTGGCATGCTTTCCGTCCAAACCATGGTTTCTGCCGTGATGCTGCCTTGTTGACCATATTCCACAAGTTGCGCACCTGTGTAAGGTCCCATCTGCTCACCATTGATATGTACAAACCATTGATCGCTCATCGCTCTGGAGCAGATATCAGCACATTTCCATATGACAAGCTAATTTTAGATCATCCACATCGAAAGTGATTTGCTATTTCCCACAAAGCGTATAGCCTCCGCCCCTTTCCGGAAAACATCCGGACTCTAACATGAGCACCACTGAACATTTCACCGATCACGTTATGGCGACTTACGGTCGCTTTCCGCTCACGCTTGTCGAAGGCAAGGGGGCGCGCGTGCGCGATGATGCTGGAAAGGAATATTTGGATTTCTGTATGGGAATCGCGGTCTGTTCGCTGGGGCATTGTCATCCGCGCTTGGTGAACGCTATCCAACAGCAAGCCGCCAAGTTGATGCATGTTTCAAATTTGTATCTCAATGAGCCTCAAGGACTTATGGCGAAGGAGATGAACGAGTTTGAAGTTAAACTGCCCGGAAAAATCTTCTTTTCCAACTCCGGAGCCGAGGCGAATGACGGCTTGATCAAATCCGCGCGGCGCTACGGTCATCACAAGCCACAAGCCAACGGCAAACCGCGTTTTGAAGTCATCACGTTTCAACAATCCTTTCACGGACGGACCCTCGGCAGCATGGCCGCCACTGGTCAAGCGAAGATCCAACAGGGTTTCGATCCGATGTTGCCGGGCTTCCGTTACCTTCCTTACAACGACATCGCCGCGCTCGAAAACGCAATCAGCGACGAAACGGTCGGTTTCCTTCTCGAACCCGTGCAAGGCGAGGGCGGGGTGCATGTCGCTACCAAAGCGTTTCTCGAAGCGCTCGATGCCCTGTGCAAAAAACACGACCTCTTACTGATGTTCGATGAAGTGCAGGCCGGTTTCGGACGCTGCGGCCAAGCGATGGCCTGGCGCGCGATCGCACCGGAAATCAAACCCGACGGCATTTCGTGGGCAAAAGGTATGGGCGGGGGAGTGCCAATCGGCGCTTTCTGGCTCAGCGACCGCGCCATCGATGATTCAGGAAAAACCCTCGCATCACTCATGGGGCCCGGCTCCCATGGCTCAACCTATGGCGGAAATCCTCTGGTCTGCGCCGCTGCCATCGAAGTCCTGCGCGAGATCCGTGAGAAAAATCTTTCCGCCAACGCCCTCCACCAAGAGCAACGGATCCGGGCAGAAATCGCTTCTTGGAAATTGCCCGTCATCACCGATGTACGGGGCCTTGGGTTGTTGCTCGGTGTCGGCCTGCGCGCCGATCTGATCCCAACCCCAGAAGGCTCAACCGCGGCCCTTACGGTCGTCAAAGCCCTTATGGCAGAAGGCCTAATCGTTCCACCAGCCGGTCCAGAAACCTTCCGTTTGCTGCCTCCGCTCAATGTCACGGACGCCGAAATCGACGAAGCCCTGGCCACCATTCACCGTGTGCTTTCCGCATACGGCAACTAAACTTTTTCCCCTCAAGATAAGATGAAACACCTCCTTTCCATTGAAGAACTCAGCGCCGCTGAGATTTCCAGCCTCATCGCTAACGCCCAAAGCTTAAAAGCCGAGCGCGGGAAACACGCGTCCCAACCGCTCGCCGGACAAACTTGGGCGATGATTTTTAGCAAATCCTCCACCCGCACCCGCGTGTCGTTCGAGGTCGGCATCCGCGAACTCGGCGGCTTCCCCATGTTCCTCTCCGCCAATGACATCCAACTCGGCCGCGGCGAACCCATCAAAGACACCGCCCGCGTGCTCGGTAGAATGGTGCACGGCATGATCATCCGTACCTTCGCCCAACAAGACATCGTCGATTTCGCGAAATTCTCCAACCTTCCGGTCATCAACGCCCTGACCGATGACGAACATCCCTGCCAGATCCTTGCCGATCTTTTGACGGTCAAAGAAAAACTCGGTGGCTGGGAGGGCAAGAAATTCGCCTTCGTCGGCGACGGCTTTTCCAACATGACCCGCTCATGGATCTGGGCAGCGAAAATTCTTAACTTCGAACTGACCATAGCCTCGCCGGTCGCCTGCCAACCGCCAGCCGATTTCCTGAGCGCTCTCAACTACGACGGACTGAAAATCACCGCCGATCCAGCAGAGGCCGTGAAGGGTGCCGACGTGATCAACACCGATGTCTGGCTGTCCATGGGGCAGGAGGGACAGAAGGAAAAAGAAGCCGAATTCGCTGGATTCGAAGTCAACGCCCAGTTGCTCCAACACGCTGCCAAAGGCCACATCGTCCTCCACTGCCTGCCCGCCTATCGTGGCAAAGAGATCAGCGAGGAGGTCCTCGAAGCCCACGCCGACACCATTTTCCAACAAGCCGAAAACCGCCTCCACGCCCAAAAAGCCGTCCTAGTCGCCGTCGCCAAGGCCTAAAAGTTCCACGTGGAACGTTTTGAAACTCTAAATCTTAAACTTTAAACCTCAAAAAGACGCCGACCTCTTTGGCGAGAAATAAGAATATTTATTCAAGTCGACCACTTGAAGCTGGCAAACTTATATTCTGATCACTGCTCACTAGGCACTAGCAACTTCTTTTAAACATGTTCCGCTACCCTAAAAACTACGATGTGATTGTCATCGGCGCTGGCCATGCCGGGGTCGAGGCCGCGTTCGCTGCTGCCCGGATCGGAGCTCAGGTTGCGGTCCTCACTCAGAACCTCGACACGATTGGCCAGATGTCCTGCAACCCAGCCATCGGTGGTTTGGGCAAAGGTCACATGGTTCGGGAGATCGATGCTCTCGGCGGTTTCATGGGGCTCAACACCGACGCCACCGGAATCCAGTTCCGCATGCTCAACGCCTCGAAAGGTCCCTCGGTCCGCGCCCCGCGCGCGCAATGCGATAAGAAAGCCTACCAATTTCGCGCCAAGGCGCAGATGGAATCCACCCCCGGAATTGAGATCCACCAGGGCAACGTCGCCGAACTTTTGGTCGATGGCGAACAGCGGATCACCGGAATCCTGACCTCCCTCGGGATGGAAATCTGCGGCAAAACGGTCATCCTCAGCGCGGGGACATTCATGCGGGGACTCATGCACGTCGGCCTGAAAAATGAAAAAGGCGGCAGGATGGGGGACGCGATCTCGACCGTGTCCGACTCGCTGAAAGCACTCGGCTTCGATGTCGCCCGATTCAAAACCGGAACCCCGTGTCGACTGCTGGGCAGATCCATCGATTTCTCGAAATGCGATCGACAAGATGGCGACACCCCAGTGCCGAAATTCAGCTACTTGGCGGATACGATCACAAAAGGTCCGGATGACATTTTCACCCTGAACCCTTGGGGCGACCCCGCGTTCCACGTGGAACAAATGCCGTGTTGGATGACCTACACCAACGCCAAAACCCACGAAATCATCGCCGGAAACCTCCATCAATCGCCGATGTATTGCGGGGTGATCGAGGGCACCGGCCCGCGCTATTGCCCGTCGATTGAAGACAAGGTGGTGCGTTTCGCCGATAAAGAAAGGCATCAAGTTTTCCTAGAACCAGAGGGTCGACACACCACAGAATTCTACGTCAACGGGGTTTCAACCTCTCTGCCTTACGAGGTGCAGCTGGAGTTTCTGCGCACGATTCCTGGCTTGGAGAAATGTGAGATCCTGCGTCCAGGCTATGCCGTGGAGTATGATTACTGCCCGCCAACCCAGCTGCAACCGACCCTTGAAACCAAGCGGATCGAGGGCCTGTATTTCGCCGGGCAGATCAACGGAACTTCCGGTTACGAAGAAGCCGCAGGGCAGGGGTTGATCGCCGGAACGAATGCCGCGCTCAAAGCTGCAGGCAAGCCAGCCTTTGTGCTGGGTCGCGAAGAAGCCTACCTTGGAGTCATGGTGGACGACCTCGTCACCCGCGGCTGCACCGAGCCTTACCGGATGTTCACGAGTCGCGCCGAATACCGCCTGCTACTCCGCCAAGACAACGCCGATCTGCGACTCACCGGCAGAGGCGCGGAAATCGGTTTGGTCTCCGGACTGCGTTTGGACAGGCTAAAGGTGAAAGTCGCGGAAATGGATCGCGCGGATAAATGGGTTCGCAATGCCTCCTACGAAGGCGTAAAATTGGATCAATGGCTGCGTCGCGCGGACAGCTCGTGGGAGAATTTGCCCGATCATTTACGCAATGAATTTTCCGAAACCGACTGGCCACAGATCGAAACCGATTTCAAATACGCAGGCCATCTCGCACGTCAGCAGCAACAGATTGACCGTATGTCCCGTCAGCAAGACAGGCACATTCCAGCTGATCTCGATTTCGATTTGATCCCCGCGTTGAAAAAAGAAGCACGGGTGAGGTTCTGCGAAATCCAGCCCCAGACGATCGGCCAGGCATCCCGCATCCCCGGAATCACCCCAGCCGATATTGCCATCCTAGTGATTTGGATGGATAAGTTGACGCGAGCAAACCGATAGGTCTGTTATTCGGTAGGGTGCCATCGTACACCCCGATCTGTCGGGGCCGAGGGCACCGCATATTAGGTAGGGCGCTCTCGCCGCAGAGCGCCGCATGGAATGTGAAGAATATAATGTTTCAAAAGCGAATCGAATACGTCTTGCTTCGCGCGGCGCCCTCGGCGATGGCGCCCCACCCTGAAAAGTTCATAACTCGCTTATCTTAAGTAAGTTGTAGAAAACATCTCCTAAATCTTGTGGACCACAAACCGCACCGTAGGAGGAAAGAAAAAGTGCACCCTGAGAGATTCGAACTCCCGGCCTTCTGATTCGTAGTCAGACGCTCTATCCAGCTGAGCTAAGGGTGCTTTACCGCAAGCAGCGGGCGGGAAAGGAAGCATGTTGTAGCCTATGCTGTCAAGAAATTCGGCGAGGGATTTTCAAAAATCATGGGCGACTATCCAATTGGAAAAATTGGCCAGAAGTATGAGGCATACTTTGTTCGAGAAATAGAATGAATTCGGCAGCGATATCCGGAGTGTTAAATTCACCTAAAGCATGCAATTCGCGAACCACTTGCTTGCGTTTATCGGAAACCTGTTCCGTCATCGGAGTTTCCATGAAGCCGGGTAAAATCGCGTTCACACGAATTTGGTTAGAACCATATGTTAGAGCCAAATCCTTTGTCAGGCCTAGGATTGCGGCCTTTGCTGTCGCGTATGCTGCTTGTCCGACAGCAGGATGATTCGCCGCATAACTCGATATAAAAATCACATGACCGCGACCCTTACGAACCATCATTGGAATAGCTGCCAATGCACAATTTCTTGCTGCCGTGTAATGGATTTCAAAAACATCATCCCATGAAATTTCATCCATCGTTACTAGAGTTTGATCCTTTATCATTCCGGCAGCACAGATCAGCAGGTCACAATCATTCGTGGAAAAAAACCTATCGATCGCCGCTGCATCACTGAGATCGAGATCATTTCTACCCAAAGCAACGATCTCCCAACCCGCACCAGCAAATTGCTTAGTGATCGCTTTTCCCAACCCGCCGGTTCCTCCAGTGATAATGACACGTTTCAACACCGGAATACTCAGCACGAATAAGCTGTGAATAAAACCCCAAAAACTTGTGATAAGGTGAAGATATCCACTTCAGGTTTACGAACTATAGGGGATTGTCGCATAGCCATCGGTTATTCATCGCAACTTATCATTCACGTGGAACACATATAGCTGTCATGCGGAACAGCCATTTATCGGACTTATACACACCATTAAGATGATGATCTTATAAGTTCAAAAAATAGAATATTAATCATGAAAGCAGCGCTGCCCGAGATTCGAACAAGAACACAAGTTCAATCAAATCGACCATTCGCGCTTGGAAAATGATCTCATCCTGCCATCTTGCAACGACTTTTACGAATCATGTCATCAACCATTAAACGCCTTCTCACTTTGCTCGGTGTGTTTGTGCTCTTTTTTGTTTTGGTAACGGCACTTAAAACCTGGCAGTCGGGTAGAGATTTCGCATCGCTCATTCCTGATTTTTTAAAATCCAAAAATAATCCAACGCAGGAAACATTTACTCCAAGCATAAAATCAGCTTTGAAGCTCAGTGATGTGCAATTGATTTCTCAACTCAATCAAGAGTATGCGAATTTAACCAAGGCGGTTGTGCCCTCTGTGGTAAGCATAGATACCGCCGGAATACGCACCGAACAACTCGTTGATTTTTTCGGCCGGCCCAGTGTCCGTAGCTTTCCAACACAAGGACAAGGCTCCGGCGTGATTGTCAGCAAAGAAGGTCATATCATCACCAATCATCATGTAATCGCTGGCCAGAAAGATATAAGTATCACCGTGCATGGCGGAAAAACTTATAAAGCGACCATGGTAGGTGAAGATACACTGTTAGATATTGCAGTGATCAAAATCGAATCCAATGAAACATTCACACCGCTGAAACTTGGAGACTCATCCTTAGTCGAAGTAGGTCAGCTTGTATTTGCGATCGGAAATCCTTTCGGTCTTGGTGAAACAGTCACCCAAGGAATCATTTCAGCTAAAGAACGCTCACTATCCGATAACCAACGCGATCTCTTTCAAACCGATGCCGCAATCAACCCTGGAAACTCAGGTGGTCCGCTCGTCAATCTAACAGGTGAAATCATTGGTATCAATGTGGCGATTTTCAGTGTCGATAAAGTTAATCCAAGTTTTCAAGGTGTTGGTTTTTCTATTCCATCGAATGAAGTAAAAGAATCGCTCGAACGAATTATTCAAAAAGGAGGATCAAAACGAGGTTTCTTAGGAGTGCGTATGCGAGATCTGGATCCAACAATACGTCAAGAATTAGGTTACAACGGTGAGACAGGATCGGCTGTTTACATTATCACGCCGGGTTCACCTGCAGAACTTGCCGGGCTAAAGCCGGGCGATATCATTTTAAAATACAACAAACAAGACGTCATCAATACCCGACAAGTCATTTCCTTGGTTCAGAAATCGAAAATTGATGATGTCGTAAAATTTCAAGTTTGGCGAAAAGGAGAGATCATTAATCTTGAGGCAACCATTCGCGAGAGCGTTGCCATCCAACCAACGCTGTCTCAGACCGAAGGCAATCAAGAAGAAATCAACCTTGGCATTCTCAGCACAATTGGAATCAAGGTCCGCAATGTTTCCGGCATTGAAGCGCGGCGTGGATTCGGCGGAGTCGTCACCATTTCAGTGACCCCGAACACGCTTGCCAGTAATTTGATAGTACCCGGCGATTTAATCATCGCCGTCAATAATGCACAAATTACCAACAGCAATGAATTTTATAGAGAGCTAGCCACGTCGGTTCCATTACAACCGACCGTCATTCATCTCATTCGTGAAAGTCAGCCGTTGCGCGTGACTTTACCTAAACTTTAAAGAATCGATTTCATGAAAAACAAAGTTCCTTACATCTTTCTCGTTCTAGCTGCCCTGCTCGCCGCCGCGGCTGTGGTGCTGTGGTTGAACAAACCCAAGTCACCTTTGGTCGACGACAGCACAACTAAAGATAAACCCAAGTCACAAGACAACACAGGGACAACCAAGCCGCCAGCCATTGATGGTCTCGACAAACCTTTGCCAACCCAGACACCCGAAGAAATTCTCAATAACCTTGGTTTCGGTCTGGCAACCGTGAATCCCTCAGATCTGCTGAACCAAATCAGCGCAGCACTTCAAAAAGGCGACATGGCGAAAGTCTCCGAACTCATCGGCAAAGATGCCATGAACACCGATACCTTTGCGCTCCTCAATGCAATCAGCAGAAAACCTCACACGGTCCGGGAGGTAGGCGAGATCGAACTCAACAAAAAAACCCGTTGGGCACTTGAAATGGGAGGTGATGAAACCACCAAGCATCAAATCCTTTTTGACCTCAAACAAGAAAACGGCAAATGGAAGATCGAAAAAATCTCCGTCCCGGAAACCAAAGTGACCCCGGGTGAGACACCAGAGGCCGTTGATCCGCTCAATCTGGCCGACATGTTTCTTCAGGCGGTATTGAAACAGGATTTCGAAGTCGCATTGCAATGGGTCGATCTCAAATCCGTATCGGAAACGAAAATCGCTACGCTGTGTATCTTGTTTGAAGAAGGCGAATACAAGATGCGCCAGAACAAACCCCTGCGCGCCATGTTCCAACGCGATGACACGGTCGGATACCTGGCATACATCGAAGCCAAAGACGGCAGCGAAGCCGCACAGTTTTCTCTCAGCTTACGTTTGGATGCGGAAACCAAAAAATGGCGCGTGTTCGAAATCAATCTCGATCAACTTCTAGCAGATTACGCAACCCGCGTCGCAGGCGGTGACATCTATTATTCTCCTCTCGTCAAAAATCCCAGCGGCGGTGAAACCCTCGCTCTCTACTTTGATTTCAACGAGGACGTGATGAGCCCGAGAACCAAACGCCAACTCGAAATCGTAGCGGCTATTTTGAAAAGTGACCCGAAGAAAAAAATCACTCTAAGCGGTCACACCGATGCACTAGGCACGAAATCCTACAACGATCAACTCTCTTCCAACCGCGCTGAAGTCGTCCGCGATTTCCTCGCCGCCGCTGGTGTCTCCACAGAACAGATCTTCACCATCGCCAAAGGCGCATCCCAACCTCGCCGCCCCAATGTCACCGAAACCGGCCAAGACGATCCTTCCGGTCGCCGCGCCAACCGCCGCACAGAAATTTATTTGGATTTCTAAAAATCATCTAACAAAACCCAATTCCGATGAACCCAAACCCATTTCTTAAATTCATATTCAGCGCGACGATTTGTGCGTTGATGTGTCATCCGAATCTATCTGCCCAAGAAGTTTCTGAGAAACCTGACGGATACACGACTAACCAAGTCATTGAGTCACTATTGAAAGCCAAAATCGAAAATCGTATTCCCGAAGGATTGAAACTTTTGAGTGAGGAATTGGATAGGCGCGGCAGAGATGGAAATTTCAGAAGTTTGTTCAGCACAGTCTGGACAGAGGCACAGGTCAAAAGCGGACGCTTGGATGTGGACTGGGCTGCAATGCTTTATGATGAAATTTTCAAAGGCGCGATACGCAATGAAAAGTACGCAGAGATGAACGATGTTACAGGCAATTTGCTTACTTCATTGAGTGCGGCGGGAAGACATGGCCGGCTATCTGAGGTTCTTGATTGGTGGATCGAAAAACAAAATGGCAATCAGGGCCTGGAAATTACCGCATACCAGGATCAAGGACCCGTACATCCGTTTTTTCCGGAAATCCGCAAACGCAACACACCCGTAAGTATGCTTCATTCCCAAATCGGTACCGAACCTGACAATCAAAGAAACATGGTCGATATCGAACAGAAAAATGGTCAGGTCTTTGCCTTATACGCCACCCATCTGAACCAGTCTGGCAAATGGCGCGAATCGATGGAATGGGTGCAGCAAATCCGCCGCTGGGCATCTCACGAAGATGGTAATCCACGTTGGCAAATGATTCAACCATGGTTCAACTCCGTCGAATCCACCGCAGAAGGGCTGCAATGGCTCGGATATAACGAAGAAGCTCTAAAACAGGTCGACATCGGCCTCGCCGCACCGATGCAGGAAAGCTATCACGGCAGATGTAACATCATCCTTTCATTACTTCGGCTTGAAATCCTGATGGAACTCAAACAGGCACCTGAGGACTTGGTCGATCAGGCCAGGGAACTGGTAAAAAGAGCGGAGGCAAACACACACCTTTCCATCGCCTTTCATAGGGATGCGAAAGTCACCTTGGCCAGAACGCTGCTCCACACAGGTGCGGATGCGGAAGCGTTGGCATTGTTAGATGAGCTGGCGGGATTCGGATTCATCCGCGCGCGCAACGTCCGCCTAGAATACTGGATAACCAAAGGCATGTTGGAGCGCGTCGAGGAAGAACTGCTTTCCCTCCTCAAAGCATCTCGCGTAACGGGAAACAAATCCTCTGAATGCTGGCTGTATGAAAAATATGCCGACTTCTTGGAATCGTCCGGTCGGCTCTCGGAGGCTTTATCCATGCGCCGAGAAGTCATACGCCTATGTAAGAGTTTTGATTATTTCAGCACACTTCCCATTCAATTAGCAAAGCTAGCGGTTCTTCTGGAACGCATGGGCGATAGCGTGGGATCGAAAGCCGCAGCTGACGAAGCACGTGCTCTGCTTGCCAAAGGCAGGCTGTCAGCAAGCCACAAAAAATTGACGGAAAGTTTTCTAACAAAACTCAATCCGGGACAAGCGGTCAAAGAGACCAAACCAGAAAAAGTCCCCTTGGTTGATTTCCAGCCTGAGCGTTCGATGGTGATCCCCATCCAGGGCGCAGCATGGACCACCTTGCTTACCCTTGCGAATCCCTCGGATAAACCGGAAGAAGGCACACTGAGCGCACGTGGCATCCCCATGGTCTTCAAACGTGAAGCTGAGACTGGCGATGTGACCGCGCGTCCGGCGACCGATGCGGACCAAGGCAACACCACCCTCCGCCTCCGCTTGGAGCCCAGCAATTACCAACTCATCAAAATCACTGCTGACAAAAATTTCACCAAACAAGGCGAGCTCGCACTGGTCTGGACCTCATGGAGTGGAGAAAACAAGGTTGAGGCAAACGTCGTCATCGAAGCACCGGAAAAAGGCGTTTCAAGTTCAGTGATCCAAGCCGGAAACTACCGCGCCAATCCATTCTACGGAGTTCCCGTGCACCTGCACTACGTCACCACGGATGAAGCGACGAAATCCTCGCCTCTGCGGTTCATCGCATCGGAGAAAGCTCGGGTCGAAGTCTATGCCTTGGATGGCACTCCCCTCAGCGTCGATGGACAGGGCAACGGTTCCCTGCGTGACAAAGGCGATGAATTATTCGGAGCCAGCGATGGCGAGGGCAACCTGCAGCTTCCTCTGAAAAACGGCGCGGCGTCCTTCATGGTTCTCATTTATCCAAACGGTCCACTACCCGAAGACGGCCTGACCCTAAACGTCGAAGCCTTCCAAGGTGGAGCCTGGTCCCTGCACTCACAAAACCGCCTCCAACCGTAGACCCGAGCTTTTTGAAAATTGAAGAGGATTAACCGCAAAGAACGCAAAGAGCGCAAAGATGGAATAATGGAATTCAAATAACCCAAAATTTCATTCTTTGACTACGCTTCGCTGCGTCCAAGCTTTAAGAGCTTCGCTATTAGGTCAAATTCGCTAGCGCTCATTCCATCTTTGCGTTCTTTGTGCTCTCTGCGGTTAATTTTCTTCATCCACCAAACGTTTTTATTTAGCCCGTTTTAAGCCACAAATTCTCTATCCACAGATTTCTTTGCGGTTAATTTTGGAACTGTAAGAAAGCTTTTGGAACCCTACTTAACACGATCATGACCCAAGAAACCCAGAACCAAACCGACACCCCACCTCCGCGTTCCCTGCGTTATCGCTTCTTCCGTAGCTGCATCCGCATCTGCTCAGTGCTTCTGGCGGTGTTGGTCGCCGGATGCTATTTGGTCGCTCAACCCAGCACGCGCTCCAACGAACCATCTTCCAAAAAATCCGATGAAGTGCGGTTGCGGAAACACGTCGATGCCTTGAGCAAAAATTTCCATCCGCGCAATTTCGATAACATCGCTAACCTGAATCGCTGCGCCGATTACATTTCCACAAACCTCAAGGAAGCTGGCGCTACGGTAGAAATGCAGGAATTCCTCGTACAAGGCTTGGGTTACAAAAACGTGATCGGTCGCTTCGGTGTCGGGAAACCCAAGAAAATCATCATCGGTGCGCATTACGATTCTTGTGACGAAACACCTGGCGCAGATGACAACGCCAGCGGTGTCGCGGGTCTGATCGAACTCGCACACCTAATCGGCAAAGACCAACCCGATGTCGAAATCGAATTGGTCGCCTACACACTTGAGGAGCCTCCGTTCTTCGGCGGCCCACAAATGGGTAGTGCGTTCCATGCGAATAGCGTCGCCGGAGAAAAAGATAAAATCATCGGTGTGATTGTGCTAGAAATGATCGGTTATTTCAGCGATGCACCCGGATCACAGGATTATCCCACTCCAGTCATGAAAGGTTATTACCCAAGCCGTGGCGATTTCATCACGGTCGTCAGTAAGTGGAATCAAAGCGATTGGATCGCAGACCTCAAAGCCGGCATGAAAGGCACCACCGATCTCCCCGTCTATTCCTTCCGCGCCCCCGCCTCTCTCCCCGGCATCGATTTTTCCGATCACCGCAACTACTGGCCCCACAACATCCCCGCCGCCATGGTCACCAACACCGCCTTCTACCGGAACAAAAACTACCACAAACTCGGCGACACCCCAGAAAGCCTAGACTACCACCGCATGGGCAAAGTCGTCGTCGGCGTCTACGAGGCGATCAAGATGTTAGGTAAGTGAAATAGGTTTTCACCGCAAAACTCGATGAGCATTTGCGATGAGTTAAATTAAGCGTAGCCAATCTGTTTGGACGGAATGAAATGGAGTCAAAGAACGCAAAGAACGCAGAGATTATTTTTGGGTTATTTGGATTCAATCATTCCATCTATGCGCTCTTTGTGCTCTCTGCGGTTAATTTTCTTCATCCACCAGACGTTTAGACTTTCGACTGTTCTCTTCGCTGAATTGCCTATCCACAGATCCCATTTCGGTTAGTTTCAAAACCGCATGAAAATCCTCGAACCCTTCTTCAATGTGTTGCAGCACAACTGGCCCGAGCTGGCTGGTTTGCTTGGAATTTATGTCCTGATCGAGATCATCACTTCACCGACGTTTAAAGGCTGGTTCGGGGAAAAGATGATGCTTCGCGGGCTCCGTAAACTCGATCCTGCGCAATACCGCGTCTTCCATGATCTTTACCTTCCTCATCCATCCGATGAAGGAACGACGCAGATCGACCACGTGGTCGTTTCACCCTTCGGCATCTTTGTGATCGAAACCAAGAACTACCGTGGCTGGATCTTTGGTAGCGAAAAGCAACCCCAATGGACGCAGCAGATCTACCGCCGGAAACACAAATTTCAAAACCCACTGCATCAGAACAAACTCCACGTCAAAGCACTCATGCAATTTCTCAATCTGCCAGAAGATCATTTTCATTCTGTCGTGGTATTCGTCGGCAACACCGAGTTCAAAACGGAGATGCCGGCTAATGTCTTGAACGGTGGGTTGATTCGCTGGCTTAAAAGTCACACCGAACCACGGGTTGTGACTTCTACGGTTGATCAAGCCGTCTCCCAGCTCAGCGAGCTAGACCGCACCACCAACCGCCGCAGCGCATCCCGTGAGCACCTCAAAGCGTTGAAAGCACGGTATGGATCTTTATGAGTCTTTTACCTTTGCATGGCGGGGGATTTTCGCGCAGCTCTGGATCTTATGGATAAAAGACGAAGCTTTCTATCCGGATCAGGATCAGCTGAGGTGGTGATATGAGAGATTGATGGCGTGAGGCTTGAATATCAAAAAATGCTTCAATCCAATTTTATTGCGCAGGTAAAAACTTAAACCGCGTTCGATGTTTAGTGATGAATTCAGCATTCGGTGCAACGCCATCATCTGGCAAAACTAACGATTTTCCCTCGTAGCGTTCAAAATGCAATTGTACCGCCTCGTGCGGAAGAAATGATTTAAGACGCTTAGAAAGCAGCAAGCGTAGTTTGTCATCAAATGCGATCAGTCCTTGATCAAATGCCGTATCATGAAGGCGATTAAGGCAGATACCGTTACGCACGTTGAGGCGTTCTTGTTCATGACTACTCCATGGGAGAATGTGTGATGCAATGAGTAATTCGCGAACAGGCAAACCCGTGATGGCGCAGCGATTGTCGTAGTTGTTGAGGACGATTTCTCGAAAGTAACTTTGGCCGCGACGCTGCTTGATTGATCGCAATACCTCAGTTGCTCCAGTGGGTGGGGAGTTAATTTTTTGAATGCCTTTTCCGGGAATCACTTCGGTCGTTTCCGTTTCTGCATCAGTAAACAATGCATCGAAATGCTCCTGACTGAGTGGGATGAATTCTTCTAGATTCGCGTGATACTCATCCCAGATTTCACGGTCTAAATTACTCGCGCCTTCCAGCCCTCTTATTCCGCGAAGTTTCAAGGCGGGATCAAGAGAAGCAAGATTGCTTAGCTTCATCGCGACAGCGCTTGGCGTGCGACCCATACGCTCTGCAAGATCAATGATCACAGGCTGCCGTTGGTCAAATTGACCAAAGCGGAGCTTGTGATAGAGATTAAGTACAATCAAAAGTTGATCTCGATTCCAACGGATGCGAGCAGGCATGTGATTACTAATACGGCAATCTGAATTCGTATGGCGAGCCTGATTTGATTTTCGTCCTTCCCTTCACTAAAATACCTGGCCAGGTAATTGTGGCGACATGCAACGAGAACACATCCACAGCAATAATTCAAATCTCCACTCAGGCTACTGCATCTGCGTTGATAGCATTTGCGAGGGACAAATTCCCATCGTCCGTGACGCAGCGTCTTTTGTCATCTATGAGACCGAAGAAGCGGCGCAGCGTGAAATTGTTGAGGCTATGATTTTACGCTTACAGGAATTTTTGGACGGAGAGCGCGAGTATGATGACGCGATTACCGTTGAAGAATATGTGGTGCCTGTGCAGGTGCATTCTGATGGCACGATTTTGCCCGCTCATTGCAAATTATAAGGTTGGTAAGCCTGATATTCATTACTCTGCTTCTGCGTAAATTATATCCCGAGCTGAAACTTTCTTCTTTTCAAAGAAAGTTTGTCCGGGAGCATTTTGAGATGAAACTAAGTCTTTTGCATCGGGTCTTGCTTGGAGTCGAATCTGGCGTGGTCTCAATCGTTAGTGAAAATGAGGCGAAGCAAGGTCACGTTACTGTATGCTCGGAAGGCAGAGAAATCATTTTTGGTGTACACTCAGAGCTTGCTCTACAATCTACTTACAAAAAGAACGATCAGAAAGAGACATCTATTGAATTCGTCGACTACAAGACCGGAAAACCGCTTACAGTTCCTGTAATATTTTCGGAAAGTGATTTTTCTAAAATTAGTCTGGGCTGCTCAAATGAAACAGGATTTAGACCACGTTTAAGTGAGGTTTGGTTTATTTTGAAAAGTAATGGCTATCTTTATATTGGAAGCATGAATCGCATAGATTGGGACATGCTGGCTTTACGCGATGATAATGACCAAGCCTATCAGGATGTCATTCATTACGGCTACGATATCTCCTGTGATTATGAATACCCAAGATTGCCTTTGCCGTTAAAACCATAAAGTTAATGGTAAATTATCTGTCCTTATGTACTGATGACTTAGTGGCTCCGAGAATGGCTGGGACTAAGAGAAGGAAAAATGCTCAAGCCGATTTTATAAAAAATGAAATTCTAACGTTTTGAGCTTTCCGAAGGTTAGGAAAGCTATAGAAACACTGTTTAATGGATTTAGAAGCGATCTCTGCAAAAATACGGGTTTTCCGTGATGAGAGGGATTGGGCTCAGTTCCATAATCCAAAAGACATGGCGATTGCTATCTCCATTGAAGCCAGTGAGTTGCTTGAACATTTTCTATGGAAATCTCCTGAGGAGCTCGATGCTCGGATTTCTGAGAAGCGTGAGGAAATTGAAGAAGAGATTGCGGATATTGGAATCTATTTAACAGAACTCGCAGACAACCTCGGGATCGATCTCCTAGCGGCGATGGAGAAGAAGATCGAAAAGAACGCTCTCAAATATCCCGCGCAACGTGTGAAAGGCAGCTCGAAGAAGTATAATGAGTATTCCGAGGAATCGGCAAACGGAGGGGAGAAAGAATGATCGTATACCTCGCCAACCAAATCGGAAATAATCCTGGATTGATGGTATGAAGAAGATCCTTATCATTGCAGGACCTAACGGGGCTGGGAAAAGCACTTTTGCTGAGGAATTTCTTCCCCACGAAGCCGGCTGCCCTGAGTTTGTAAATGCCGACCTCATCGCCGCCGGATTGAGCCCGTTTCAGCCTGATCAAGCCGCCTTCGCCGCCGGACGTTTGATGCTCGCACGCATCGAGGATCTCGTGGAGACAGGGAAAAGTTTCGCATTTGAGACGACGCTTTCCACGCTTGGCTATGCCCGCCGCATTCCACAATGGAGAAGGGCTGGATATCTGGTGAAACTTTATTTTCTGACACTGCCCACCCCCGAGTTCGCACTCCGCCGAGTGGAGCGGCGGGTAAAGTTCGGAGGTCACAATATCCCGGAGGCGACCATTCGCCGCCGTTTCCAGAGAGGCGTGGAAAACCTACAGAATCACTATCTTGGGATTGTAGATGAGTGGTCCATCTACGATAGTTCATTTAATCCGCCGCTACTGGTGGATTCGCACGACAACCGTCAACCCGACAAGCTTATGGAAGAATCTGCCACCTATCGCATACCCTCAAGCCGCCCTAGCCCCGTCAAGCCCTTGGACGATCCGGACTTCATCGGTGCAGAAGCGGCCCTCAAACGTGCTGCTGCCAAAGCCATCGCCCGCGATCTTGCAGCGGGCTTGGAGCCGATTGTCCGTTCTCGCCCTGATATGCAGACTGCCTCCAGACCTTGAACCAAAATGATCGTCTACCTCGCTAACAAAACCCAGTTTCGTGAGGATATCCTGTCTAACAAGATTGAGGAAATCGTCCACGAGTCCTTCCAAAGAAATCTTGGTGGAAAGGTGGGTGCCAGTGAACTTACTTCTTGGAAAAACTCACTACGGCACATGGATACAGTGATGGAGGATGCCGGAATTCCTAACAACGCCGGTGTTGCGATCGAGTTCAACATTCCACAAAGCAGCAAACGCGTGGATTTTATCATTACTGGCACTCGCGATGATGGTCAGCGCACCGCAGTGATCATTGAGCTGAAGCAATGGACGGAGGCCAGCGCCACCAACAAGGATGCGATCGTGAGCACTCGATTCGCAAGTGGCGAGCGAGAGGTGAACCATCCGTCTTATCAAGCGTGGTCATACGCGATGCTGATTGAGGATTTCAATGAAACGGTTCGACTTGATCCGATTCATCTTCGCCCCTGCGCCTATCTGCACAACTGTGCTTCTGGAGCTGTGATTCACGCTCCGTTTTACGCACAGCATACCAAGCTCGCACCCGCGTTTCTTAGAGACGATGCGAAGAAGCTCCGCGAGTTCATCAAGGCTCACGTCAAACATGGCGACGATGGCGAAACCATGTATCGGATTCGCGACGGCAGAATTCGTCCTTCAAAAGGTCTGGCAGATCACTTGGCTTCGCTCATGCAGGGAAACCGCGAGTTCTATTTGATCGATGAACAGAAAGTCGTCTACGAAACCGCCCTCCACTTGGCTTCGTCATCCACGCCGGATAATAAAAACGTTCTTATCGTCAACGGTGGTCCGGGGACTGGAAAAACCGTGGTCGCGATCAACCTGCTCGTCGAGCTGACGAATCGCGAACTGGTTTCAAAATATGTCACGAAGAACAGCGCGCCGCGGGAAGTCTATCAGAGTAAGCTTACAGGAACTCTCAAAAAATCCCGAATCACCAATCTCTTCGTTGGTTCCGGTGCTTTCACGGAAACACCCGCCAATACATTTCAAGGATTGATCGTTGATGAAGCCCATCGCCTGAATGAGAAATCTGGACTGTTCAGCAATCTTGGCGAAAACCAAATCAAGGAACTCATCAACGCCTCCACATTCACCGTCTTTTTTCTCGATGAAGATCAACGGATTCACTGGAAGGATATCGGAAACAAAAATCAGATTCGATCTTGGTCTGAATCGTTGGGCGCAAAAGTCACCGAACTCGATCTCGAATCCCAGTTTCGTTGCAACGGTTCAGACGGTTACTTAGCGTGGATTGATCGGGTTCTGCAAATTCGTGAAACCGCCAATACTACACTGGAAGGAGCGAACTACGAATTCAAAGTGTGCGATTCCGCTACTGAGCTCAAAGAACTCATCTACAAACGAAACAGCATAAACAACAAAGCCCGCATGGTTGCGGGTTATTGTTGGGACTGGGCATCGAAAAAATCTCCAACTGCTTTCGATATCCAACTCGACGACGGTGAATTCAAGGCGAAGTGGAATTTAAGCGAAGACGGAGCTCTCTGGATCGTGAAACCGGATTCCGTGCGCGAAGTTGGTTGCATTCACACGTGCCAAGGATTGGAACTCGATTATGTCGGAGTGATCATCGGTCCTGATCTCGTAGTTCGGAATGGCGTGGTTATCACCGATGGCGCCAAACGTTCCTCAGGCGACTCATCGATCAAGGGCTACAAAGGTTTGCTCATGTCCGATCTAACAACCGCTCGCAAAAAAGCCGATTTGATTATCAAGAATACATATCGCACTCTGATGACCCGTGGAACGAAGGGTTGTTATGTTTATTCCACCGATCCGGAAACGAATCTCTATCTGCAAACACAAGGAGTCGGTGCGCTTATCCCAGCATTCGAGGAAGCCGAAAACTCTATCACTGTTCCTGCCTACCCTTACCGCATTCTCACGCATGAGGAAGCAGTCGACTGCCCGAATGCCGTTCCCATCTTCGACATCAAAATCGCTGCCGGTGATTTCAGCAAAGAACAATGGTTGCAGGATTGCCAATACGCCGAGCTCCCCGACCACTTCACCGCGAAACCCGGATTTTTCATCGCGCAAGTCGTCGGTGAGTCGATGAATAAACGCATCCCCAACGGCTCATGGTGTCTCTTTCGCGAACCCTCAGACGGATCCAGAAACGGCAAAGTCGTCATCGTTCAATGCCGCGACATCCAAGACCCCGATACCGGCGGACAATACACCGTGAAAATCTATCGAAGCGAAAAATCCCAGACAGAAGATTCTTGGTCTCATCTAAAAATTCGTCTCGAACCCGATTCCATGGATTTCAATTTCAAACCTATAACGATTGATCCAAACACGGTGAATGAACTTCGTGTGGTTGGGGAGTTCTTGGGTATTATTGGATGATAATTGAGGCTAAGTCTCTCTTTTACCATTCGTTACAAGTAGAGTTCTTGTTTAGGATACTCCGTCGCTTTACGGCGATGGGGCGGGAGAAGTAGAAGTTCTTGGTTCCTAGTTCTTGGTTGATAGTCGATGGTATTTTGAAGTAATCGTAATCGATCTAACAACGCTCATAAAAATGCCAAATCCTAGACTGACTCCCGAACAGCGAACGATACTGTATCAGCCACTTTTTGAGAAAATTAAAGCGGATCTAGAATTAGCATCCGGTGGCGATCCTGAGCTTCTTTGGGCACTCAGGCGCAAAATCGCCAAAGAGTTGGTTTACTTGGAGCGCAGCAAGCCTGCCGATAGAAGAAAGTTGAAGATCCAAAAGTTCAAGGAGCAGAACGGACTCTGTACCATTTGTGGCGAAGCTCTTCCAACGAGCGGTGCAGAATTAGACCGGAATGAAGCCATTAAAGGATACACTCCTGAGAACACCCATTTGGTTCACCACGATTGTCATATCAAAGACCAAGAAAGAAAAGGATACGCCTAAGCAGCAAAGAGGACGGCCAATCTGTAGAGTTGCATAACTCATGCTGTCTGCTTGGATCTTATTCCTATGGCTGTTCCCGGATTTCAAGAAATGTTCCTTCCGTATCTGCAGTGTCTTGCCGACGGTAAGCCTCGTCATAATTCCGAGATTCGTGAATTTATTGAGCAAAAGATGAATATGTCGAAGGAGGATCTTGAGGAACTGATCCCGAGCGGACAATCATCAAAAGTTGCGAACCGTGTTGGCTGGGCTCGCACTCACTTGAGTAAGGCAGGCCTCACTGAAAAAGTTGATTGGGGTGTCTATCGTATTTCCGAAGAAGGAAAGAAAGTCGTGGCTGCGCCACCCGCAAAATTTGACCTAAAGTTTCTCGATACCATCCCGCGTCACAAGGCTTGGTTTCATGCTCCTAAAAAATCAAAGCCAGGCATAGAAGAGAACACGAGTCTTCAAGATGAACCTCCAAATGAACGTATCGAAGAAGCATTCGAGGAATTGAATGCATCGTTGGCTGACTCGCTGTTAGAGGCGATGTCAATAATGGACCCTTTCCGCTTCGAGAAGCTTGTGATCGATTTACTTTTTGCGATGGGCTACGGAGGATCTCGCGCTGAGGCAGCAATGGTTACCAAGAAGTCAAACGACGAGGGTATAGACGGAGTTATCAATGAGGACAGGCTCGGGCTCGATGTGATCTACGTACAAGCGAAGAGATGGAAGAATACAATTGGCCGTCCAGAGATTCAAAGTTTCGTTGGAGCCCTAGCAGGCAAACAAGCGCAGAAGGGAGTCTTTATCACCACAGGAGCATTCGGGCCGTCTGCCGTAGAATATGCGAATATGGTACCTCAAAAAGTAATTCTCATCGATGGTCCGCGATTAGCTTTATTAATGATCGAACATAACATCGGCGTTTCTATTACTCGTACGATTTCACTGAAACGAATCGATACCGATTATTTTGAGGAGGCTTGATTAAGTTCATCTATGAGAATCCTCACATGGAATTTACAGCACGGTGGTGGAAGCCGAATCCTGCGGTTGACTGATGCGATGCTCAGTTACGATGCAGACGTGATTTTCCTGAATGAGTTTCGTCATAATAAGCCGTGTGAAGGATTGCGTTCTCGCCTGATAGAAGCGGGATATGCTTATCAGTTTGCACCTCACGAGGAGACGCGGAAGAACATCATATTTGCAGCATCAAAGACACCGTTCGAGGCAACCAGTTTTCCGGGTCAACTCTCCGATCCAAAACTGGGCGACTTTACGGCCAGGTTACTACTCGTGCGCATCGCAGGTATGAATCTCTTCGGGATTTATATGCCGACCATGGAACATAAACGACCTGTGTTCGACTTTCTCTTGAAACTCCCTCCGAGCTTTCTTTCTCAGGATTCACTTCTGATCGGTGATCTTAATACAGGCCGTCACTATGAAGATGAAAAAGGAGCATCTTTTGTATCCGCCTATCAGTTTGATGAATTGCTGCAACAAGGTTGGATCGATTCATGGAGACAGCGGAACCCCGAGGCTCGCGAGTTCACGTGGTATTCAAGAGGCTACAACAATGGATTTCGCCTAGATCATGCTCTCGTCTCGCCGTCCATGAACGCACGAATCAAAACAGTCCGATATTCTCATCAAGAACGCGAAGCGGGTTTGACCGATCACTCAATGATGATCGTGGATTTGGAATGAAGTCATCATAGGCTCAGGTGTCTCTTTTTAACATACGTTACAAGTAAAGTTCTTGGTTCCTAGTTCTTAGTTCTTGGTTCGCAAATGCTAAGGCACGCAGCTCAACTAAGAACTAGGAACTAGAAGTAAATTGTCTATCTCTCAGGACGTTCTGATTTCCGATTGATGATTGACGATTTTTGAATGAAGAGGGAAGCACTAACCAAGAACTAAGAACCCTCCCACGCTCTCTTTATCCATTTCCCTATTTCTGATCTGTGTTCTTTATCCGTGTTTATCCGTGTCTATCCGTGGTTAAAAATTCTTGCTCACCGGAGCGGAGATCACTTGGATGGAGTCACCGATGATGATTAACTCACTACTGTTGGCACTGTGTTTTTATGGGGAGACGGCCGTTATGAATCCTCCAAGCGGTGAGACAGCCTGTTGTTTGGATAAGCATGATGAGGCTAATGTGAAATGGATTACCGAAGAGTATGAGGAACCCGGAGTGGAAACATGGACTAACACGGAAGGGAAGCAAATCCGCGGAACCTTTATCTCTGGAGACGACAATATTCTCACACTCAAACTTGAGAATGGGAAGGAAGCGAAAGTTCCTTTCGACAAGCTCTCAGAAGAAAGCAGAGCGCGCGCAAGAGTCTTGGCAATCCGCAAGGCGCTGCGCCCGAAGTAATGTTTTTTTGGGACATTCTTGAGATTCAAATTGTCTGTCCCTTAGGACACCCCGATGTGTCGGGGTTGGTTCTTAGTTCTTGGTTCTTAGTTCTTAGTTTGACTACGCTTTGCTCCGTCCAAGCGTTTAGGGCTTTGTCTTAGGTTGAAGGTTAGTATTAAAATCGCCCGAGCGATTCAGATCAGACTTGCCTTTGATACTGTTCTTATGAATACTTTTTCAAATGTCAGACGATAAGCAGATTCCCAACTTCACCGCTGAGTTTCTTATTTTTTCCGCCCAGTCAGCAGGGGACGGACTGAAGGCGCACTACGAGAAGGACAAAGCATTTTTCAACATCCTCAAAAAGAGCGGAGGCGGCGCATGAAAAAGAAACCTGCAAACAGGGAGACTTCCATCACTCGCTCCTCAGCATTCGAATACCTGACCTTTGTCGCCGCACAAGGTCAAGGTGGTGTAGAGGTGGTCTATGCGGACGAGGATATCTGGCTGACCCAAAAAATGATGGCCGAGCTTTACGACGTCAAAACCCACACGATCAACTACCACCTCAAAAAGATCTTCGCCGACAGCGAACTGATCGAGGATTCAGTTATTCGAAAATTTCGAATAACTGCCAAGGACGACAAGACCTACCAAACTAAGCACTACAACCTCTCCGCCATCATCGCCGTTGGCTACAAGGTCAACTCGGAGCGGGCCGTTCAGTTCCGCAAATGGGCGACAACGGTGGTCAAGGAATACACCATCAAAGGCTTCGCGATGGATGACGAACGCCTGAAAAACGGCGGCACCGTCCTGACCAAGCAGTATTTCGAGGAACAACTTCAGCGCGTTCGCGAGATCCGCCTCAGCGAGAGAAAGTTTTATCAGAAGATCACCGACATCTACTCTACCGCCATCGACTACGATCGCACCGCCACTGCCACCCAGCGCTTTTTTGCCACTGTGCAGAACAAACTCCATTGGGCGATTCATGGCCACACCGCCGCCGAAGTGATTGTTGATCGCGCCGATGCCGGGAAACAGCACATGGGCCTGACCACATGGAAAGACGCCCCACACGGGAAAATCCAGAAGTTCGATGTCAGCGTCGCCAAAAACTACCTAACCGATGCCGAGCTCGCCCAGCTCTCCCGCCTCGTCAATGCCTACCTCGATGTCGCCGAAGACATGGCACAGCGGCAGATCCCCATGACCATGCAGGACTGGGAAATTCGTCTTAACCGTTTCATCGAAGCCACCGACCGAGAGATCCTGCAAGACGTCGGTAAAGTCACCGCTGAAATCGCCAAAGCTCACGCCGAATCCGAATTCGAAAAATATCGTATCGTCCAAGACCGCTTGTTTGTTTCTGATTTCGATGCCGAGGTAATCGAAAACACTCTCGGCGAGTAAGAGATAAAACCGTTTTATGGCAATGCGCGATCTTTGGCGAAGATGCGTCGTAAGTCGAAAGTCTATATTTGAATCTCTGGGGCGATTAGAGAGGTCGAAAGTCTATATTTGAATCGCTGGAGCGATTAGGTTGATGAGGAATCGTATGTCGGGTGCTTGGCTATAAACTCTCAACCGCACCAGCCCCGACAGGGCGGGGTAAACGGTTCTGGCTTAGACATTAAGTCCTTTGACCTTTAGACTTTTCTGGCTTCTGGCGTAGCGCAGCCGATTGGGATCATTGGCTTGCCATGAGCTACAATTCTTTTTACAAACCTCACATGAGTTTTATTGGGAATCTGTTTACCCGCCGTTATGCCCTGCTTTCGTCTTGCGCCCTGTTGATGCTGGTCGTCGTGCCATCCGCAGGGGCGGAGGAGTTTTCATTCGACAAGTTACGTGAATCCGCCCGCAAGGGCGCGGCGGCTCCCTATGTTCCGGCCAAGCAAGAGCTGGATGAATTTTGGAAAAACCTTAACTACGACCAGCACCGCGACATTCGCTTCAAGATGGAGTCCGGTCTTTGGTGGGATGAAAAACTGCCATTCTCGATCGATTTCTTTCATCCGGGCTGGACCGCGAAGAAAATGGTGGAGATTCATGAGGTTAAAGGGGATGGCGAAGAGTTGTTCAAGTTTGACGGCAAGTTGTTCGACTACGGCAAGAGCAAGATCCCCGCTGGCACACCTCCACCTCCGGGATATGCCGGTTGGCGTGCCCGTTGCCATATCAATAGTAAGGACTACATGGACGAGTTTCTGGTCTTCCTCGGCGCCAGCTACCTTCGTGCCATCCCAGCCAACTCGCCATACGGGCTCTCCGCTCGGGGACTTTCCATCAACAGCGGACTGCCGGGCGTGGCCGAGGAGTTCCCTGATTTCACCAAATTTTACCTTCAGCGCCCGGCAAAGGATGCCAAGGAACTTAAAGCGTGGGCGTTGTTAGAAGGAGAGAGTGTCTCTGGGGCCTATCAGTTCACCATCACTCCGGGTGTCGAGACCGTCATGGACATCGATGCGGAAATCACCCTGCGCCGCCCCGTCCAGCAACTCGGACTGGCTCCGTTTTCCTCGATGTTCTGGTTTGGTGAAAGCACGCATCCGAAGCCCTTGGATTTCCGCCCGGAGGTGCATGACAGCGATGGACTTTTGTTAGAACTTGAAAGCGGAAACCTCCACTACCGTCCGCTCGAGCACACGGACAAGAAGTTTCGCCATTGTGTCTTTGCCATGGAGCGGCCACGCTCGTGGTCCTTGGTGCAGCGCGATCGATCGTTTTCCTCCTATCAGGATCCGGAAGCACGTTACAACGAGCGTCCGAGCGTGCGAGTGGAGCCTGTGTCCGGATTTGACAACGGCAACCTGCACCTCATCGAGATGCCCACACCCAATGAGACCGAGGACAATGTGATCCTCGTCTGGGAGCCCAAGCCCGGCCTCGAAGTGGGCAAGCCGTTCCGCTTCCACTACCGCCTGCGCTGGATGCGCGACCCGACTCCAACGGGCATCTTCACCGTGCGCTCAACCCGCCTTGGAACACCCGTGCAAAAGCCCGATGAAATCCTCGTCGCCATTGATTTCGCCAAGCCGCTCCAACCGGAAAAGAAAGTCGGCGACCCGAAATGGGACGATATCACCGGCTTCAAACCGGTGGTCACTCTCAATCAAAAAAGCGCCAAACTCCTTCACGTGGGACTCAGCGATATGAGCATGCCTAATGTGGACGACCTCCCCGCTGGCATCGGCCGCAGCCCGGCCTTGCACATGCCACAGGTGCTACGCGCGTTCTTCGTGATCGACCCCGCCAAGGACAACGAACAAATTGACATGACCTGCGAGCTCCAAGATGCCAATGGCAAAGTGGTATCCGAGCGCTGGACCTACCTTTGGAAAAAGCCGTGAGGGTGAGTTCTTGGTTTGACTACGCTTCGCTCCGTCCAAGCTGTTAGGACTTCGTCTTAGGTTGAAGGCTCGCTAACGCTCACTCGGCTTTCTTGTTCCTGGTTCCTGGTTCCTGGTTCTTGGTTCTCTTGTCCACCATAGCCCATAGGGCGACGATGGATGGTTTTTAGGTGCTCTATGGGGAAAGGATTGCCATTTCTGCGTTGTATATGTTTGGGGAAAAGGGTTTTTGATTTGAAAGCCCCACCCAAACTTACATTCATATGATGATACGATTCTATTTTTTAGCCGCCTGCCTTGCTGTACAGGTTTCCGTGTCAGCGGAAACTCGGTTTGAATTCCTTGAGGGTGACCGTGTCGCTTTGCTGGGTGATGCGTTTATTGAGCGCGAGCAGTATGAGGGCTGGATTGAGCTTGCTGCGACGACGGCGTTTCCTGACCGCACGGTGACGTTTCGCAATCTTGGCTGGAGTGCGGACACGCCGGCCGGGGCATCGCGCAGTGGGTTGAGTCCGTTGCAAGCTGGGCGTGAGCCGGCGGATGAGGGGTGGAAGCAACTTGAGGCGCAACTGACGACCTATAAGCCAAATGTTTTGATCATGGGTTACGGGATGGCGGCTTCTTTGCCGGGCGGGCAGACGCCTGAGGAGTTCAAACGGGATTTCGAGCGCTTGCTGGATCGCGTGGCGAAGCTGGAAGGCGGGGCAAGGGTGCTGGTTTTGGGTGCGCCGCCGCGTTTCCTGCGTGCGGGAGAAACGGAGGAATCGGTTAAAGCGCATCGTGCGTCGTTGGTGGCGATCAACGGGGTGCTGCGTGATGTGGCGCAGCAGCGCGGGCATGTTTTCGTGCCGCTGAATTTTCCCGTGAAAGAGGCGCAGACATTCTCGGAAAATGGGATCCATTTGACTCCGGCGGGTTACAAGATGGCGGCGCGGTTGTTAGAAAAAGAACTCGGCTGGAAGGCGGCGAAGTGGGATCAAGGCGAGCAAGCCGCAGCGCTGCGCAAGGCGATCCTACGCAAGAACGAGTGGTTCTTCCACCGCTCGCGCCCAGCCAACATGGCCTACATTTTTGGTTTCCGGAAAGGTGAGCAAGGTCGCAACGCTGGAGAAGTTTTGTCGTTTGATAAACTGGTCGTTGAAGAGGATGGACGGATCGCACAAATGCGTGACCTTTCCAAAAAGGGGATCGTCCCTGCGCCACCCATCCGCAACGAATCAGAGGCGGCGGCGAAGACCCAGCAGCCCTATCCTGAATTCACGGTGGCCGATGGCTACGAGGTGACGCTGTGGGCGGAAAACCCGATGCTTCACAAACCGACCCAGATGAATTTTGACGAGCGCGGAAGGTTGTGGGTCGCGAGCTCGGAGACGTATCCGCAGGTTGAGCTTGGCCAGACGCCCAACGACAAGATCGTGATTCTCGAGGATACGAACCAAGATGGAAAAGCGGACGCTGCAAAAGTGTTCGCCTCAGGCATGATGATGCCGACGGCGGTGCTGCCGGGAGACGGCGGCTGCTACGTCGGGCAGAGCACGGATCTGTTGCATTTCAAAGATACCAATGGCGATGGCGTGGCCGACTCGATGCGGCGCGTGCTAAGCGGTTTCGGAACCGAGGACACCCACCACAACCTTCACACCCTGCGCCGAGGCCCGGATGGAAAGCTGTGGATGAATCAGAGTATCTACACCCGCACCGATGCGGAAACTCCCAACGGTTTGCTGCGCTTGCGGAGCGGCGGTCTGATGCGCTTCGATCCGAAGTCGGAGAAAATCGAGACGGTTTTCTACGGGTTCTGTAATCCATGGGGTCATCAGTTTGATAAATATGGCCAGTCTTTCGTCACGGACGGCGCAGGCAGCAGCGGAATCAACTGGGGTGTCCCAGGTGCGATGTATTTCACCTATGCGAAGGGTGAGAAAATTCTCGGCGGTATTAGCCCAGGATCCTATCCGAAATTCTGCGGGTTGGAGATCGTCGAGTCGCCGCAATTTCCAGCCGAGTGGCAGGGGTCGATGATTACCTGTGACTTCCGCGCGCACCGCGTCGTCCGTTTTTCTGTTAGTGAGCAGGGCTCGGGTTATGCCGCGCAGGAGTCCGGAGATTTGTTGCGAACCAAAGATGTGAATTTCCGACCCATCGATGTGAAGATCGGCCCGGACGGCGCGTTGTATATTGCGGATTGGTCGAACCCCATCATCAACCACGGCGAGGTCGATTTCCGTGATCCGCGCCGCGACCGTGAGCATGGTCGGATTTGGCGGGTGACGAAAAAAGGTGCGGCTGCCAGCGCATCGCCAAGCAATCTAGCAGCAGCGAAGGATGCTGATTTGTTGGCAAAGCTAACCAGCGATCACCGTTACGAGCGCGACGCAGCGATGGCGGTTCTGGTAGAACGCAAGATGAGCGCGACATTCAAAACTTCGATCGAAACTTGGAGTTCAAAAGCGAAGGACGGTCGCACGCGCTTGGCAGCGCTGTGGTTGCGCGAAGGGCTCAACATGCCGGCGGATGGATCGGAAGGCGGGTTGTTAGGTCAGGTGTTGAGCGATGAGGACGGACGGATTCGCGCAGCAGGAGTGAGGTTGTTAGGAGATCAGCTGGGTCGTCTCACCGGTCCTCAGGCGATGGGATGGTTGGACAAGGCGACCAAAGATCCTCATCCGCGAGTTCGTCTGGAGGCGGTGCGAGCGCTCTCAAAAATGCCCGGTGCCGAGACGATGGATTTAGCGTTTCAGGTGTTGAGCCAGCCGATGGATCGCTTTCTCGATTACGCGCTGTGGTTGAACGTGCGCGCCCAAGGCGATGTGTGGTTGAAAGATCTGTTAGATGGTAAGCTGCAACTGGCCGACCGCGAAGGCGCATTGGAATTTACCTTGGCGAACTTGTCTGGGAAGAAAGGACTCGAAGGAATCCGCAAGCTGATGCCAAAACCCATGCCGAAGGACGGCTCGGGTCCGTGGCTCGGGCTTGCCCTCAAGACTGCAGATCCGGATATGCTCGGAGCGGTATTCGCTCAGCTGTTAGATGGAGGGTTTGATGCTCCCGCTGCGGCGACGGTCATGAAAGGATTGGAAGGGGTCGTCAGCCAACGGCAAGTCAAGCTCAAGGGCGATTCGATGAAGTTGTTAGGCTTGTTCAATTCTCCCGCACCGGAAACCGCCGCCGCCGCTCTGCGCTTGGCGGGTGCGTTGAAGGCAGAAGGTTTGTTAGAAGCGATCAAGGCGATCGCTTCGGAATCGCCCCGAGCACCGGCCCTGCGCCTGGCGGCGACCGATGCGCTTTCGCATTTCGCCAACGATGCGGCGCGTGATGCGTTGTTAGCGGTCTCGGGTTCAGATGCACCGGCGGAGGTGAAGCGCGGGGCGGCCCTGGCGCTTGCCCGTCATCACCGTGCCGCCGCGATTGGTGCCATCCGTACGCTGCTGCCAGGACTCGATGATCTGACTCAAGCTCGCGCGTTTTGGCAGAAAGCCCTTTCACTCAGCGGATTGTCGGGCGAACTCGCCAAGTCGTTCCGCGAACAGGCACTCGATCCAAAAGTTGCTGCTCTGAATTTACCTGCGGTGCCGGATATTGACGAGCATGCCGAGCTGTTAGGCGTGTTGCGTCAGCAGGCCGGGGGCGCGGCCGTGAGCGGCCCGACGGCGGAATCCATCCTCAGCCTTGCCAAGCTGGCTGCGGAAAAAGGCGATGCGGTCCGCGGGGAAGCGATTTATCGCCAACCTGCCCTCGCTTGCACGGCTTGTCACGCGATCGGTGGTGCCGGTGGCAAAGTCGGCCCCGACATGACTTCGATCGGTGCGAGCGCGCCACTCGACTACCTCGTGGAGTCGATTCTTTTGCCAGCGGTGAAGGTCAAAGAGGGTTATCACTCGGTAGTCATCACGACCAAGGATGGCCGCACCTTGATGGGTCGGTTGCTGCGCAGTGGCGGTGGCAGCGTGGTGTTGAGCGATGCGGCGGGGCAGGAAATTACGCTGGAGGATTCCGCGATCCTGAAGCGCACGGATTCCGGCAGCCTGATGCCCGCAAACCTGATCGCGGGATTGAAAGAGCAAGAGCAGCTCGATCTTTTCAAGTTCCTCTCCCAACTCGGCAAGCAGGGAGATTTCGATGCAACCAAGAGCCGCGCGCCGCGGGTTTGGGCTATCATGCCGCTGACAGACAAGATGCCAGAAACAGCAGCCAAGGGTGATCCCGCCCTGCCGTGGATCTCTATCAACGGCACGGTCAACGGCACCTTGTTAGCTGGCGATGTCGCCACTTTCGCCGGAGCCGCCAAAGAAATTCTAACAGGAACACGCATTGAAATTTCCGCAGCCACCGATGTTTCACTCAAATTTTCTCAGCCACCGCTGGATATCTGGGTGGACGGCCAGCCGATTAAGGAAAACAAAGTCCGTCTTGAACCCGGGATTCACAAAATCGTCATCCGGCACAAAACGGGCGCGGATTTCCGCTTTGAGTCCTCTGCCGGAACTTTCCTGCCGACATGGTGAGTTGAGAGTTGTAGAGGTTCTTGGTTCCTAGTTCTTGGTTCTTGGTTTGACTACGCTTCGCTCCGTCCAAGCGGTTAGGACTTCGTCGACGGTTAAGGTTCGCTAGCGTTGACTACGCTTCGCTCCGTCCAAGCCACCACGGCTTCGCCTTAATTGTAATAGCTCGTTAACACTCGCAAGCCGTTCACTCGGCTTTGTGGTTCTTGGTTCTTGGTTCGCAAATGCAAATGCGCGCAGCTCAACTAAGAACTAAGAACCAGGAACAAAGAACTAGAAGTGAATTGTCTGTCCCTTAAGCGCTAACTTTGAGACTTTTCCGTCTCGATTCTAGCTCAGGATGGGAAAACCTGTGGTGAGTTCTTAGGATGTGCTATATTGCCGTTCCCCAAGCATTCAACGATCTTTCAAACTATTGGACCCAACTCCACAGAAACAGAACAGCAAGCATGAGCGGCAAATGGTGCTTGCGGATGGAACCCGTGGAATGATCCGACCCATCGTGCCCTCGGATCGGATCGCGCTGGCTGCTGCGTTGGAAGAGCTCGGTCCGGAAAGTCGGCTCCGGCGCTTCTTTTTCGATAAATCGAAACTCTCCGAAAGCGAGCTCGACCGCCTGACCTCTCCCGATGGCATCAACCACCTCGCCTACGGAATGGCGGTCAGTCTCGATGACGGAACCGAGCACATGCCCATCGCGGTGGCGCGTTGTTTCCGCGATAAAGATCAGAAGGATCTGGCAGAAGTTGCAGTCGTCATCGCCGATCCGTGGCAGGGCATGGGTGCGGGGTTTGAGTTGTTGAGCGCGCTTTCCTCAGCCGCACGCGATGTGGGAATTCGGCGTTGGTTCGCCTCCATGTTCACCTACAACACAGCGATGCAGCGGCTACTTGATCACTTCGGCACCATGAGCGAAACGCGAGATCTCGGCGGCGGAGTCATTGAGGTGATTTATGATATCACTCAACCGCCTGCGCGAAATAGGTGAGAGGCTTTTCTGTCTTCCAGCAAAAGGGACGGACAATCTGTAGCTATACATTCACCCCACCGGCCCGCCTTTGACGACGAATTCGCGGCCTTCGGCTTGGCACCAGAGTTTGTAAACGTTGAGGACGTTGGGGCGTGATCCGGAGACGGGGATTTTGAGGAAGCCTTGGCGCTGAGCGGCCTCGAAGAGTAGCCTTTCCTTTTGGGTGAGTCGGTGGCCGATACGGCGGCTGCCGATCTTTGATTTGGTGGGGAGGCCGCGGCTGAGTTTTTCTATGTCGTCTTTGTTCATTTTTTAAAGAGTTCCTAGTTCCTAGTTCTTGGTTCTTGGTTCTTGGTTCTTGGTTCTTGGTTCTTGGTTCGAAGAAAGGCTGCGCGAAGTCCAACCAAGAACTAAGAACTCTTACCCGCAAGCTTACGCGCCATTAACGGAAAGAGTAGCCAATGGAAAGGTAGGCAGGCGTACCAGTAGAATCTTCCTAACAGGCCTTGTGGGCGGAAGGTGGCGGTTTGTCTTAGTGAATAGCTGCCGTCGGGTTGTTCTTCGATGGCGAACTCTAGCCATGCCTCGCCGGGGAGTTTCATTTCGGCGTAGAGCATGAGTCGGCCTCTGGGGCGGTCTGCTAGGAGGACTCGCCAGAAATCCAGGGCGTCGCCGGCGTGGAGTTCTTCGGGGTGTCGGCGTCCGCGTCGGATGCCGATGCCGCCTACGAGTTTGTCTGCGAAACCGCGCAAGCCCCATGCCCAGTTCATGGAGGGCCAACCGGCATTGCCACCGATGGACAAGATACGAGAAATGACCTGCTCGCGCGGTGCGGTGAGTGGCACGATCTGAGAATCGGTTAGAACCCCGTGTTCGGGAACTTTGATGGCATCGAATAAACGCGGTGAGAGGGTTCCGGCCGCCAGCGAGCCGATCCAACTGGATGGCACGTGGTTTTGAGCGATCCGTGCCAGAGCTCGCGTGACTGCCTCGTGGTAACTTAGTAACTCCAGCGGAATGATTTCCCGGATCTTGAAGTTTTGGCAAACGGTTTCATGGGTGAGAGAGTCGACCAAGCTTCGCGCGAGGGGGATAGAGGTGGATGTGAGAAGGCACAACCAACCGGACGATAGTCGTGGGCTGAGCAAGCGGGTTGGGAGGAATAGCCGCCGCAGGCCGCGGACTTCGCAGTAGCCTTTGATGAGGTCGAGATAACTCATGACCACGGGTCCGCCGATGTCATAGGAAATATTCGCGGTTTCCGGATGGTTCAAGACTCCTGTTAGATAATCCAGCACATTGCGGATGGCGATCGGTTGGCAATGCGTGTGCACCCAGCGCGGGGTGACGAGAATGGGCAATTTTTCCGCGAGATCGCGAATGATTTCAAACGATGCCGAACCCGAACCGACGATGATGGATGCCCGCAGGGCAGTGAGCGGCACACCGGACTCGCGTAAGATTTCCTCTACTCTACGGCGTGAAGATAAATGTTCGGAAAGCGGGCCTTCGTCTGCGGCGAGACCGCCGAGATAGATGATCCGTTTCCATTCAAGTGTCTTGGCGGCGTTCGAGAAATTTGTGGCGCATTGTTCTTCCTTTCGGGCGAAGTCGCCGCCGGAGCCCATCGAGTGGAGGAGGTAGTAAGCGGCATCAATCGATTGGGGGAGTGATTGCAAACTGGCGGCATCGAGGAAATCGGCTTCTACGAGGTGCAGCCGAGTTTCGTTTTCCCCAAAATGGTGTGCAGGGAAGCGGCGTTTGTCGCGAATGACGGCGGTGATTTCGTGGTCGGCATCCAGCAAGGCTTGGATCAACCTCAATCCGATGTAGCCGTTGGCTCCGCTAACAAGAACATGCACGAGGTGAGGTTAGCGCATTGTTGGGGGTTGTCATGGGGAAATCTGTTGGGGAAAAACTGCAAAAACTGCCAGGCATACAATTCTAGGGCGTTGCCCTCTTGCTATTGTGTTTTGCTCCTACCTGCCTCGATGTATCGGGGCAGGCTGAAAATCGCCGCTACATCGCCACTACTCTTGTGTGGTGGTTAGTTAGGAAAAGCTGTAGAGAGAAGTCCATGTTGAGACGATGGATGATGCGTTGCTTGGTTGGGGTGTTGGGATGGGTGGCGATGCTTGGGGTGGTGGAAGCGCATGCGATGAGGCAAGTTCGGGCGGAGATTACGGTGGAGGACGGGAAGTGGCATGGGTCGGTTTGGTTGGAGGCATGGGCGTTATATCCGGAGGACGGGCCGAAAGTTCCGGCGTATGATCCGGATACACCGAACACGGCGGGGACGGATTGGGTGGATAAGTTGGATGAGTATGAGCATGGGTTGATGCGTGCGATCGCGGCTGGATTTTTGGAGCACACGTTTTTGCTGAAACTGAATGAGCAGAGATTGAAGGCGGAATATGCGTTTCCGGATTATCGCGAGCGGCCGTTGCCGGAGCTTAAGGTCAATGAGAATGAAAACGCGTTGCTAAAGGTTGATCTGAAAGGAGAGCTTCCCGAAGGAGCAACCGGACCAATAACCTTGGTTTGGAATGATGATGAGTATGAGCCCTTGTTGCTGGATGTGAAAATTCCATCGGCGAAGTACAAGGAATTGATAAAGATCGAACCGGAACAAGCGCCAGAGGAGTTGATGCGCATCGAGAAAGACGGAGAGGTGAAAGCGACGTCCAAAGGCACATCGCTTCTAACATGGATCATGCACGGCTTCCGTCACATTTTGCCGTTAGGACTGGATCACATTTGTTTCATCCTCGGCTTGTTTTTGCTGCAACCGAAAATGCGTCCGCTGCTCTGGCAGTCTAGCGCCTTCACCATCGCGCATTCGATTACCTTGTCGTTGGTGGTGTTGGGAGTGTTCACGGCCCCGGCAAGAATCGTCGAGCCGATGATCGCGATCAGCATTGTCTATGTCGGGATAGAAAACTTGTGGGTGAAGGAATTGAAACCGTGGCGGGTGGCGCTGGTGTTTGGTTTGGGACTGCTGCACGGGATGGGTTTTGCCTCGGTGATGCAGGAACTCGAATTGCCGGAGGGACAGGTGATCAAGCCTTTGGTGGGTTTCAACCTCGGTGTGGAGCTGGGTCAGTTGGCGGTGCTGGCGCTGGCGTTTGGCGTGACGTTTTGGTTTATCAAAAACGAAAAGTTCAAGAACTTCAGCAAGATAGCCTCGGCATTGATTGCGGTGATAGGTTTGTATTGGACCTATGAGCGGATCTTTGCGTGAGGGGTAAGGGTAGGGCGATCAAGTTAGTGAGATTCTTATCCAGATTTATGAATATTTAACCGCGAATGAACGCGAATGAACGCGAATCTGATATATGTGACTCTGGAAAATGAGTTTTTGATTAAATGATTTCGATTCAGCCCACCCACTATTTTCATTATCTCTTAAAATTCGTGTTCATTCGCGTTCATTAGCGGTTTAATTTCCCCTAGCTTGATCGCAGTGGGTGTAAGGGGTTATTTTCGTGCTGGGAGAACGGTGGGTCTGTGCTTTAGTGAAGGGCGTTATGAAAAAGGTGCTTTTACGTTTCATGGGTTGGATGGTTGGGATGGCAGGTTTGTTGCCAGTAGCGGGCGCTGCGGAAACGCGGGATTTATTGAAAGACGGCGCACTGGATGGGTTTCGTGAAGTGGCGTTGTGGCGCGGGGTTTCCGAAGTGACGGCGGTGGCGGAGAAATGCGAGTTCGAGGTCAAAGGCGAGGGCAAGATTTTGGTGAACTCGCTGACCAAGCCGGAAAAAGCCCCGTATTTGATGACCAAGGAGGAATTCGGCGACGTAAAGATCGAGTTGGAATTCATGGTTCCGAAAGGCTCGAACGCCGGGGTGTATGTGATGGGTCGCTATGAAATTCAGATTCTGGATAGTTTTGGGCGCGCGAAATTTGGCTCTGGCGATCTCGGGGGCTTGTATCAGCGCTGGGATCCGAATCGCCCGAAAGCCCGCCAAGGCTATGAGGGCACCGCCCCAAAAGTGAACGCCGCCAAGCCTCCTGGCGAATGGCAGACCATGGAAATCGTGTTTCGCGCGCCACGTTTTGACGAAGCTGGAAAAAAATTCAAAAGTGCGACCTTTGAAAGAGTCACGGTGAACGGCCAGTTGGTGCAGGAAAACGTGGCGACCACCGGCCACACGCAATCGGCTCCGTTTGAAGGAGATGCGAAAGTTGGGCCGATTGCGATTCAAGGCGACCACGGTCCGATTGCGATCCGCAGTTATAAAGTGACGCCGTTGGAGGATGGGGAACCCGCCCGCCTCGCCGAGCTGGATGCGTATTGGAAAGAGGTTTCCCGGGCGGTGAATCAGGGCGATTTCCCAGCCTACAAGACGACCTTTCACGAAAAAGCCGTCTTTGTGACGGGAGCGAAACGCGCGAGTTACCCGATTGGGCAGGCATTGAATCGCTGGAAAACCGAGTTCGACGACACCAAGGCCGGCGACATCGAGGCATCCGTGGATTTCCGTTTCGCGCATCGTTACGGCGATACCCAGACCGCGCATGAATCTGGGATTTTCCTTTATACACAAAAGAAAAAGGACGCGGAACCGATTTCGGAATACTACGCGTTTGAAATTTTATTGGTGAAAGAAGAAGGCAAATGGCTGACCATGATGGAGTATCAAATCAAACCCATGACCAAGGAAGATTGGGACAAAATTCAGCCATAACTGAGCAAGTTTTGACCTATTTCTCACGTTGTATAATCCTCCCAAACTGCGACATTCCCCCCTGTTCCAAAGAACCTTGATTCGCATCCATCTAAAACATGAAAACTTTAGCCCCCTATTTACAAACCGTCATTATTGCCATGGCGTGGTTCACGGTGAGCTCGTCGCTCCATGCTGAAGGACCCGCTAAGGAGCCCGTGAAAGCTGAAGAGAAAGCCGAAGAGAAACCAAAACCCACAGAAGAGCAGAATGCGGAGGCTGGGAAAAAAGCTGAGGAGTTGGTTAAGCTCGCGAACAATCGTGAGGAATTGGCCATGCCGGGGCTGAAGATATTGGTGAAAAAGGGCTACATCGATGTGGATGCCAAAGTCTGCCTGACTGAGGGAATGTTAGAGCTGATTGCCTGCACGAAGGACAGCAAAGAGCATGAATCGATGATCGTGGTTGAGCCCAAGGCCGCGCATATTCATGCAGCGTTACTTTTGATCGGCGCAGTGCCCGGCAACCCCGCGATGCGCAAGGAAGTCCAAACCGAAGACGGCCCGCGTTGGATCGACCTCGAACCACGCGGCCAAGAAATTGATGTGTATTTGGTATTACCAAACAAAGCTGGAGAACTTGAAGAACATCCGATCAAGAAGTTTCTCATGAGAAGCAAAGAGGAAACCTTTGATGGTGTGCCGGACGTAGAAGATGAAAATGACAAGGAAGACCGCACGTTTCCAACGCATACGTTTTTGTTTACCGGTTCACATGTTTATAAAGACGGCGAAAATGATCCGATCTATCTAGCAGATGAAGCTGGTAACGTCATTTCGCTCGCCACGTTTGGCGACGAGTTACTCGCTCTGCCAGGTGTGCACGGACACGCAAACGAACGCCTCGTCTGGTCTGTCGATCCAAAGCAAATCCCGGCGCTTGGAACCAAAGTGATTTTGCGCCTGAAACCCAAAAAACCTGCCGCAGCAGAAGAGCCAAAGAAATAATATTTAGAATTATACCATCATGAGTCTTACCAAATGGATGTTAATGCCTGTTCTTGGAGCAGGTTGGGTTGCAGCGGCGGAAGTCGAAGTCGATGCAGTAGCGGCAGGAAAAAAAGTTTTTGAAACAGTAGGTTGCTCTGAGTGCCACACGGTTACCAAGAACGATCCATCTAACAAAACAGGTCCGAATGTTTTCGGTCTTTTCCTAACCACGCCACGTGACCGCAAGGTGATGATAGCTGGCAAGGAAACGACCATAAAAGCGGATCGTGCGTATTTCGAAAGATCATTGCGTAAGTCATGGGATGAATTGGCCATTGGCGAACATGGCCCGACCAAAGACGTGGCGTATGCAGCGATCATGCCGAACTATGTGAAGGAATTGGTTTCCGATGAGGATATGGAATCGGTCTATCATTATTTGCGCACGCTAGCTGAAGGAGCAGAACAAGGCCCCGCGACTGTCATGGTGAAACGTAAGGTCGCAGCCGTGCCGACCAACATCATCGATATCCCCAACGAGGAAATCGTGACGGATCGCACACGTGTTTTCCGAGCCGCGATCAGAGGATCGAGCGGTCGCGCATTGCATGTGGGTCAGCCGAATGGCATGAACTACACCTTTGATCCACGCATGCTTTCCGTTCGCCGCATTTGGTCGGGCGGATTTTTGAATCTCACGCTAGAACGCACCTCACGCGGCCGCGATCTTCCTACCTTGGGCAAAGGCGCGAAAGTTCATTACGAAGGTATTGCTCTCATGCAACCTCTTACCAGCAGCGGCGAACCCGTCGATTTCGAATTCAAAGAACCCGATGCACAAGATTATGCCGCGGTTGAAAAACATCTTTGGGATAATGTGGATTTCATGGAGCGACTCACGAAGCTCGATGCAGAATTCCTCGGCCATCGCTCGCCAACAGGAAATGCCGATCCAAGTTTCCGTTTCCGTGTTGGTAAAAACACGTTTGAGCAAACGATCTCGCTTAGTGAAAAGGGTGCGATCGCCATCACACTCAGCGGCGCAACCAAAGATGCGCAGAGTTTCCAAATCGCTGCCAGTCAGCTAAGTGATCTGAAAGTTGTGGGCGGTGTGTTAGAAAACGGCAAGTGGTCGATTCCAGCAGGTGAGAAAGGCCCGTTTACTCTTCAGGCACAAATCAAAGTCGAGCCAGCGGTTCGCGAAGCCATCAGCAAAACAGAAAACTGGGCCCCGCAGAAGCTCGTGACCCAGCCTTCGAAACCAGGCAAAGCCGCAACGGAACTTCCAGCAGGATACAGCTTGGAAGATTGGGTTTCACCGCTCGATCTGTTAGGTCGTGTGCAACTTTTCGAACCGACCGGAATCGCGGTCGCCAAAGACGGAACGATGGTGTTCTCAACACGTGCCGCAGGTGTCTGGCGCATACGCAATGGCGAATGGTCGTTGTTTGCGGAGGGCATTTACGAATCGCTAGGCGTTTGCATCGAGGACGACAAAGGAGACGTCATCGTCATCACTCAGAAACCTGAGCTCACTCGCATCAGCGATAAAAACGGCGATGGTCGCGCGGATGAATTCCAAACCGTCTCTGACGATTATGGATTCCACGGAAACTACCATGAATATACCCACGGCCCGGTGAAAGATGCGGCTGGAAATTATTATTTCCTCCTGAACCTCTCCCATGAGGATAAGCTGGATCGCGCTTCATGGCGTGCCGGCGGAAGATTCATGGGCAGCATGGGTGGCTATCGTGGTTGGGCAATGCGTGTCACTCCCGAAGGAAAAACCGAAACCTTTGCTCTCGGTCTGCGGAGTCCAGCAGGGATCGGCATCGCTCCTGATGGACGGATCTGGTATGCGGAAAACCAAGGCGAATATGTCGGTTCCTCAAAAATCGTTCCGCTCGAAAGAGGCAAGTTTTACGGACATATGTCAGGGCTCGAGTCCTTACCGGGAATGGTTCCGGATGCACCGGAGCTAAACTACGATTTGTGGAAAGACAAACTCCGCAAAGGAGCGGTCTGGCTTCCACACGGGATGATGGCGAATTCTCCTGGAAACCTGACATGGGATCTAACAGGCGGAAAATTCGGTGTGTATAAGAACCAGATGTTCGTTGGTGATCAAACGCTCTCGCAGTTGATGCGTGTCGTGACTGAAGTGGTCGACGGACAGGATCAGGGTTGCACGATTCCATTTGGTAAAGGGTTGGCTTCCGGCATCATGCGTCCGGTTTTCCTTCCAGATGGCAGCATGTTGTTAGGTCAAACCGGTCGCGGCTGGACGGCTAAAGGTGGAAACCAAGCGGCTCTTCAACACGTGATTTACGATGGTAAAACCGTTGCCGCTGACATTTCAAATATCAGCAGCACACCCACAGGTTACGACATCCAGTTCACCCAACCTATCGGCGCGAATGTCAATCCTGATCAATTGAAACAAGCACTCACCGTGAAATCATGGTTCTATACCAATCTCTCTGAATACGGTTCGCCACGCCACGAGCAGCGCGATGAGAAGATCGCCAATGTCACGCTCTCCGCGGATCGCAAATCCTTGCTCGTTGATTTTGAAGGTTTCGGAACAGGCGATAAATGGACAGGCCGTCTTTATCATCTTCAGTTTAAAGATGCCGCTCCACTATTTGATAATTTGCCTGTTTGGAAAACACTCGAGGGATTCTACACCCTGAATGCGATACCGAAAGCGAAGTAATCCCATCATCCCCCCAACTTACGATTCATGAAATCCTCGTTTATTGCACACGCCGGGATCACGGCGATTCTAGGTCTTGGCATTTTAACAAGCTACGCCCAAGAAGCAGCTCCGACATCGGTCGAGCTCTCAAAAACGTTTACTCCGATTTTCAAAGAAGGGAAAATCGAGCAGACGATGGATGCGGATAAGGAACACGCGAACTTCTGTTTCATCGCGGAATACGATGCGAAGCAGGCGGCGTATTTGATTTTGCGCAAAGGCACGGAAGTCGAACTTCCTGCCGGGAAAAATCGTAAAATCGAAGTCGCCTATGAGCACTCTGGAAATTTGCCCGCCCGTTACCGTGTTTGGGTAGATGGCTTAGTGGTCGAAAAAGGCCGCGACATTCCTAACAGCGAAATGGGTGAAACCTCGATGGTCGCTGATGCCGCGACATCCACCGAGCTGATCAGGTTGGACAGGAATTTTACCATGATGGTGGAGTTCACTCCGGATAAAAAAGGCGGCGGGCTGTTTGCCAAAACGTTACCTCAGGGGAAATGGGCGACCGATTCCAAAGCTCTATACGTGAAGGACAACAAGCTGGTCTACGAGATCGCGGAAATCGGAAAGATCGAAGGCAAAACGGTTTTAAAACCCGGCACCAAATATGTCGCTGTGGTCACATCGGAGTCGGGTAAGATCAATCTGTATCTCAATGGCCAGCTTGAGGGCACGCGTGAAAAGTTTACAACACAGGATCCACAGAATCCGGTTTTCCAAATCGGCATGGCATCGGCGAATCTCACGGATTATTTCAAAGGGAAAATTTCAGGTGTTAGATTTTGGGGTCGCACGCTGAATGCGGAGGAGATCGGCCAGTTATCCAAAGGCAATGCGATGGCGGTCAACACTCCCGAGTTCAACTGGATACCGAAAGCGAAAGCTCCTGATGCGAAAGCCGGTGAGATTTCCGGACACCCGATTCGCCTGCAGCTTGAAATTCTGGGTGAGTTTGAAATGCATCGTTCGGTCGTGCAGCCTCTGGCATTAGCCGATCACGACGCCTTGGTGAAAGGCTGGGACAAGAAAAGTTTGGAGCGAGGAAAAACGATTTACACTCAGCTCTGCGTGACTTGCCACGGCACGTTGGATCAACCGGGCTCACTTCCCACCGCCCCGCGTTTCCATCTCGGCGATCTCAAAAACGGTTCCGATCCATACCGCATGTTCCAGACTTTGGAAAAAGGTTACGGCCAGATGATGGCGATGCCGCAATACACGACTTCTCAGAAGTATGATGTGATCCATTACCTTCGCGAGGAGTTCATCAAGGGCAAAAACGATAAGCTGTATTTTCCGGTTGATGCGGAATATCTGGCCTCCTTGCCACGCGGGATGAGCCAGCTTCAGGAACAAGCGCCCGATGAAAAGCAACCGCAATATCTTCTTCAAGACTACGGCAACGCCTTGTTCTGGACCCTGCAGGTCGATCAAGGAAACATCGCGCAAAAAGGCTTGGCCGTGCGCCTAGATCAAGGCCCCGGCGGCGTCTCCAAAGGTAATGCCTGGATGTTGTATGAACACGACACGATGCGCGTAGCAGCGATCTGGACGGGTAAGGATTTCATCAACTGGAAAGGCATCGGCTTCGATGGCTCGCACGGCACGCATACGAGTATCGTCGGGGAAAAACATTTCACCTTCCCTAACGAGCCAGCATGGGCGAATCCGGAGACGGGTGATTTCAAAGACCTGCGCATCATCGGCCGTGACAATCTTCCCTACGGCCCACTGCCCCGCAGCTGGGTGCATTTCAAAGGCCTGGAAATGCACGGAGCAAATCCTATCATCAGTTACACCGTAGGCGATTGCGAAATCAAAGAAACCCCGAAACTTGCTGGTGAAAATATTTTCGAACGCTGGTTCTACTGCGGACCTAGTAGCAAGGAATTGAAACTGCGCCTAGATGACAAACAGGTACACATTTTACCAGCCAGCAAGACGTCGTTCAGTTTTGGTATCCGCTATCAAGCTGGCAAGGTGGAGGCATTAAAACCTGTCCGAGGCCACGAACCCATCGTACTGCCACCCACCAAACGTTTCGAAAAAATTCTAACCACTCAGATCAAAACTCAGCCAGCCGAAGGTGCATGGGCGGTCGATACCTTTGAAACTCCGGCACCCAAAGACAACCCATGGAAATCATGGATGCGGACCTCAGGATTTGATTTCTTCGAAGGCGGAAAAAGCGCGGCGATCTGCACCTGGAACGGCGAAGTCTGGATCGTCGATGGCATCGATCAAAGCCAAGGCGAACTGAAATGGCAGTTGATTTGCACGGGCTTGTTTCAGCCACTTGGCTTGAAAATACGCGATGGAAAAATTTTTGTGAGCTGCCGTGACATGATTGCATTGCTGCGTGATACGAATGGTGATCGTGAAACGGATTACATCGAGAACTTCAACAGCGACCACCAAGTCACCGAGCATTTCCATGAGTTTGCGATGGGCTTGCAGGCAGATGCGGAAGGCAATCTTTACTACGCGAAATCCGCCCGCCACGGAAAGCCGGCGCTCGTTCCGCATCACGGCACTTTGTTGAAGGTCAGTAAGGACGGATCGAAAACAGAAATCCTTGCGAACGGTTTCCGCGCTGCGAACGGCGTGTGTTTGAATCCTGATGGAAGTTTCATGGTCACCGATCAGGAAGGCAACTGGACCCCGAAAAACCGCATCAACTGGGTGAAGCCAAAAGGCAAAAATGTCTTCTATGGCAACATGTGGAGTTACCACGACAGCACCGATGAATCGGACGCCGCGATGAAGCAACCGCTCTGCTGGATCACGAACAGCTTTGATCGCTCCCCTGCTGAGCTGCTTTGGGTGCCACAAGACTCCGCATGGAAAACCCTGCGCGGATCGCTGCTCAATCTTTCCTACGGCGAAGGTAAAATTTATACCGTGCCCTTCGAAACCCAAGGCGAAGAAGTGCAAGGCGGCATGAGCCCGCTCGGCTTGAAAGCGTTACCGACTGGACTCATGCGCGGTCGGTTCAGTCCAGTGGATGGCCAGCTCTATGGTTGCGGGATGTTCGCATGGGCGGGAAATCGCCAGCAACCCGGTGGGTTCTATCGCATTCGTTACACCGATCAACCGGCTTATCAACCCGTCGCCCTTAGCACCAAGAAAGGCCAAGTCACCATCGGTTTCAGCGATACGTTGGATCCAACTACCGCCGCAGCTGCTGCCACATGGGAAGTCCGAGCATGGGATTTGCAGCGCACCAAGAATTATGGCTGCAAACATCTTAACGAGCGGACATGGAAAATTTCCAAAGCGGAGCTCTCCAAAGATGGTAAATCTATCACTTTGGAAATTCCCGAGCTCGCGCCGACATGGGGAATGTCGATCAAGATGAAACTGCCAACTGCTGGCGGTCAAACCATCGATCGTGAGATCAACAATTCCATTTTCACCCTCGATTGATCTAACTGATTATGAAAACCATCACTCTGACAGCATTCGCCTTTGCGTTCACTTTTATCACAGCGCTTGCCGCAGAGCCCGAGCCGAAAAAAATCGGATGGTTCGAGCCGGTGGTTAGAAACATCGAAGGCTGGACGGTTTCCATTGATCCCAAGTTGCTCGAAGGAGAATTTGCAAAGGATGGCGAGTTGGCGTTGAAAATGTTAGCCAATCACCTGCAGCGCATCATCATCCTGATGCCGGAGAAACAACTCGAGGATATGAGAAAAATCGGCATCTGGATTGAGCACAAGCATCCGGAGTTGGGTGCCATGCAATATCACCCGGGTAAAGATTGGTTGGTGAAAAAAGGTTATGATCCGAATTTGGTTAAGAAGGTGCATATTCCTGTGGCGAGCGCGCTTTATTCCAAAGGTAACATGCTCAAGCAGCCAGCGGTGATTCTTCATGAGCTGGCACACGGTTATCACGATCAGTTTCTGAGTTTCGATCATCCGGGAATTCTCGCCGCTTTCGATGCGGCGGTGAAACGCGGCAACTATGAAAAAGTCATGCTCTTTGACGGACGTGAAGTGAAACATTATGCGCTCACCAACCACAAAGAATATTTCGCCGAGGCCACCGAAGCGTTTCTTTATCGTAACGATTTCTATCCTTTCGTCGCTGCAGAACTAAAAATTCACGATCCTAAAATTTACGAATTGCTCGGACAAATCTGGCAAGCAGCGCCCGTGAAGAAATGAATATTCTCGTCTCACTTGCCGTTGCTTTCGGTGGCTTGGTTCTATCTGCTTCTGCCGCAAGCGTACGCAAACCCAACGTGATCCTGATCATGGCCGATGACCTCGGCTACCAGGATCTCAGTTGTTTCGGTCATCCATCGATCCAGACGCCGGTGCTCGATCAGCTCGCCAAAGATGGGATCCGCTTAACTAACTTTCATTCTGGAGCAACCGTATGCACGCCATCGCGCATGGCGCTTCTAACTGGCGCGTATCCGGTGAGATCTGGTTGGACCCAAGGTGTTGCTGGTTACCTCATGGGCAATAAAGACGGCTTGAGCCCCGATGCGCTCACCATCGCCGAAATCTTCCGCGCCGAGGGTTATTCCACAGGCATTTCAGGAAAATGGCACATCGGGCATCTTCCAGAAACCCGTCCGCATCGTCAGGGTTTCGACAGCACGTTTTATTGCCCGATGAGCAACAACCAACTCAAAGAGATTTGGCGCGGAGATGAGATCGCTATCAAAGATGTCGATAACCGGCATTTCACCGAGCTTTTCACCAACGAGGCCCTGCGCTTCATCCGCGAGAATCACGAGAAACCTTTCTTTCTCTATCTCCCCCACACCGCTCCGCATTTTCCGGTCGAAGCGCATCCTGATTGGAAAGGGAAATCCAAGTTCGGCGAATACGGCGATGTGGTTGAGGAGCTCGACGCACGGATCGGCGAGGTGATCAAATTATTAGAAGAACTGAAACTGAAAGAACACACCATGATCGTCTTTCTTTCCGACAACGGAGCGCAAGGTGATCAGGCCGCGAGCAATCTGCCGCTGCGCGGAAATAAATGGAGCCCATTGGAAGGTGGAACACGTGTCCCGGGCATCGTCGCATGGCCCGGAAAAATCCCGCCGAATCAAACCAGTGATGCGCTCATTGCTGCCATCGATCTTCTTCCCACTCTTTGCGCCGCCGCTGGAATTGATCTAACCAAACACGCTCAAAATAAACCCATCATCGATGGCGTTAACGTCTGGGAAACCCTCATCCGGAAATCCGAAAAACATCCCCGCACCGAATTGCTTCACTGGCACGGAAAATCCGCCCAACCCCAAGCTCTCACCCAAGGCGATTGGAAAATTTTCCTCGATCAACGCGATTCTCTAACAAAAGCTGATCCCACCAAAAAAACCGACGGACCCAACTCCCCCGCCCTCTACAACCTCCGCGAAGACATCGGCGAATCCAAAAACGTCAGTGAACAATTTCCCGAGAAGGTCGAAGCACTCAGACAGCGCGCAAACGAACTCATCCAAGAACTCGATGCCAGCGAGAAGCTCAAAATCGTCACGCCGAAATAGAGGAGAGCCAGCTTCCAGCCCGCTGCTTTATGGCACGGTCTAGTTGCGTCCGCGCCGCGATTTTTCACTTTCCGAATACGATCTGATCTTCCGCAGCAAGGAACCATTCGCCGTCTGCAAGCCACTCCACACGCACTTTGATGGTCTCTTTGCTAGTCCAGTCCATAGGGTCGATATGCAGCAGGAAGCGCGTTTCTCCCGTCTTCTCGTCGGGCAGTAAGTCTGCAGCAAGATTTCTGTCGAGATCTATTCCAAGCCAGTCGCCACTTTCTTGCAGACTGCCATTTCCCGCCGAGTCAACCATTTGCAGGGTTCCGTCATCTCCGTACATTTCCACGCGACAGGGTTGTGAAGTCACGACGCGGAGGTTGATCTGTCCCTTGCGGTTACTTTGTAAATGGTGATAAATGGGGATTAGAAAAAACGGATCGTCCTTATATTCTCCGGCGTCGATCACCGCACCAACGCTTTCCTTGTCCGCGGGATCGATGATCCATTCACAACGGGCGGGTTCAGCATTTTGCTCTACCCATTCGATAAATACGGTTTTGGAAATTTTGTTCGCGAGTTTAGCAGAACATGAGAAAACAGCGACGTCACCAGCTGCAATATGAATTTCATCGCTGAGTTTCTCTACTACGCTTCCAGCTGCATCATTTACTTCAACGGCTCCGAAGCCCGTCTTCTGATCCCATGCGATACTTGAGGGCAAGCCTGTAATCTTCAGCTTACCTTTTGCTTCACGGCTTCCTTGGTTTACGAGGGAGACGACAGCGCGAGACTGGAACTTATCAAGTGCGACGGTAATTACTCTACGCGGCTGAATCATCACTTTGCTTTTTGTATCTGCTAGGCCTGCTTTCGGACGCTTAGCCAGCTCATCATTGATGTTTTGAATGAAGCGTTTCTCACGGCCAACGGATCCCGATTTTGCTAGTTCAGCTAGTCGATCTGACTCAGTAAGATTGCCGAGTTCCGCCATGATACGGGATAAGATTGCTTGCTCCGCCGGCATTATAGGGGTCATGCGAAACGCCTCAACTAAACGCATTACCTCACGCTGCCCTTGCAGGGCCAAATGCCAGTTGCCACTTAGCATCGCCCATTTGACATACTTGCGATACAGGCTGAGTTCCTCTATTTTAACTCCTTTGACCCGCACTACCTCCATGAGTTCATAAAGCGTCTTTTCTGCCTTCGCGAATTCGCCCTTAGTAAGCATCAAATCTACTAGTTGGAGCTCCGCGTACATCCACCCTGCAATTTTGCGATCTTTTCTTTTGCATATGCTCTGGAGTATGACCCCCGCCTCGTCCAACTTACCCATTTTGACCAGATAATCCGCTTTGACATAGCGGGCACTGTCCATATCACCGAGAGAGATGGAGGGGAATTTACCCTCGCGACCGATCGCAGCGTCCATTTTTTTAAGCACCTCCCCATCTACATTTCCGGATGCCATTAATAGAGCTGCTTTTTCGATCTCAAGATTGGTATGATCAATCATGTTGTTTTGGCTCGCTCCTTTTCTCGCTAGGCCGCGGTCAACTAGCTTTAAAGCTTTCTCGCTGTAGCCCAATCCTGATAAAGTCGATGACATTAGAAGAATTGCCTGCCGATAACTATCATCGTGAAATCTTTTTATCTGGTGCTCCTTATCGTTGGTTGAATTCAGTCGTTTGATCTCATCACTCCATCGCTGGATCCACAGGCAACGCTCCATCGCGCGATCCCAATGACCCATTAAAGAATCATCCACTGCAAATCCATACATTAAGCCGATGAGGAGATTATCCATATAGCTTGGTTTTGCGGGATCCTTCTGCTCCTGTCTCTGCCAGGAAACGACATGCATTGAATTTGGGACCATCAGCGGAAACTCCCGCTGCTTAACGAATGGCACCATGGGATCCCATGGCCCAGTGGCAGGTAACTTTTGGGGATCAAGATCGAAACCGATGCCAGCGAAATAATCTTCGGCTTCGTTTGAGAGAGCTCTGGCGTTGCCCCATTGACAAAGTATACCATAGCAACCGATAAGATTCGGTCGGGCATGGGCTGCCCAGTCGTACTTTTTGTCAGCCAAAGCGATATTATAAATCGATCGGTACAAAAGAAGTGACCATTCTGGGTCATTTTTGCCGGTGTCGAATTGAGCTTCATGCCAGACCCAAAAGCCCCAATCATCGAAAGCACTCTTAGGATTCCACCGATAGTTTATACGCAACTGCAGATAAGCTTTCCATGCTCCGGGAATGCGTGCCGCCGCAGCCGCGTTACCCTCTGCCGCACGTATATTGCGTAGCTTCCGGAAAAACGCCCCAGTCCAACCCCGGTCGTCCTGATATGTTTTGGCCGGATATGGGTGAACTTCGACAAATTTCTCTGCTACAGGTTTTACACCAGCTTGTTGCGCGCTAATGACACCAAGCGGTGAAAATGTGGCTACCCCAAAAACCACCCACAAAAATGACCTTGTCATACTCATCCTTTAGGTGTCAGAGGTATACCCGTCAACATACAATACATGCAAAAAATACTCTTTCTCGCAGCCGTCTTGTTTGTCGGAATTGGAACTGCCCGCTCTGAGAGCCTCGATGAAGCAGTAAACCGCTTTCTCGCGGGCGAAAAAATAGATGTTACCAATATCGAAAATCTTGAGGAACTATCGAAGCAAGCTATTTTAAAAGTTAAGACTGGTGATCACGGCGCCCAATATTTAAATACGATCAAACTCTCAATCGTTTATTCAAGCGAAGACGCCTATTCTCCATTGAACTCATTTTTAGTTACGGACGCGAATTCTCAGAAAAAAACCTATCTCGTTATTAAGGCGATGTATGAGAAAAACAAAACTCCCTTACTCGCCTATGCACTTGTGTGTCCCGCATTATATGTGGATGACAAGGAGATCCTACCGGAACTTTTTGCGAAGATTGCAGAGAACAAGCCGCTGAAAAATCATTTCGACTGGATTTATGTGAAAATATGGAAACCTCGCCTTGATCCTGATTTCTAGACAATGCTGATAAGAGGAAGAGGAATATGATACTCGTTCGTTTGTTATAAAATGGACAGATGACGTGCCCTCTTTCAATACCACCAACTTCTCACCATGAAAAACCTCATCACTATCCTATTTGCGACGTTGGCAATCGCTGTCTCAAACGTTAATGCTGAAATTGCCGTGAAATCCGGCGAGACCATTGCCTTCATGGGCGACTCGATCACTGAGGCTGGCAACAAGAAGGGCGGCTATGTGTCTTTGGTCATGAGCGCCCTGAAGAGCCAAGGCTTGGAAGTGCAGCATATTCCCGCCGGTAAAAGCGGACACAAGTCCACAGATATGCTTGCTCGGCTAGATACGGATGTGATCAGCAAAAAACCGCAGTGGATGACGCTGAGCTGCGGAGTCAACGACGTCTGGCATTTCAAGCTGGTCTTAGGCAATCGTAAATTCGAGGGCGTAGGCATCGACGACTACAAGAAGAACATCACCGCCATTATCGAGAAATGCCAAGCTGCTAACATTAAGGTCGTGGTGCTCACATCGACCATGGTCGGGGAGGACGCCAGCAAGGAACTCAACCAGATGATGATTCCCTACAACGACTTTCTCCGCCAGATCGCCAAGGAAAAAGGTTGTTTGCTCGCCGACCTCAATGCCGACATGCAAGCACAGCTCAAAACCATCCCCGACGTCGCCGGCAAACCCAAAACCTTTGGCTCTTACTTCTACGGCGGCGATGTCCAAAACAAACTCACCAGTGATGGCTGCCACATGAATCCGGAAGGCAACAAGATGATGGCCCGTGGCATCCTCCGCGCGTTCGGCATGACCGCCGCTCAACTGGTGGAAGCTGAGAAAGCTTGGTGAGTTGAAATTTCAACACATCTTGGTTGGGATTACGGTTTTAATTTCTGCCAGACCTCGTTTTGCCGCATCAGCTCGGGAATCCATGGTGGATCGTAAAAGGCGAAGAAAGGTTTGCCTGTGGGTTTGAGTTTGTTCTCGGTGACAAGCTTGGCGAGCGATTCAGTCGCGGTTTTGCGTTTATCTGGTTTGTCCCAACCGGAAAAGCTCAAGACCGCATAGGTTCCGCCATCGATTTTTGTGACGGCCAAGCCCTCGGCGTTCGGAGTTGGTGAGCCGTTCTTTGCGATTTCCGCAGGGATCATGAAACTCATGCTGCCGCTTTTTTTTGTTTCCGATGCATCGTTAACAAAGACCGGAGAGGTCATGCTAATTTTCTGATTTTGATCGTTTTCGCCGCTGATGTATTTGAAAAGTTGGCGGAAGGATTTGTCGCGTTTCTCCATGTCCTCCATGGGCGCGGAAACGATGGGGATGTCGGCGTATTTACGAACCTCGAAGTTGCCATTTTTTTGAACGGTTTCGTATGCGGGTTTTTCGATCGCACAGGATGTGAGTGATGCGATCAGCAAAGCGAAAAGGACTTTCATGAGGGCACAGGCTCCGCTGGGGAATTGAGAAATCAACCGGGAATTTTTTTAATGAGAACCCCTTTCAAGACAAAAGGAAAAGACCTCTTGATTCAACTGGCTTTCGAACGATCCACGCGAAACCTCACTGCAATGGAGCAGCGTCGTTTTGGGTGGTGTTGCGGTAACCTGCCTGGGCCTCGCGGAGGGAGACGGATTTGTCACCGCTTTTATCATAGAACTCCACGACTTCGGCAGCGGTGTAGGTGACGGCACGGGAGGTGCCTTTGAGGCTGTTGATGCCGTCGTCGATTTCCTTGGTATTGAGCTTGCCGTTGCCGTTGTAGTCCCAGCGATCGAATTTTTCCATGAGGCCGAGCATTTGTTTTTCGGAGTTGGTTTTTGGAATGGCGGAGCCGGTGCCGGTGGCACAGGCAGCGAGCAGACAGGCGGCGGAAGTCGGGAGTATAAATTTGAAGCTCATGTGGTTTTGGAGATAAGGTTGAAAGTCTTTGAACTAGACTGGATGATGTCCCATTCGGGAGCGCGGTCAAGGTTGCTTGTAAGCCCGGATCAAGTTTTCACTGTCCCTTCTTCAAAGCGTCTTCGGCACGTAGGATTTGCTTTGCGTCTAACAATTTTTCCCGGAGTTTTGGATAAGCGATCTCCTGAACGGCGACCTTCGATTCAATCGCGACACTGGCGGCGATGGCGGCGCTTTGTGAGAGCGCCATGAACACCGGCTCCATGCGGATCGAGCCGTGTGCGACATGGGAAGTGGAAAGACAGATAGGCGAAAAAAGGTTTTCGCACTCGCCTTTGCGCGGGATGATGGAGCGGTAGGAAATGCCGTAAGGTTTTGGAGGGACGCGCCAGATGACACCGTCGTTTTGGGCAAGGCCTTCTTCGGTCACGAAATGTTGCACGCAGTGGGAATCCATTCCAAATGAACCGAGCGCGACCGGATCTGCTGCGCTACGTTTGCCTTCGCAATCCTGTTGGGTCATCACGTAATCGGCTATCATGCGTCGCGCCTCGCGGATGTAGATCATCCATGGCCAGCCACCGTTGTCCGTGAATTCATCTTTCGGCAGGCCGTAGGCGGAAACTTTTTTGCGAATCTCTTCTGGCACGCGAGGATGATTGGAGAGCGTCCAAAGGAAACCGCGGATGTAGGTTTGGTGTTCTTTTTCAATTTCAATACGTCGCTCGTAACTTGCTTCGGGATAATCCCAGTTCGCACCCGCGTGGTCGGAGCCGATGGCGTGCATATTATTCCAATCCACCTTGGATCCCTTTCCTGAAAGCGGTTCAACCAAGGCAGGCAATCGCAGATCGCCGGCATCGAAATTTCTTAACAACAGTTCGTGATCGACGTCTCGATAGCCTTCGGGTTTTTCGATGGGGATGCGTAGGTTGGGATCGGTGGTCAGACAAACGCGATAGTTGTAGGCTTGGATTTTCTTATCGCCTTGTCCGTTGGCGAGGCCGTCGATTTTGAATACGTAAGGCAGCAGACCGCTTTTCGGATCTCCTTTGACGAGATAGGGATCCACATCTTTGATGAAATGATCTTTGTCACGTTGGGTGTAATGCAGGCGTGGTTTGGTATCGCCACGTCGCACACCTGCTAGATCTTCGTTGTATTGACTCTCGGGCTCGCGTCCAACGGTGTAGCTAACGCCTGCCGCCGCCATGAGATCGCCGACGTATGTGGCGTCGATGAACATTTTTCCGCGATAGGTTTTTCCGCTGAGAGTGGTGATGGACTCGATGCGCTTGCCGTTCATCTTCACTCCCTTGTCACGGTCTAACAGCTCTTTATAAACGACCGTCACTCCGGCATCTCCGATGATATTTTGAAAAACCTTGAGACCCACATGTGGTTCGAAGCTGCGTACATATTCCGCGTCGTAAGCAGCAGCGACCCCGTCATAAAACTCCGATGCTATCCCGCCAAAGGTCCCGCGTCTTCCGAGAAAATCGGTTGCGCCAAGACCGCTCGCACTCATGCCGCCAAGAAATGCCGTGGGGCTTACGAGGATCACCGAGTGCCCGCGGCGTTTGGCATCGACCGCCGCCGTTACAGCACCCGACGAATCACCATAAACGACGATGTCATAGACCTCAGGAGCGTCCTTGGCATGTATTTGGCCAATACCTACAAACATGAGCGAGAGACAAGCTAAGTGCTGGATGAGGAATTTTGACATTGGGCTCATGTGGAATTGGGCAGCTTATACGCACGGATCAGGAATGATCTAGCATACAAAAATTCATGAATAAGAAGCGTAATATTATACGTTTCCAGATCTTGCAAAGATCCATAAATCCATCGAGACTCGCGGGAATGTTCCGAATCCTGATAGCTTGTTTAGCTCTTATTACACCGTGTGTCGCTCAAACGAAACGTGTTTGGCAGCCGATTATTGATTATTCGATTTCCTTTCCCGGAGATCGGCCTGATGCAGCGCCGATGATCAATCCGTTCGAAAACTTCACGCACATGGCATCCGACTTTGGTTGGATGGGACCGGGCGGTGGGCGTATTGATTCCAAAGGCGGTATCATCAATGTGAAGCCGGATGGCGATTGGACAGGCGCATGGCATTCGTTGGCCGGTCTGGGTGCACAGAGCAACCTGACGTTTGATCCAACTGATGTGATCGGTTTAGGCGGTCCGGTGGAAAAGCGTTGTGGCGTCCGCGAGCTTGCCGTCAATGCGAGTGGCAAAGGAGTTTTACGTCTGGAGCTCATCAATGTCAGCCGCGAGGCGGTTTGGAAAACTTCCCTGACGCTCGCCAGTAATGCTACCAAGACCTATCTTTTTCCTCTTGATGCGAAAGCTTTGGGCGAAATCAAAATCATGAACTGGATCGCTGAGCCGGGTTGCGATCTCCGGCTTTCCTCTATCGGGTTCATTGCCCAGAGGCCTGAGATGTCGCTGGAAGAATGGGCATTCCGAATTTCTCTGGGTAAACTGCGCCGCTGCCATGATATTGAAAGCGGCCTGACCCGGGATCGCGGCCACACGCCCACCGGTGAATTTGAGTCGATTGCCTCAACGGGATTTCACGCGCTGGCAAGTGCTTTGGCTTTCTCCGAGGGGATTATTGATAAACAGAAAGCGACCTTGGAAGTCTCGAAAACTCTAACAGCTCTCCAGTCATTACCCACCGCCGCAGGTTTTTTTCCGCATTTTGTCCATAGTGGAAAAGATGGTCGAACCACCATCGTGCCGGGCACAGAATTTAGCACGGTCGATACCGCGATCGCGTTGCAGTCACTATTGTTAGCGACGCAGATTCTTGAGTTGCCGGAATTGAATCAACAGGTTGTCGCCATGATCGCACGACTCAATTTTGATGCGGTGACCGATGCCGAAGGATGGATTCGCCATGGATTTTTGGATGATGGGAAAACGCTGTTGACCTCGGCATGGCGTGACTGGGGTGGAGAGACGGCATTGGTTCTTGCGCTTGAAGCGATGATTTCCGACCGCCAACCGCGCGGCAAAATGATACCCAGTGGTGAGCCATATCGTGGGGTTGGCTTTATTGCTGAGATTCAAAGTTTGTTTTACCCGGATTTTGACAGGAAGGATCCCGACCTCGTATCTTCGGTCTCTTGGCCGGACATTCGCAAAAAGCTGCTCGTGGGCCAGACATCATATCTGAAAAATCATTGGCCGAATTCTGCTGCGGCGCAGTCAGGAATATTCGGACTCTCAGGGGGGGAATCCGGCATGCCTGGCGCCGGATATACCGCGAACGGTATCGAAGTCATGGGTGTTCGTTGGATCCATCCTCATTATATGTTTATGGGTCTCGCGCTAAGCAACCCCGAGCTTTATCCCAAAGGCTTAAGCGCTCTCGACGCGAAACAATTTCTCTATCCTTTTGGTCTTCCCGAAAACATCGAGGCGGATCTCCGCCTCCACAATCCCATGCAAGGCTCTCTCAACGCTGGCTTTGAAACGATCTCTGCTTATCACGGTTGGAAAAAGCGTAATAACCAAGACAATGTGATCGATGTGGCATCGAAAAATCATCCGCTTTTAAGAAAAGCAGCAAGTCGCTTTTATCAAATTGAGCCTTAGCCGTTTCTATAAAGTAATATGAGCTCCCAATTCGACCACGCGTCCCGGTGGTAATTGGAAATATGCGGTGGCTGGCGAGGCATTACGCGCCATGACGGCGAAAAGAAACAGCCGCGCCCGATCGAACAGTCCTGCATTTTTGCCAACGCCGTAGGTTTCCCGACCGAGGAAATAAGTGGCTTTGTTAGGATTGAAGTGCAGTTCTTCCGGCAACAGTTCTTTGAGCGCTTGTGGCACAGTTGGGCTATCGGCAAATCCGAATTGGAGAGTGACGCGGTGGAGTCCTTCTCCGAGATCTTGGTGGGCCATCCTCTCTGGCCCGGAGGCATGTGGCTCATCCGATGTCGAAACATGGAGCAGAATGACCTGCTGATGGAGCACTTGGTTGTGCTTGAGGTTGTGAAGTAATGCGGTGGGGACTTTTGTGTCCTTGCCACTCATATAAACCGCAGTGCCAGAAACGCGGTGGATCTTGCCTTTTGAGAGCTCATCCAGCAGATGACTCACCGGAAGAGCGCTGGCAAGAATGCGTTTATAAAGCAGTTTGCGTCCCCAGATCCAGATCAGCATCAGCGACATGATCGCTCCGCCAGTCACCAGCGCTAGCCATCCGCCATGCACAATTTTCAAAGCGTTCGCAGCTAGGAACGCGCCGTCTAACAGAAGAAACAGGGCGGTGAGTGAGAATGCTTTGGCAAAGGACCAGTTCCAGCAGGCTCTTGCCGCAGAGTAGAATAAAACCGAGGTGATGGTCATGGTGAGCGCGATGGCGATACCGTAGGCCCCTGCTAGATTTGCGGATGTTTCAAAACCGATGACTAAGAGAATACAAGCGACGGCGAGCATCCAGTTCACCATGGGCACATAGACTTGTCCGGCTGAGTGCTCGGATGTGTAGCGGACGAGGAAACGGGGTAGGCAGCCAAGTTGGATCGCCTGAGTGGTGAGAGAAAACGCGCCTGTGATAAGAGCTTGGCTGGCGACAACCGCTGCGGCTGTAGCCAACAGCGTGAGAGGGAAGCGCAGGAACTCAGGGGCGAGCAAAAAGAATGGGCTGCGAATGGCTGCGGCATCCGTCGTCAACAGCGCGGCTTGACCGAGGTAATTTAGCACCAAACAAGGCAGCACGACCGAGAACCAGCCGATGCGGATGGGTCGTCTGCCAAAGTGCCCGAGGTCGGCATAAAGGGCTTCTCCTCCTGTGACGGCGAGGAACACGGCTGCGAGTAAAGGCAAGGCATGTCTCCACTCCCGGATGAGGAAGGTCACTCCTTCCACAGGACTAAGAGAGAGCAGGATTTGCGGTTGGGAAAAGATTTCCTTAAGGCCGAGAAGCCCGATGGTGGAAAACCAGAGCAGAACGATGGGACCAAAAAGAACGCCGACTTTTCGGGTGCCGAAGCGTTGAATGGCAAACAGCGTTGCGAGAATGGCGACAGCAACCGGAACGGTCCAGTGCGCAAGCATGGGCGCACTAACAGAAAGGCCTTCCACGGCGCTCAATACGGAGATGGCCGGAGTGAGCATACCATCCGCATACATCAGCGCGGCTCCCGCGAGTCCGAACAGCAGGATGTTCCCCGCTCGTTTGCCATTCTCTTGTTTCGTCGCGCCTCGGATTAAGGCTGATAAGGCGAGGATGCCGCCTTCGCCCTTGTTATCGAGCTTGAGGATGATGAAGAGATATTTGACCGTCACCACGAGCAGCAAAGACCAAACGACCAAAGAGGCCGCGCCGGTCAAGTTGTGCGCATCGATGTGGGCCCCATGTGATTCTTCGGAAAAGCATTCTCGAAACGCATAGATCGGACTCGTTCCAATATCGCCAAAGACGATTCCAAGTGCAGCAATGGTAGTCGCCGCTAGCTTCGGCTTCTGGTGATTTGGGTCTGAGATGGAAGAATTCATGAGACTGAGAGCGAGCCGCCGCAGCGCTTTCCTAGCAACCCTAGGGCAGTCTGACCAGAGGCAAATACCATGGTAAATGGGCCCGGTGACACATGGATTATTGAGAAAAATCGCAGGCTGTTTCTATTCCGCCACTCAACCCTGAGTTCGCTTTTGATTAAAAGCCGCCTATGATCCGTAACAGTGCTGGATTAAAAAACCCTCGATCGATTGAAAAATGAAACTTAGACTACACGTTAACATGCGCATGCAAAAACCCTTAGCACTTATTTTAGGCATCGGATGTATTTTCGGTGGCAATCTTCTTTTCGCAAAACCTAACGGCGGAGCTACTTCGCAGTCGTTAACTGCCGATGGCGAAACCCTCAAAGCAGAATATGCGAAGATGCTTGCTGATTTGCAGGCCGAGATCACAAAAGCAATCCCTTCAGTTAGCGATGCAAAGAAAACCGCGTTTGCCCAAGCCCGTGAAGCCGCTGCGAAAGTCACTACAGAAACAGAAGCCGCACAAGCTGAGCTTGGTAAAATTGGTGGAGCCAAAGCTTTAATCGATCATGCCAAAGGCAAATGGATTGGCGGCGCGGAAAAGGGAATTGCAACAGCAACGGCTGCACTAAAAAGCGCGACCACGCCTGAAGCAAAAGCTGCGGCAGAGAAAGATTTAGCGAGCTGGCAAACCAACAAAGAAGAGGGCGTCAAAGCCTTGAAGGAGCGCACGGAAGCTTATGATAAGCTCAAAGCTAACGAAGCGGCTTTGAATAAAACGGTCACGGATGCCAAGGCCGCTCTCGCCAAAGCGAAAGACGACGAGATGAAACTCGCCGATTCGATTTTCAGCGATCTGAAGAGCGTCCTCGGAACTGATAAGATCGATGGTAAACTGCTAAAAGCCAACATTATCACGCACGCCACGCCACATGGTTTGGCTGCATTTGCCTCGAAGGGCGCGGCTGAAAAAGCACTCGTCACCCAACTGCTTGCCGATGAAAAGCTGATGAAGGATATGCTTCTCTCAGGTGGCGCTCGTTATGGCAAATACGCAGAAGCCATGCAGATTTACACCGCTATTCAGAAGGCTAGCCCGAAAGCGAAATCCGATCTTTTCCAACGTCTCGCCCTCGCAACCAGCCTAGAACACGCAAATCCAGTTGAACAAAACAACGTAAAAGCCCAGACCGACGCACCAAAAATCGTCGACCCCGTCAAACGTTACCTCCACTACGAAAAAGCCTACCTCGACGGCGAGCTCGACCCCGCGTTCAAAGATCTCACCACCTGGGAATATCGTTTCGTCATCAACCATGATGTCCCCGATGAAATTTCCATATGGGGTCGGAAAATGCTCCAAACCTATCGCCCAGATCACATCTACAATCCAGATTACGGCTGGCGCTATGTCGCTGCAGTGAAAACCGAGGTTCCTTACGGTTCAGAAAATTTGAAATACGATCTCGATACTCTTCACCAACATCAGAACATTGCCAAAAACGCCGGCATCTGCGGACGGCGCGCGTTTTTCGGTCGCTTCATGCTTCGTTCATTCGGTATCCCGACCTGGGGTGTGACCCAGAAAGCCCATGCGGCTCTCAGTCACTGGACGCCAAAAGGCTGGGTGGTCAACCTCGGGGCAGGTTATCAACATAGCTGGTGGGACAAAGACGATGTTTCCTTGAGCGGAAATCAGTTTCTCTTGGAAACTCAAGCCCGCGAACACACCGATGAATACATCAATGTCCTCCGTGCCGAGTGGATCGGCCGCATTCTCGGCGAGCCTGCCTATAACGACCGCAAAAATGTCGCCGGCGGATTCTGGAGCAACCTTGCCCTTTTCCAATCCCGCCTCCTAGCATCGAAATCCGCCTCCCTCGGCCCGCTCGGGCAAGAACTCGGTGAGGCAAACGAAAAGGAACAAAAAATGGCTTCCGAAACGGTGAATGAAGCCGAACAAAAGGTCACCGTGAAAGACGGAACCATCAATATCCCATCGGTCGCCCACGCCAAAGGCGCTGGAAAAGCAGCAGCGATGAAAAGCTACAGCGGCGGCGGAATGCAGATCCACGCGCTCGGTGGGTTTAAAACTCAATACGAGTTCGAGGCTCCGGAAGCCGGTAAATATAGCCTCGCCGCCAAAGTCGCTACCGTCCAATCTGGCCAGATTTTCATCCTTTCCACCAACGCCGCCAAGCCCACCGAACTCCCGGTACCCTACACTCTCGGGGCATGGGAAGCGACCCAACCTATCGAAGTCACTCTCGAAAAAGGCAAAAACACCCTCAATTTCGAGCTCAAAACCGGAAGCCGAGGCGTGACCATCAAGGATTTCACCCTGATACCGGCGAAGTAAGCTGCATCATCCAACCTTCCTGGCGCTTGACCGGAAACCTACAGAGCGCTGTAGGAAAGGCGGCGCCGTAGGTTTATGAGGGGATAGAGGAAAACGTCAAAGCATACTCAATTATAGGATACTCATGCACGGAAACTGGGAGATTTATTTTTAAAAAAAAACTTTCAATCCCCGTAAATCATGGCTGAATACGACTCATTCTACAGTGAGAGAAATCATGCCGCATGAATATACTATGTATTTAATGCGCATGGATTCACAAAATCCAATGTCCGCTTGTCTCAACTTTAAGTAAAAATCCGCTTATGAAAAACCGTCTGTATTCAAATTTCACTGCCGCAATCCTGTGCATTGGATTTTCTGCTTCATTGGCATCTGCCCAAGAAAATGCTGTTAAGTTTTTTGGCAAAGGCAATCCCTTTACAATCGAACAATTACCAGCAGGCGAGCTTAAGACCAAGCTAGAACAACTTGATGCGCCAGCAAGAGAAGTAGCCCTGAATCGGTTGCACAAAATTTCTTTCCAAGAGTTTGATGCGGCAAAACATCTACGCGTTGATAACGCCGGCGGTATCTATACGGTATGTACGGGTCACAAATGTGATGGTCATGCCCACGATGATGCCGCAGCTGAACCACAAGAAAGTATACTTAAAGATGTGACCGAGAAGCCAGTTGATGGTGGCTCTTCTAACTTTTCTGAACCCACAGTGGCTAGGGCTGCAGTCCCTATCACATCCCCTCCTGCCTACAACTCAAAGCCCAACGCTCCAAATCACATCTACCTCGACTTCAACGGTGGAATCGTTACTGGTAAACAATGGAACACGGGTCCTGGTTCGTCTCCGAGTTATAATTGTTTACCATGGAGCAGAGATGGCGACCTTACAACTTTTAGCGACTCTGAACAACTCACCATGTTTCAAACATGGCAGCGCATGGCCGAAGACTTCGCTCCCTTTAACGTAAACGTCACCACCGACGTTAGATATGATCCAGCCAACCCCATTAGTTTGGCTGACAAAAGGTTTGTCGGTTGGATTTTGCATACTCCAACCCAAGACAAAGACGGTAAGAGCTTGCCTCACGAAGGAGCAGGTGGCGTCGCATACCTCGACGTTTTCGGCGATCCTTCCTATCCTTCCTATCAACCTGCTTGGACCGCGATCCAAGATGGACAGGCAGATACTTTTGCTGAAGTTTCCTCACACGAAATTGGACACAACCTTGGCCTAAATCATGACGGCAGGGGCGCGAGCGCTTATTACCTAGGCCACGGAGCTGGAGATCTTTCTTGGGCGCCAATCATGGGCGCAGGTTATGGTAGAAACATGACGCAGTGGAGTAAAGGTGATTACAGCGGCGCAAACAACACGGAGGATGACGATTTAGCAATCATTGCTGCAAAATTTGGTATTATTACAAGCGGCGGCGGCTACCGCAGCGATGATCACGGTAACATATCAGACTCTGGAGCAACGGAATTAGTAGTTACCGGCACTACGATCATCAATTCCACGACTCCGCAAACGGACCCAACTAATAGTTCTCCGGAAAACAAAGGAATCATTGAGAAGGCTTCAGATGTAGATGTCTTTTGGTTTGAAACCGGTGATGGTGTCATTAACATTAACGTAGATCCATGGGTAACCGCGAACGATACGATTGGAAACAATTTAGATATCAACATTGAACTTTATGACGATGCTGGGAATCTTGTTGTTAGTTCTACCCCGACAACTACCGCCAGCGCGACCATTTCTCCGGATCTCGTCGCAGGCACTTATTTCTTACATATCAAAAATTCAGCAGCTGGAAGTCCCATGAACTTGGATCCAAGCGGCTACAGTGCTTACGGCAGCCTCGGTCAATACTTTATCAGTGGAACGATTCAAGAAGCCACTCCAAGACTCAGAGTCCTCAGCATTACTCCAAATGAGGCTGAAAATAACTTGCCAGTTAATGTAGTTATCACAGGTAGACTTTTTAGAACGGGCCCATCCGCCACGGAGGTTTATCTCAAAAGAACAGGCAGCTCAGATATACAAGGCACTATCACTAGCGTGGTCGGCACTGACTTAATGAATGTAACGTTTCCGATAACGGGCGCAGCGATTGGTTTATGGGATCTATATGCTGTTAATCCTGAATTGGATCTCGTCCCCTTAGAGGAAGACACACTCGTTTCAGCTTTTAACATTACACTGCCGATTATCGAATTCTTTGAAGAATACTTTGATGGAAGTACTTCGTTACCTTCTGGTTGGACGACCTATACTACGACCGAATCGGCCCCTCTCTGGACGGTGGATACGACCAGTTTCGATACTACACCCCATTCTGCTGGGGCAATAACTCCTTCATCTCCCGCCACAAAATATCTTCAATCCCCTCCAATACAAATTGATCCTGCTGCGATAAATCTGCAACTCAGTTTCTGGCAGTCTTGTAAATTAGAGAGCGGCTACGATGGCGGCGTTTTAGAATATTCCGTGAAGGATTTACTTGCTGATGAAGTTACTGAAGCAGATTGGTTTGACATTACCACCAACGAATCCGGCGCGGTTTTCGAAAGCAATGGTTACAACAAAGTCATTTCAGAGGATTATCGCAGTCCGATTGCTGGCCGATTTGCATGGAGCGGCGACAGCAAAGGCTATGTCCAAACACTGATCAACCTAACAAATGCCTCAAAATATTCGGGTAAAGTCCTAAGGTTCAGGTGGTTACTTGCCACTGATAGTTCGGCATCTTCATCAAATTGGAATATTGATACAGTCGATCTATTTGGTTCTTATGATCCTGATTATAGCGCTACGCCAGTAAATGACTTGGTGGTTACGGCTGCTACTGGCCTTTCTTTCTCTGGTAATTATGGTGGGCCATTCACGCCTTCATCGCAAACTTACACCCTAACAAATAATGGCACTGAATTAGTCAAATGGTCTGCTCATAAAACCTCCACTTGGGTTTCCCTTTCCGCAACGAGCGGAAGTTTGACGGCTGGGTCTTCGGTCGAGCTAACAGTCTCGATCAATTCGAATTCGCTCGCTCTTCCAGCTGGCACTTTCACCGACACCATCAGTATCAGGAATCTCTCATTCGTCGAAGATGTTATCGATCGTGTTGTAACCCTCGAGGTCGATCCTATCCCCACCACGGTAAGCATCACTAACCGAAACCATAACTATAACGGCTCACCTAAATCTGTCACGGTCACCACAGATCCTGCAGATGTTCCTGTTATTGTAACCTATAACGGTAATACAACACCTCCAACCAATCCGGGGACCTACGCGGTCGTCGCAACCGTTGATAGCGATTTTCACGTAGGCTCCGCAACCGCAAACATGACAATTTACCCGGTTCCGAATCTCGTGCGCACCACCGTCAACAACGTCACTAGCACAGGTTGGACAACCGTGAACTTCGGCAAAACCTATGTTTCACCTGTCATCGTTGCCACGCCAATATACAAAACTTCAAGCTTGCCACCGGTGGTCACCCGCATCCGCAATGTGACTCCAACCAGCTTCCAACTCAGAATTGCTCGCGCAGATGGATTAACCACCGCAGTTAGTATGAGCGTGTCTGTGGTCGCAGTGAACGAAGGTGTTTATACAGTTGCTCGGCAAGGAGTGAAAATGGAGGCAGTCAAATACACCTCCACTCTCACCGCTTCTGGCACAGGTGCATGGAACGCGGAGGCGCGCACGTATCAAAATACTTACACCAACCCCGTCGTTGTTGGCCAGGTCATGAGTTACAACAGTTCGAGATGGTCGGCATTCTGGAGCAGAGGCGCTACCGCCACCTCTCCAATCTCATCGGCAAGTCTCAACGTCGGAAAGCACGTTGGAATGGATTCGGTTAAAACACGCGCCAATGAAACGATCGGCTACATTGTCATCGAGTCCGGCACAGGCACCATCAATGGAGTTCGCTACCAAGCCGCTGTAGGTTCGGATATTGTTAGATCCTTCGGCGATTCTGCAACGCCTTATTCATATCCCTTGTCTGGATTTGCCAGCGTAAGTAACGCTGCCGTTTCCCAAACTGGCATGGACGGCACGGAAGGTTCTTGGGCGGTTATGTCTGGCTCGCCAGCTCTCACCACCACCGCACTCAAACTGCACGTTGCAGAGGATGGGTTCAGCAACACCCTCCGTCAACACACCACCGAGCAAGTTGCCTTCATTGTCTTCCAGTAATCAAAACCCTTGCCCATTACCAAATGATCTAAAATCCGCAGTGCGAACTGCGGATTTTTTTTGATACAGAAAAAATAGCCAAATATAGCCTATTTGCCAAAAGGCTCTTTTTTGTTCGAGCGAACACCTTTTTTCTTGCCAGGTCGCAAAAGATGATTCAGCTTCCCTGCATGGCTACGAAAACAAGCACAGACACAACAGCAGCAGCAGATAAACTTCAAGACGCACGTAAAAGAAACCTGGATATGGCGATTTCGCAAATCCAGAAAGAATTCGGAGAAGCGGCGATTATGCGCATGGGCGACGAGCATCGGGTCGATGTCGACGTGATCCCGACCGGCAACCTATTAATTGACCGCGCACTCGGCGTCGGTGGTTTCCCACGAGGACGGATCGTAGAAGTTTTTGGACCGGAGTCTTCTGGTAAGACCACTTTGACTCTGACCGTGATCGCGCAGGCACAGAAGCGCGGCGGATTAGCGGCGTTCATCGACGTTGAGCATGCCCTCGACCCACAATACGCCCGTAAGCTCGGAGTGAACTTGGATGATCTTTTGGTATCTCAGCCATCCTCAGGTGAGGAAGCTTTGCAAATCTGTGAAGCTTTGGTCCGTTCGAACGCGATCGATGTCATCGTGCTGGATTCGGTCGCGGCCTTGGTGACCAAACAAGAGCTCGATGGTGAGATCGGCGATTCCACGGTAGGTGCGCAAGCTCGCTTGATGAGCGCGGCGATGCGGAAACTCACCTCATTCATCTCCAAAGCGAAAACCGTTTGCATCTTCACCAACCAGATTCGTGAAAAAATCGGCGTCATGTTCGGAAGTCCAGAAACCACTCCCGGTGGACGCGCATTGAAATTCTTCTCATCCGTTCGCGTCGACATTCGTCGCGTCGGCCAAATCAAGGCTTCTGATGGCACAACCATCGGTAGCCGTACCAAAATCAAAGTCGTCAAAAACAAAGTCGCGCCACCGTTCACGGAAGCCGAGTTCGACATCATGTATGACGAGGGAATTTCCTCCACTGGATCGTTGCTCGATCTCGCTTTGGAAATGGAAATTATCCAGAAGCGCGGATCGTGGTTCTCTTATGACGGCGCTCAACTCGCGCAAGGTCGCGATGCCGCCAAAGACGTCCTAAAGGCCGATCCCGCCATTTACGAATCCATCGAAGCGAAAGTCAAAGAAGGACTGGAAGCTGCGAAAGGTAAAAAGAAGTAAGAGTTCGCGTTCTTACTAACAATCCGGTGGAGCGTATACGTCCCGCCGGATTGTTATTTTTAAAGGTAGGGTCGTCACGCCGAGACGACCGATGATAAAACGGATAGTCTCGTTCACATCAAGCGAAGGAATTCCACGTCTCGATAGCTTAATTTATTTCAACCTCGCCATCAGTGCGGCGGGACTTCACGTTTTTAGAAAATTATGGGACTCGATGCCGTAGAGTTAGTGGTTGCTGTTGAGGAAAAGTTTGGGATCACGATTCCCGATGCTGTGGCCGCGCAGATGATTACTCCTGCTATAATGATTTCGTATGTTCAGGAAGCAGTCGGACAGAAGTCGAAGGAGTTGAATGAGACACCACGCTGGACACATGAAGAGGTCAGGAAGATCGTGCGTCAGGTGATTAGAGAGCAGTTGGGTATCGATACGTTTCGTGATACAGATGAATTTGCTCGGGATCTCGGCATCGACTGAAGATGCTTTCTACTATATAGGACATGTCATTGGAATCGATTGACGATTTTTGAATGGTAAGACTTGGTCTCTGCGAATGCGATTTAGTCACCATTTGTGGTCATCCAAAAATCAAACCTCAACAATCGTCATTCAGACAAGATCCTGACACAGTCCTATTTCATCATGTAAGTCAGCAAGATACCGAGGCGGTCGCGCATGTCGTGGCGTGGGACGATGGCGTCGATGAGGCCGTGTTCTAACATGAACTCGGCGGTTTGGAAGCCGGGAGGGAGATTTTGGTGGGTGGTTTCTTTGACCACGCGAGGACCAGCGAAGCCAATCATGCATTTTGGTTCGGCGATGTTGATGTCGCCAATGGTTGCGAAGGATGCGGTGACTCCACCGGTGGTGGGATGGGTGAGAACGGAAATGTAGGGCAAGCCGGCTTCGCTGAGTTTGGCGAGTGCGCCACAGGTTTTCGCCATCTGCATGAGCGAGAGCATACCTTCTTGCATGCGCGCTCCGGAGGAGGCGGAAACGATGATCACGCCGCGTCTTTCAGCGATGGCGGTTTCGATGGCGCGGGTGATTTTTTCACCGACGACCGAACCCATGGAGCCGGCGAAGAATTTGAAATCCATCACCGCGATCATGGCGGGCTGGCCGTGGATGTTGAAGCGGCCTGTGACGACGGCGTCGTTCATGTGAGTGCGCTTACGGAGGCCATCGATTTTATCTTCGTAACCATTGAAGTTGAGCGGGTTTGCGGAAAACAAACCGGCATCAGTTTCCTCGAAGCTGCCGGGATCGGCGAGGAGGAAGATGCGATCCATGGAGTCCAGAAGGAAATGAAAGCTGCAAGATGGGCAGACCTGAAGATTTTGTTTGAGCTCAATGGCGTGAACCATGGCTGCGCACTCTGGGCACTTCGACCAGAGGCCTTCTGGCATATCGTCACGCTTTTGTTGGTTGCGGAGAAGAGGTTTGCTGAAGATGCCCATAGAAAGATTGGTTAAAGTGGTGAAAGCGAACTGTGCGAATCCTAGCCAGATGAAATCGAGGCGACAACTCCGATTTCAAGGGGACAAGAAATAGGTCTCTGGGTAGAGTTCCCGCTTGAAAGTCGTGGGTTAGGGCACTAAGTCGTGAGCCGCATGGATCCACGTCACCCCTATGAGCAGCTCTCGCTCTTTACCGCCGGAATGCTGCTCGCTATCTGGTTGATCGGTGTGCACGCGTTGATGCTGGCTAAGCCGACCCAAGTTCAGGGCTACATGAAAAAATTTCCGCGTGATCTGACGGCGGGGCAAGTCCTTCTAGCGTTGGGATTGGCTTGGTTTTGGTTGTTGGTTGCGCCTGATGGGCTCGGAAAACTCAGTGCATTACAGATGGATTTAGGAGAGTTTAACAAAGCCAAGCCATTGCTGCGGTTGTTGGTGCCGGCGGCTGTGATTGCTGTGGCGATCAGTATCCGGGATTTCCTCGCGGTTCGTGCTCTGGGTCTCTGCGGACTGATGGCCGCTGCCCCGCTTTTGGAATCGGCATTTCTTAAAGACCCTGGCAGCCGCTTGCTGATTCCGATTTTTGCCTACCTGATGTTGACGGCTTCGCTGTTTATGGTGGGGATGCCGTATTTATTCAGAGATGCGTTCACATGGGTCAGTGCGACACGAACACGCTGGAACGCTTGTGCCTTAGCTGGCTTGGCTTATGGCATGGCGACGCTGCTTTGCGCGTTCCTGTTTTGGCGCGGATATTAGAAATAATCTGACGCGCTTCGCTTAGTAAATAGGAGCGCCGGACGTTCCGGAATCACTCGGTGGAGCGGATTTCTCTGCAGTTTTTTCCAATTCTTGGCCGAGCAAACGGGTGTCACGGCCGAGACCGACCATGGTGTTGCATGAGGCAAGTGCGAAAATGGCAGCGAAGCTGAGAAGGATAAGTTTCATAGATAGTTAAGATGAGCAAATTGTCAGCAAATACGTGGAATTGTCAACGTTGCTTTAAAGAGCGTCGGATTTCGAGGATTCCGTCTCTAATACTAAAAATATCTGCACGGAGTTGTTCGAGCGCGGCGATTTGGTTGAGGTCTTTTGCTTCCTCGATGAGTTGCTGACATGCGCCAACGGCTTCGTTGATCCAGTTCAGACAACGTTTTAAAACTGCAAGGACAAAACCGGCTTCGGGCTGGTGCCCACTGGAGCGGTCATTGAGCACACCGGCGAGCTTGGTGCTGATTCTCAACAAATTCGAGGTGAGTTCGTAACTCGGTCCGCTGTCACTATCACAATCCGAGCCAAGAATTTCAAAGGCACGTAGGGAAATTTGCTGGGCATGGACTTGGAGCGGGTGGGTGTATTCCAGCTCATCGTCATCGCGCGCGATGCCGTCATGATAGAAATCTTCCTCGCCGGTGACAGAATTCCAATCGCCGTCTTCTTCATCGAAATCGTCGTCATCAAAATCCTCACTTTCTTCCCGATCCGCCATGGCACCGAGTAAACCGTCCCAGCCCATGACGAAGGCTTCTTTGCGTTCGGCATCCGGATCATCGATGTATTTTTCCAACACTTCTTGGTAAGCGTCAGTTAGGCGATCTGATTCTTTGAGGCGCTCTTCCCATTCGTATTCGTTTAGTTCGGAGCGTTGGTTTTTTGTTTTGGACGTGTCAGCAGCTTCGTCGGTTTCGCTGCGCTGGATCATTTGAGCGAGGAAATCCCGCATGCTGTTCATGTTCGCGAGCTTTTGAGCTTCTTCGAGATCTTGATCCATTTCCCAAACATGTTCGGAAATCCGCATGCGGTAATTAGGCGCTTCAATCAGAACTCGACCGTTGATTTCACTAAACCATTCGAGGTAGAGAACATTTTTCCACTCGCAGGGAATCTCGCGATTCTGGCGGTAGTATTCGTTGATCTGTTCTTCAGGAATCTGCGGCACTCGGGCTTTTTGGGAGGCGGTGATATCGCCGACGATTCCAGTTTGCTCAGTGTCGAGCGAGTTGGTTTCATTGCAAACCTTTGGCGTTGGATTTTCAAATTCTAGCAACGTGCCAGCGAGGTCTCTCCAGCAATCGCCGTTCAAAGAAAGAATTAAAGGTTCATCACGACCCGCAAGCCAGATTTTTCCCGTAGTCGTTCCTTCGACGGTATTGTCGATCATCCCGTGTTCGACCGATTCATCCAAACGCCATGCCATAGAAGAGATCTTTCGATTGATGGGTGGCCACGTCAAGTCATCGATTTCAGCAAGCCGTCGGAATTCGGTGGTTGAATTCGTGTCATTCCGATTAGTCCAAACTTGGGTATATTTTAACCAAGTTGGTAAAACTTTAAAACTTACCTTAATATAATTATCCCGTTAAGAAATGTGCAGTCCATTTATGAAAAACCTGATCTGTGCAGCGATGGCTGCGGCTTCATTTATCACCACCGGTTTCGCCGAAGTTTCATCAGGGCTAAACGGAGCAACTGGAAATATCTTTCATGTCGATCTCAAGGCTCAATCCTTTGAGCTACTGAAAGAAACCGAATACGATCCGAAGACTGACATTGGGAAATCTCGATTCACAGTATATTGGAACGATAAAACCGAGATCTCAGCTGTGACTAAGAATGATAAGACTGAGATCATTCGCACGGAGAGGCTTGAAGCTGCAGGGCTATCAAAAGGATTTTGGAAAGCGACGCTGCAGGGCGCGCAGGATGGGGAGCGATTCGTTGTTCAGAGCATGCAGGTCACTGCGCTTGAAGATCCGCGTGCGACGGACGATCCAAATTTGCCGCGGGTGTTGGTTATCGGAGACTCGATCAGTATGAATTATCACGAGGCGGCGAAGGCGGCCTTGAAAGGGATCGCCAATTATCACCGCAACGAAGGCAATTCATTTTCAAGCGTCCATGGCGTCAGTAATGCGGAGCTTTGGTTGGGTGATTACCAACAAAAGGGTCTGCAATGGGATGTCATTCAGTTCAATCACGGCCTGCATGATCTCAAGCAAACTTACGATAAAGTGACCGATTCTTTTGGCGACTACGCCGTGCCGCTCGAGCTTTACAAGCAAAGCTTGGAAAAGGAGATCGTGATCTTAAAGAAAACCGGCGCGACCTTGATCTGGTGCACGACAACCCCGGTTCCCCAGGACAACAAGAGCAAATATGCCCGTCGTAAAGGCGCGGATGTAGAATTTAACCAAGCCGCAGCGGAAGTCATGCAGCGTCATCCGGAAATTTTGATCAACGATTTGCACGGAGTCGTGAATAAGTCTCCGGTTTACGACAACTGGAGAAAGGGAATGGACGTGCATTTTAATAAGAAACCTGAGCAAGAATTGCTCGGCGCTACGGTGGCAGAAACGGTCAAAAACGCCCTAAGCGTAAGAAAAAATAATTTTTGAAAAATCCCTATCCTCATTTAAATTACACACCCTAGTTTTAATTGCATGAAATTTTATTTGTCAATATTTGCCGCGCTACTGGTTTGCGGGACTGCGTTTGGGGATGACAGTAAAAAAACCACCAAAGGCATCATTCAAATTGATAAAATGGTGCGTCCTGAAGGTGCCGTTCAGCTATTGGGAGATACCGAACATCATTTCGTGCCAGCAGGGAAAGAAGCTAACTTGTGGGTTTTTAAAGACGGCGTTCTTACCGCCTCGCCGAAGTGGGACAGTCTCGTCACCAAAACTCCGTATCTGGATTTCCAAATGCACGTGGAGTTCGATGTCAATGATGTGGCTGACGCCAAAGATCCTGAGCAGAATGGAAATTCTGGGATTTATATTCAACAGCGCTATGAAGTTCAGATCCTCAATTCGTTCGGAATTTCCCCAGAGGATTATAAACCCAGCTATGCTGGGAGCATTTATAAAATCAAAAAACCTGACCAGCTCGTCTCTAAAAAAGCCGGTGAGTGGCAGACCTACGATATCGTCTTTCGATCCGCACGTTTCAATGGCGAAACCAAAACCGAGGACGCAAGAATTACCGTCTATCACAACGGAGTCCTCATCCACGATGATTTCGCAATCCCTAAAAAAACCGGGGCCGGCCACAAAGAAGGGCCAGAACCCGGACTCATCAAGTTACAAGGCCACCATAACCAAGTGAAATTCCGCAATATTTGGATTAAAGAGTTAAATTTAGAATAAAAAGTTCTAAGATTTGGTTCTCTAATGAGTTGATATTATGGCTTCCTTACTTCACACCGCAAACACTTCTCAGCGACGATCTATCTGATCCGCATTATTATCTTACTCCTTTATGACCGTATCCGCGACAGAACCTGAGCCCGTCTCTCACGCGACATTTCAGGCACCAAGCCTCCAAGAAGTGGCGGAGCTTTTCCCCAATTATGATGTTCACGGCTTGATTGCTTGTGGCGGTATGGGCGCGGTCTATCATGCCAACCAGCGCTCGCTCGATCGTGATGTGGCGATTAAAATTTTACCTAGAGAGTTTTCTCAAGATTCGGAATTCCGCGTCAGCTTCGCGGCAGAGGCCAAAGCGATGGCCAAATTGAATCATCCGAACTTGATTGGGGTCTATGATTTCGGCGATGTCAACGGACTGCTATATATCGTCATGGAATATGTGCCGGGTAGCTCATTGTATTCCGTAAGTAACAAACGAATTGTCCATCAAGATGACGCACTGAAAATGGTCATCGATGTTTGCCGTGGCCTTTCGCATGCCCATCAATTCGGTATTCTGCATCGCGATATCAAACCGAGCAACATTCTGATGGATGCCAATGCGAACCCGAAAATCGGCGATTTTGGTTTGGCAAGCGTGTTAGGCAAGCAAGTGGAGGAAGGAGAGCAGATTTTTGGAACCCCAGGCTACACGGCACCGGAAGTGATCGAACCTCCCCATTCCTTTGATCATCGTGCAGATATTTTTTCCGTTGGGATCATGCTTCATGAGATGTTGACGGGAATAGAGCCAAATGGAGTCGATCCTCTAGCCGAGCTACCTGCTGCCACAAATCCTAAACTGCGGAGCATTATTCAGAAAGCAATCCATCCAAACCCAGAGGCGCGCCATGCATCTACCGATGAATTGGTGGCAGATTTAGAAAAAATTGGAGCTTTCAAGAAAACTTCTCTGATTACCAGCTCTGTGACTGCCAGAGCCCCACATCGTCAAGCAGCGCTTCAAAAACCCGTCCTATCTTCTGGATCTCGAGGCGCTAATCCCATTTCTCGCCAAGGAGCGCTTCAAACAAGCACGGCATCTTCCGCATCTGGAGGCGCTAATCCCATTTCTCGCCAAGGAGCGATTCAAGTAAAAGCGGCATCTTCCGGATCTGGGGTTGCCCGCCCCGTGATGCGCCACAGATCGCTTAAACCACAAGCATCATCATCCGGATCTGGAGCGGGAACTCTATTTCTTATCCTGTTATTGATCGCAGCGATCGCACTGATCTATTATTTTGTAATCAAGCCAAATTCCGAAGAACCTACAACTTCTGGAGCTCAAAACGTGCAGAAGCCTGCCGAGCCGGAAGGCCCCAAAAAGCCTGTACCTAGAAAAACGGTTGCCCAAGAAGGCGTTAAGCCAATGGCAGATGTCGATGCGTTTTTTGTGCGCGTTGAAGGCACTATGAAAGATCGCTTCAAAGAGGATCTAAATACATACCGTGAGGAGCTCAAAATCCATGCCCAAAATTTTGAAGCACAAACTAGGCAATCCATAAAGGCGATGGGATACAACCCGTCATCAACAGCCGTGGCAGATTTGGCATCGACCATGCAGAAATGGAGCGCACAAAATTATCTAATGAGCGAGCCCTTGCCTGCTTCGCTAGTCAGTATTTCCAATGTCAAAAATCACTTTTCGAGCTCATTCGCCGAACAAGCGAAAGTGCGTTCTCGATTTGATAAACGTTTCAAGAGCGAGCAAGCCTCGTATATCAGAGATCTGAATAAGGAAATTGTGAGTTATGGCGAAACGAAGGATTACGTAGCGATCAAACTAGTGGAAAAAGAGATCGCGCGCTTGAAGTCAGAGCCTGATTACTTCAGGTTTTTGATCGGAATGTAAAAGATCCACCTAAGATTTCAGGCCTTTAAAATTCAGCCGTAGTGGTTTGGCCTCGGGCATTTTTACAAGCGCTAGCGCTTGTTTCGCTGTGACAAGCAATGCGTTATCAGCCTCGCGGCGCATCTCAAACTGACACCAGAACCGCGCCTTGCTGACTTCGCCCAGCCAACCGCGAATCGTAATCCAGTCACCTAGCTTCGCAGGTCTGCGGTAATCCACTTCTGTGCGAGTAAGCACAGGGAAAATCTGAGTTTCCGACATTTCACGAAGCTCCATCCCCAGTTTTGCGGCCAGCCGGGTCCGGCAGGTTTCAATCATCCGTAAATAGGCAAGATTGTGAACGACCCCGCCACAATCGGTATCGAAAAACATCACTTCCTCACGCGTCACCACTTCTGTATCAGATTCAGCCATGCCAAGAGGGTTCCAAAAAATGGGGCGTATCTGCAATGTTCTCTTGTGAATTTATTAAAAAAGTTCATAAATGTAGCAATTGTATGAATGCTATATCCAGAAAATCGCTCCGTAGAGGCCTCATTACTTGGAGCCTGCTGTTGCTAACTACGGCAGTTAACGCAAATTCATTCTTACCTCCGACGGGTAAACTTTCCCCGTTTCGCCGCGATCGCCTACCCATCAATGACCAAGCTATCGGCAGCTTATCGAGTCGCTTGTTAACCGTTACAAGCGCCAGCCCTTACGAAACGCCAGAACACCGCCGCGCGGTTGCAAAAGCTCTAGCTCTGGCACTAGCATTGAATCCAAAAAACGCCGAAGCAGAAAGTGCGCTTAACAAGCTCATTGAGGGCGAAAAGCCTGATTCTACTGATCAAGAAAAGATCGATCGCGAAAAAAAGAATATATGGACCAGTCTAGAATGGCTCGCTTCGCCTGAAGCTGGTCAGGATGGAAATATTCTCGCGGCGTTGGTTGGTGAAACCGTAGCTAACATTTTCCCTACCGATCCAAAGGCCGCCAGCTTTAACAGCAAACCCGAACACGCAGCATGGAATGGTTGGGTGGAGGAGCTGGACAGTTTTAAAAAGGCTCCGGTCGTTGAGCCGGAACCAAAGGAGGAGGAAAAGAAAGAAGAAGAGAAACCGGAATTGGCGGAAACCAAGCCTATAGAGAAACCAAAATATGATCCCAAAGCGGGCATGGTGCTCAATGACGCCAAAATCTCAACCGTTCTTCTAATGTATGATGAAAAAAAATCGCTTTGGGTTCATAAGGTTGTACCACTCGAGATGAGATCTAACAATCATCCAAAAGATGATGAAGGGAATGACGAGTATGGCTTCCGCATTAGGATCTCTTCGAGTTCGGATGATTATTGGCAAATGCAGGAAGAGATTTCAAATCCTGTGCGTGATCAGCTCTCGAAAACCTTGGGCCAATTGCCCGAACGCGGGCAAGTCAGAATTCGGATGGATGAAGATAAAAACTATCCATTCCGTAGAAATCGCGCCGCAATCACTGGCCCAGCTTTTGTCTTGGCTAACGCCGCACTAACGGGCGCAGCAGTGGATGGGATCGTAGTAGGTGAAATCGATAAATCCGGAAAATTGAAACTGCCTGCTTTCTTTTGGCGCTCACTGATGGAGTTAGCTGAAAGCTCCGGTGGCAGACTCATTATTCCTGCTTCTGCGGAACCGATGTTTATCAATTTGCTCGCGCTCGAAAAACCCGAATTTTTCTTCAAATACGAAGTGCTTGTGGCTTCTTCCTTAGATGAACTCACCACTCTTGCCAGCAAAGAACCCTCCGCAAAACATGCGGAAATCTATAGCAAATTTAAAATCATCAAAGACACGTCCGCAGGCAAAGTAATGGGCACCTATTTGAACAACAAAATTGTGCGTGAGCGCTTACAGGAAATTGTCACTCAAGCGCCTTATCATCTCTCCTCAAAAGTTCTCCTCACCTACGGATCCGTTTCACGACCTCGCTATCTTACCAGAGAAGCACTTGCCGCAGAAATCTGGCGTAAAGTTGATGTGATTAGCGAGATCGCAAAATATGAAGATTTTTACGGCATTAATTCCAACCAACTCTCCAAATTGAATGAGCTCTATGAACAAATGCGCGATGATCTCAGAGATCTGGAACGTTACACGGATTCTCGCAATTCCGATATCTTAAAACAAGCCAAGGATGTCGTGGCTTCAGTCCGTGGCTTCGGCAGAGAATTCGAAGGCAGAGCCGAGATGTGGGAAAAGCACGATAAAATTGAATCAGCTCATGATGTGATGAAAGACGAGAACCGCCAGCTCCTCGAAAAGCTCTCTGAGCTAACAGGAGATCCACTGCCGAAGTAGATCATCGTTTAGGCTGTGACCGTTGTTCGCTGATCCAAGTGTAAAGCATCACCCACATCGCCAGAGCTAGGCCAAACAAAGGGATCTGGAGCAAAGACGGCAGCGAATAAAGTATCGCCACCAACGGAATCCAGACGCCCCAAGTTGCGAATAGAATCGGGACGATCACTTCCCGATAATAGGTTGCAGTAAGAAATCGGCCGGTGTTTTTGAAAGAGCATCCCGAGAGCTTCCAGTCGTAAAACCAAGCCCCACTCGGCCCAGCAAAAAGCGGATTGAAGATAAACTGATCGACGACGACTTTAATCGCGACGATTTGGAATGTCGCCTCTGCGCCAAACCACTGTGCCTGCATGCGGTAAAATAAATCCACGATCATCCCAGTGCCTGCCCAAAATGGAAGGGTGAACAAAAGGTTCACAGCGTTGGATTTTGTGATCCGCCCTCGCTGAAACAAGAGCACCCGCATGATTTCCGGCACCACCCCGCCAGCAATCGCCGCAGACAACGCTGAATAACCATACCCCCAGCTTTGTTTAAGCTCCGCGAGCTGATTTAGCCACCTTGTGGTTGGCGGCCAGAAATAATAGCCCAAAACCACCGCCAACATAATGGCTTGGACGATCAACGCCGGGATCAGGTTCGCCCTTGCTGCCCGTAAGCCCGCCATCCAGGGCGCTTCTAGTAATGATTGGGGCGTTTCTTGGCTCACGGGTGCGACCATCTGTAGATCATGTTTTCCTAGAGGCAATAAGCAATCAGTCTATGTGGCAGATTGTGACAACACCGTCACAATAATCCCCTTCAAGATAAAGCCCGATTTTATGCATCTTCCCGTCGTGCCGTAAATGCGCACGCAACCAACAACAACACACATCTAATGAAAACACTTCAAAGCGCCCTTCTTGCAACGAGCCTGCTCGGGATTACGTCCGCTCACGCCGAACCAGGCGGCTTCCTATTTAAAGGATTCACCGGTGATACCCCAATGGACCAAGCATGGTCCATGTTCAACCTCTACAAAGATGACGATAACCAAGTTCTCCAAGAATTCAGCCTCCAAGGCCGCCTCATGCTTCAGACGATCTACGGTGAAAACGAAGACCAAGTCTTCAATACCGACGATTACAAAATGGCCGGTAACGATGAATCCGTCTGGGGCAATGACATCGAAGTTCGCCGCGCTCGCTTCGGATTCAAATCAAAGTGGTTTCAACAATGGAAGTTCGATGGTTTGATCAACGTCGATACAGACGCACAAGATGGCGATTTTTCTGACACCCTCTACAAAGATCTTTACGCGCTCTATGTCACCTATGCTCCATCTGACGCTCTGAACGTGTCAGTCGGTAAAACCAAGGTGGCATTTTCCCGCGAACAGGAAATCTCATCCAATAACATCCTCACCATTGAGCGCAGTTTGGTTTCCAACATTATGTTCCCAGGTGAGCTAACAGGTGTATGGGTAAGCGGTAAAGGCATCAAAGGCGGCTGGCTCTATGAGCTCGGCGTCTACGGTAACGATCGTCAACGTGAATTCAGTGACGGAGACGGCGGAACGATCGTTCTTGGCAAAATCGGCTACGATTACGCAGAGAAAGTGGGCTTCGACTCAGCTGTCGCATCCGTTCATTTCATGCACAACAGCGAACCAGGATTCCAACAAACAGCCACAACGGAATACACTCCTGGCCAATCACCACTGTTCACCGAATCCATCGCCCTTACCAACGACCTTACCCAAGGACGTTTTGGCCTTACCACTGAGCTTCTCTATGGCTTCGGTTACGACGGTACATCGGAAGTTTCTGGCGCTCCTGTCGCGATCAACCAGGCAAACGTGGTTGCGCTGAGTGTGATTCCTTCCTACTTCATTGCTGAAGGCTTACAACTTGTGGGTCGCCTCCAATTGGCGAATGGCGATGGCGCTGACAGCCTCCGCGTTTCCTCACGTTATGAGCGCCTCGAAAACTCTGACTCACGTGGTAACACCTACGCCTCAGCTTACCTCGGCGTTAACTACTATATGTATGGCCACAAACTCAAATTGATGAACGGCATCGAACGCTCGCACATGGGTGGTGGCGAATTCGACGGCTACACCTTCATGAGCGGTCTTCGTTTCAACTTCTAATCTGGTTACTCTAACGTAAAATTAAAATTAATAAAAATATGAAAGTTATTTCCACACTATTAGCCTCAGCAGTCATTACGACGATGGCTGGCGCACAAACCCTCAGCCTGAAGGGCAGTGATACCCTTGGAGCCAAACTCATTCCTCAACTTGCAGAGTCCTTCAAGGCCGCTGGCAACAAAGGCGTGAAATTCGAGATCGCCGCTGAAGGTTCCACGACTGCCTTCCCAGCACTCGCCAACGGCACTGCTCAAATCGGTATGTCTTCACGTAAAGTGAAAGACGACGAGCGCACCTTCTGCAAAACCAAAGGGGTTTACATCAAAGAGCACCCAATTTGCCGCGACATGCTTGTCGTTATCGTCAATAAGAACAGCCCGGTAAGCAGCCTCACCAAGGCACAAGTTGCCAAGGTCTTCACTGGTCAAATCAAAGATTGGTCAGAACTCGGTGGCGCTCCTGGTCCAATCTCCATCTACACCCGTAACACTTCCTCCGGAACTTATAAAGACTGGCAGAAGCTTGCGATGGCCGGACGTGATTACGCTCCTACATCACTCAAAATGGCAGGTAACGAGCAAATCGCTCAAGAGGTCGCTAAAAACAAAAACGGTATCGGTTACGTAGGTCTTGCTTATGCCAAGACCCCAGGCACGAAGGCAATCACCATCGATGGTGTTGAGCCAACCGCGTCAAACGCTGCAAAATACGTTTATTCACGCGTTTGCTACCTCTACGCACCTGACAAACCAACCGCAGAAGCCGCAGCCTTCCTAGATTACGTTAAGTCATCAGCTGGTCAGGCCGTGGCTGAAAAAGTTGGTTTTGTGAAATACTAGCTTCCAAATACTCTGCAAAGTATGTTGTTTATGAGCATCGTTGACTGGTTCGGCGGTGCTCATTTTCTTTCTCATTCATTTCCTCAATTTTTGACGCGGCATTAAACATGGCATCTGAAAAATCACCGAACGAAAAAACAGGCCATCGCTTCCAACGCAGCGGGTTCTCGTATGAACAACTCATTCGGTTTTTCTTCGCCTCAAATGCTGGCTTAACCATCGTTATTTTAATCCTGATTATTGCCTTCCTGCTTAAGGAGGGCTTGGGATTTTTTCCAGGATACCGTCGGGATCTCGAAACCTATCGTATCGCAGGACTCGAATTTGTTGATATTTCACGCGATAATCTCACCTCCCACGAACAGCTGACCAGCCTACTGAATCGCGCGTATTACGCCGAAGTGAACGGCAAAAGCGCTCGTGAGCTGATACGGTCCCAAGAAGCCAGCGCATTTTACAATGCTTTCACCGATCAAGTGGGTCCAACCAGAGACCTCATTTTAAATAATCCTCAAGCGGAGACCGATGCCAACACAGGCATGAAGGCCGCTCTTCTCAGTAATTACGAAAAGCAACGTGAGAACGCCTTGCTCAAGCCTCTCAAAACTCCGCATCTCACACCTAAAGAGCGCGAGCAGTTGATCGAATCCCTCCGGACCCGGCCACCAGAAGCCACGGATGATCCCCCTTTAGTCGCCGCTTTGGCGCAAGAATTTGTTGCTGCTCAGCAAAAGCACGCCGCCCCTCTTCAGGAATTTCGCACGGTCATCGATGATTTTGAGACCGCCGGATTTGATCTTGGCTCCATCGTCATGGAAATGACCGAGTCTGTAACCGTCACGAAAGAACAGCTTCAGACAGCTGACATTCTCGAAAAAGACAGAAAAACCCTGCTGGCTGCGGCTTCCAGAGAAAAAGATCCCGTCGCTCGCGAAAGACTGCTCACCGATGCATATGCCGCGCTCGCTGAAAAGCCTGACATTCAGACTCCGATGCTGGCTTTGCTCGAGCGCAAGCCCGAGTGTATCGAGCTTAACAATCGACTTAAAATCTCATCATCAGAAGCATTCTCTAAAATTCCTAAATCTCTTTCCGAGCCAAATTCAAAACGTTATTTAAATGTGGCTCGCAAAGCTTGGCCGATCTTCGTCGCGGAGCTCGATGAAACACCTAAAAAAATCAACGCGTGGAAACACATGGATCCCGTGCCGCTTTCCGATGCGATTATGTCGTTTATGACCGGTAAAAAATGGGTCACCGGTGGAGAGTGGCAGGATTTCTATGGTATTCTTCCTCTCGCGGTCGGCTCATTGATGATTGCTCTGGTTGCGCTGACCATCGCCATTCCTGTTAGTATCAGCGCGGCAATTTATGTGAACCATTTCGCCAAACGCCGTGAGCAGGCATTGGTAAAACCCGTTATTGAGTTCATCCAAGCTATCCCATCGGTCGTCCTTGGGTTCATTGGCATCTTGGTGTTTGGATCCGTATTGCGCGAAATTTCTGTGATGGATGCATTTCAATGGGTGCCAGGATTTCCCCTCGAGGAGCGACTCAATATTTTCACGGCTGGATGTCTTCTCGCTCTCATGAGCATCCCGACGATATTCTCACTCGCAGAAGACGCGCTTAACAACGTGCCATCTGCCTATGCAGAGGCTTCCGAAGCATTGGGAGCATCTCATGTGCAAACCGCTTTCCGCGTGATGATCCCAGCTTCTTTCTCAGGCATCTTAGCCGCAATTCTGTTAGGATTCGGCCGCGTCATCGGAGAAACCATGGTCGTCCTTCTAGTGGCAGGAAACCGGATTAAGATTCCCGATTTCAGCGAAGGCCTCGGAGCTTTTTTCCAACCCACTCATACGCTCACAGGCATCATCGCTCAAGAACTGGGCGAGGTTCCTCTGGGTAGCGTGCACTACCGCGCGCTCTTCGTGGTGGGCATCGTTTTGTTTGCAGTCGTTCTCGGCATCAACGCCACCGCTCATCATTTTGTGAATCGTGTGAAAAAGTAAATTTAACATCATGGTCGATCCAGAAATACTTATCCGTAAAGGAATGCCGAGGGGATACTTCAAAGATATCTTTGTACGTATTTTGCTCGGCAGCGTCACATACCTCATTGTTCTAATTGCAGTATTACTGTTTGCAAAAATCGTTATCGACGGCGCGCCTTCTATCTTCAGCTCAAAATTTCCTTTCGTAGATATTGAGTTCCTCACGGCAAAAAATGAGACCTTACATGTCTTTGATGACAAAGAAGGCACACGGCATCAGCTACCGGCTTCAAAATACAACGATTATTTAAAAGCGCATCCCGAGGAAACCATCTACAACGAAAAAACCTTTTCCTATTCGGGCGGAGGCATCGCTGGGCCGATTGCAGGCACCGCGCTTCTTACCATCGGAGCAATGATTTTGGCTTTGTTTTTCGGAGTCAGCGCAGCCATCTATTTGGCGGAATATGCAAAGCAGAGTCCGTTCATTCACGCGGTGCGTCTTGCGATTCTCAATCTAGCCGGTATTCCCTCAATTGTTTTCGGATTGTTCGGATTCTCCGTATTCGTGCTCGTGGTTCCTGTAATCACAAATATGCCATCGGATCGATCGTTGCTGGTTATTCCGCTTTTCATCAATGATATGGTTCTTAGCTTCCAAGGCTGGAATTCATCGCTCATGGCGGGTTGCGCAACGCTGGCTTGTATGATTCTGCCCGTGATCATTACGGCTTCCGAGGAATCCTTGCGTGCCGTGCCACAAGGTTTCCGCGATGCCTCGCTTGCGATGGGTGCCACGCGTTGGCAGACGATTAGAAAATGCGTTTTGCCCTATTCAATGCCCGGCATCCTGACTTCATCCCTGCTTGCGATCACTCGGGTTGCGGGTGAAACCGCACCCATCATGTTCACCGCTGCCGTCGCTGCTAAAGACGATTTCCCATGGGAGGGAGTGAGCAATCCTCTCGATGTTCTATCCTCTCAAGTGCAAGCATTACCGTATCATATCTACACCCTTGCTGCACGCATTCCTGCTTCAGAATACACCCAACGCGCACAATACGGATCTGTTCTCGTATTCCTCATTCTAGTTGCAGTGCTATCTTTCGGATCCATGATCCTTCGTGCTAAACTTCGCGCCAAACTCAAATGGTAACTCCTTCCACAGATACATCCACCGCTATGGAATCTGCCGTTCAGATCCAGAACGTAAATTTTTCGTATGGCTCCAAACAAGTGCTACATGATGTGACCTTGGACATTCCAGCAAATCAGGTCACTGCGTTCATCGGCCCATCGGGGTGTGGTAAATCCACTCTGATTCGTTGTATCAATCGTATCAATGACCGCATTCCCGCAGCTCGCGTTACTTCCGGATCGATTCGTGTGCACGGTATCGATATTCATCGCGAAGATATCAATATCAATGAACTTCGCCGTCGTGTAGGAATGGTATTCCAAAAATACAATCCGTTCGCAAAATCCATCTACGATAACGTTGTCTATGGCCTGCGTATTGCCGGAGTGACGAAACGTGCCGAATTAGATGAGGCGGCTGAGAAAGCACTCACCAATGCCGCGCTTTGGAATGAGGTCAAAGATCGCCTGAAAACCAGCGCATTCGGTCTCTCGGGTGGACAGCAACAACGTCTCTGCATCGCGCGAGTTATTGCCACAGAACCAGATATTGTCCTGATGGACGAGCCGTGTGCCGCATTGGATCCCCTCGCTACTTTGAAAATCGAAGAACTCATTCACGAGTTGAAGAAAAAATTCACCATCGTGATCGTCACACACAACATGTCACAAGCCACTCGTTGCTCGGATCGCACGGCATACATGTATCTTGGTAAATTGATCGAATATGGCGACACCATGCAGATTTTTGAAAACCCCAGAGATCCACATACCGAAGCCTACATCTCGGGCAAGTTCGGCTGATTTATCCCTTTCTATTATGAACGATCTTCAGGAAAAACAGACCGCATCCGAAGCTTCCACGATTGCCGTGGATATTCGAAACGTGTCGTTCAACTACGGTTCCACTCAAGCGCTCAAAGATATCACGCTTGATGTGAAAAGAAACGAAGTCACCGCATTCATTGGCCCTTCGGGTTGCGGCAAATCCACGTTGTTGCGTTGCATCAACCGCATGAATGATGAAATTGCCGGGACCCGCATCACGCACGGAGAAATCCTTGTCGAAAATATCAACATTCATGACCGATCCGTCGATGTCGTAAAGCTCCGTCGTGATGTTGGTATGGTGTTTCAAAAATCCAATCCATTCCCATCAAGCATTTACGAAAACGTCGCATACGGCTTGCGTATGCGTGGCGAGCGTAACAAGGGCATCCTCGATCAATCCGTGCAAGAAAGCCTCGAGTCAGCCGCACTTTGGGATGAAGTGAAAGATCGCCTTCACGAATCTGCGCTTGGCCTTTCCGGTGGCCAACAGCAACGCTTGTGCATTGCTAGAACGATCGCCGTGAAGCCTACCGTCGTCTTGATGGATGAGCCGTGCAGCGCGCTCGATCCGATTGCTACAGCAAAGGTCGAGGACCTCATCTGGAAGCTGAAAGGCGACTACACTTTCATCATCGTTACCCACAACATGCAACAAGCGGCAAGGGTTTCCGATAAGACAGCCTTTTTTTACATGGGTGGACTTATAGAGTTCGACGAGACAAAGCGCATGTTCTCGAACCCAAGCGTTAAACAAACTGAGGAATATATCACAGGTCGTTTCGGCTGATTTCTAAATTCACTAGCAACCAATCATACATCATGAGCACACAACACATTTTTCAAGAGATGGATCATTCCATGAACACCCTTAAAGAGAAGGTGCAACTCATGGCGACCCTAACATGTCAGAACATTAAACATGCTATGCAAGCGCTCTTGTCTCAAGATATCGACTTGGCACGCATGGTTGTTGGCGATGATTCTGAAGTAGACGAGCTTGAGATGAAAATCGATCAGATGGGGTTAGATATTTTGATTCGTTTTCATCCTATGGCCACGGATTTGAGGGCGGTCATAACCGCGATGAAAACCGCGCATAACCTAGAGCGTATTTCCGATCATGCGGTGAACATCGCCAAACGCGCGAAAAAAATCTGCAAGTCACAAGCACCTATTGAAGTGGTGGTTGTCGAGCCGCTATATATCATGGCTGATAAGATTCTCAATGATGCGATTCTATCATATACCGAAGGAGATTCTGAGCTTGGCCAAGGGTTGCACGCCAGCGACAAAGAGCTTGATGCGGCGTACAAAAAAGTCTCGTCATCGCTGAGTGGTAGCCTTGAAACCCCAGGCGCAAGTGCTGAAAATATTTTGCACCTGATTCTTGTAGCTCGCTCCATTGAACGTATTGGTGACCTCGCAGTGAACATAGGTGAAGACTCCTATTTCCTGAGCAAAGCTCGTGACATTCGTCATGAGCAACGCAAAAGCTAGAGCCATAGCTTTGAAGGGGCGCTCATGTTTTTTGGAAATCAAAGAATTGATTTCTTAGACGTTTATTGTTTATTAGGAGCATGAGCACTAAATCCACTCTCATTCCAGCGCTGGCGGCATTCGCATTTATGATAGGCAGTTCAGCGCTCCACGCGCGGACATGGACAGATGCAAAAACCGGGAAGACCCTTGAAGCGGATTTTATCGGACTCAAGAATGGGAAGGTCACTTTGAAGCGCACGGACGGTAAAACCTTTGAACTGGAGCTGGATCGTTTAACCGCGGATGATAAGGCATTTGCCGAAAAAGAAGCTGCGACTAAGCCACTGGGCGTCGCTACCGATTGGCCGACCTGGCGCGGCGCGGCGCGGGATGGGAAATCGCCGGACACCGGCTTGCTTAAGGAGTGGCCGAACGGCGGGCCGAAGTTGCTGTGGACATTTGAAAATGCCGGCAAGGGTTACAGCTCGCCTGCGCTAGTGGGTGGAAAAATTTATCTAACAGGAAGCCGTGACGGAGAGGCGGAGCTTCTTTGCCTTGATTCGAGTGGCAAGGAATTGTGGGCGACGCCGATCGGTGCCGATCCAGGTAAAGGTTACAATACGTCTTGGGGTGGGGGAACGCGTGGCGCGCCGACCGTCAGCGACGGAATGGTATTTGCGATGAGCGCGAACGGCGAGCTCGCCAGCTTCAACGCTTCGGATGGGAAAAAGCTTTGGAGCAAGGATTTGGTGAAGGATTTCGGAGGGAAAGTCCCGGATTGGGGTTACTCGGAATCGCCACTGGTGGATGGTGACAAAATAGTGGTCACTCCTGGTGGATCTGAAGGAGCGATCGTCGCTTTTGAAAAGAAAACCGGGAAAGAATTGTGGCGCAGCAAAGACCTTAAAGACGGCGCGCAGTATTCCTCGCTGGTTATTGCCACGGTGAAAGGCAAGCGACAATACATCCAGCTTTTCATGAACACCCTAGCCGGTGTGAGCGCGGAAAATGGTGATGTCATTTGGAAATCGGCCTGGCCTGAAGGACGCACAGCGGTGATTCCAACGCCAGTCTATCATGATGGCACGGTTTACATGACTTCCGGTTATGGCTCGGGTTGCAAACTGGTGAAAATC